>JAABRU010000131.1 GCA_011390755.1 Desulfobacteraceae bacterium | reverse complement strand
TTACCCATCAGTTTAACTTTGATGAATCGGTAAAAAGCCAGATGTTTGAAAATCGCTGTCAGTAAAATCAGCAGATTAATGTGTATCAAAACCTGATTTTCTGACTTTTTACGAGATCATCAACTTTGACAGAGCATTAGAGCCTATCCGAAAACCTCCGAAACCGATTTTTAAACCCGGCAAAAACAGGGGTTCCGAACATCGGGAAACTGGTTTTCGGATAGGGTCTTAGCAGATATGCCCCCAAAATCCTTCCGGCGGATAATCAGTATTTTTATCGCAGTTTCCGCGGCCGCACAGTCCGCTCCGGGCTTCACCGCATTATACGGCGATTTCGTCTTTTAAGGCGATTTCCAAATATGAATGCAGCGCTTCTGCAGGAGTCTTAAACGGAAAGTCTGTAACCGGACTGCCGTCTGTCAGACACTGCCGGACTTTCAGTTTGGCACTCCTTCGCTACATTTTTTTCAGGAAATCACCTAACTGCCCTGTGATTTCTTTTGGGAGATGAATTATTTCCAAAAAGTCAGTTACAGCCGAATTAAGCTGTTCATCAGAAATTATTGGTATTTTTGCTCATTTGATTTTACTGTGTTATATATTTTTTGAAATGTCAACCATTTTTTCTGAGATGTCCGGATTTATTGAGAAATATAAATCACCGTTCAGGACAGCCATGCAATGCTGTCTGTCTGAACCACGATTCACATGATAAAGAATCAGTAGCTCGAAACGTCTCCGGAGGAGTGCAAAAATTGTATTTTTTGCATGGGCTAACCGGGAGATGCTGCCGTGCCAAAATACAGTTTCTGCCTTCCGGGACAACTGTAAAACCGTATCCGGGGGAAACTTTCCGATCTGCTGATCACAGAGAAGTTTCCGGCTTTTCCTGCATGATGCTCTTTTTTTCCGCTTTCCATATATCCCGGTTATATTCCCGAATGGTACGGTCCGAAGAAAATTTCCCCATTTTTGCCACATTGAGAATCGCCGTTTCTGTCCATTTTTCCGGATTCCGGTACAAAGCATCCGCTTTCATCTGACATTCATGGTATGCGGCAAAATCCGCCAGTACCATGTATTCATCTCTGCTCAGCAGGGCATCCGCCAGGGGACGGAAAAGCCCGGGGTCTTCGGGGCTGAAATAATCACTGCGGATCAGATCCAGCACATCTTTGAGCAGCGGATCATTTTCACAGCAGGTATAGGGATTATAATTTTGCCGCATTTCCGGCACCTGATCCGCAGTCAGACCGAAGATGAAAAGATTTTCCCGCCCGATTTCCTCCATTATTTCAATATTGGCCCCGTCCTGCGTTCCCACAGTCAGGGCTCCGTTTAAGGCAAATTTCATATTGGAAGTCCCGGATGCCTCGTATCCGGCTGTGGAAATCTGCTCGGAAATATCGGCAGCGGGAAAAATTCGTTCTGCCAGGGATACGCGGTAGTTGGGAATAAAAATCACTTTGATAATATGATTCAGCGATGTATCCCGGTTGAGCATTTCGGCCACATGACAGATGAGCCGGATGATGAGTTTGGCTTTTGCATATCCGGGCGCGGCTTTTCCGCCAAAGATAAAGACGCGGGGATGCATGTGGAAATCCGCTTCCCCTTTGTGTTTCAGCCAGCAGTATATCACATGCAGAATATTGAGCAGCTGCCGTTTGTATTCATGAATGCGTTTGACCTGGAAATCAAAGATTGCTTCGGGTGCAGGACTGACCCCCGTGAGATTTTCGGCAATTCCGGCAAAAGTAACTTTGTTTCTGTATTTGATTTCCTGCCATTCTTTCCGAAATTCTGCATCCGCAGCCAGGGGCTCCAAATCGCGGAGCCGTTCCAGATTCCCTATCCATTTTTTGCCGATACGGGCGCAGATGAGGTCAGAAAGTGCCGGATTGGCGGCCAGCAGCCAGCGCCGGGGGGTAACACCGTTGGTTTTGTTATTGAACTTCCCCGGATACATTTCATCAAAATCCCGGAGTAACCTTTCCCGCAGCAGACGGGTGTGCAGTTCGGCCACACCGTTGACCGAGTGGGAACCGGCAATGGCCAGATGCGCCATACGGATACGTTTTTCCTCCCCCTCCTCAATCAGGGACATGCGGCGCATCCGCTCCCCGTCTTTTACATAAAGTGTGGATACATCCCGCATAAATCGGCGGTTGATTTCATAAATAATCTGAAGAGGACGGGGCAGCAGTGTTTCCAGCATACTCACCGGCCATTTTTCCAAAGCTTCGGAAAGCAGGGTGTGGTTGGTATACGCGCATGTCCGGGTTGTAATATCCCAGGCCCTTTCCCAGTCCATGCCGTATTCATCCAGCAGAATCCGCATCAGTTCGGCAACGGCCATGGCCGGGTGGGTATCATTCATCTGGATGGCGACTTTATCGGGGAAGGCCGCAAAATCTTTGTGGCAGGTACGGTAACGCCGGATAATATCCTGGATGGAACAGGACACGAAAAAATACTGCTGCCGCAGCCGCAGCTCCCGGCCTTCATAGATTTCATCATTGGGATACAGCACTTTGGAGATATTTTCGGAAATGTTTTTTTCCTCCACGGCCTTCAGATAATCCCCGTGCTGAAAATAGTGCAGATCAAATTCATTGGAGGCTTTGGCGGACCAGAGGCGGAGGGTGTTTACCGTGTTGTTTCCGTATCCGCCGATTGGTGTGTCATAGGCAATGCCCATAATATTGCTGCAGTCTTTCCATTCGCTCTTCAGTCGCCCGTCCGCCAGTTTTGTCTGTTCCACTCTGCCGTAAAAGCGGACCGGATAGGAATATTCGGGGCGGGCAATTTCCCAGGGATTGCCGTATTTCAGCCAGTTTTCCGGAAGCTCACTCTGCCCCATATCCCGGATATCCTGTTCAAAGATACCGAATTCATAGCGGATACCGTATCCGTGGGAAGGGATTTCCAGGGTTGCCAGAGAATCCAGAAAACAGGCCGCCAGACGTCCCAGTCCCCCGTTTCCCAGGCCCATATCCGGTTCCTGCTCTGCCAGTTCATTCAAATCAATATTAACCTCCTCCATGGCTTTCCGGGTTTCTTCATAAATTCCCAGATTGATGATATTGTTGATGAGCACTCTTCCCATGAGGTATTCTGCGGAAAGATAATACACCCGCTTCAGATCTTCGGCATGATAGATCTGCTGGGTTTTGATCCACCGTTCTATCATCCGATCCCTTATGGTCAGCGCAAGTGAGTGGTAAAGGTCGCGCATGGTGGCCGTATACTGATCTTTGGAAAGGGAGTATTCCAGATGACTGGCAAAAGAAAGCTGAATCTGCCGGGTGTCCATTCCTTTTTTGAAAAGACCCCAGTTTTTGAACAAAGGACTGTCTTTCATGCTGACCTCCGATTGAATTCTTTAGCTGAAAAAAAACGGGTTTTAAAACTGTTTTTCTGAATTCTTTTATTTATCAGTAATATATCCTGATTTTGCCGGGACATATGAATAATGCAGGCCAGAAAACTATAGACATTTTTTGCAGATTTATCAATGATTCATTCCATGAGCACACAAATCAGCATTATTATCCCGGTTTTCCACGAAGGGGATATTATCAGCAACACTCTGATTCATATCAGAAAATCTTTTGGAAACCCGGCCCCGGAAATCATTGTGGCCGACGGAGGTCCGGAACAGGACAGTCTGGATGCCGTTAAAGAAAAAGCCGTTAAAAAAATATCCTCCCCCAAAGGCAGAGGGCGGCAGATGAACAGCGGGGCAGCCGCGGCCGCGGGGGACATCCTGCTTTTTCTCCATGCCGATACCCGTCTGCCCGACAGGGCGGGAGAAAAAATTATCCGGGTCCTGCGGAAAAAACACTATGCGGCCGGTGCCTTTTCCCTGGGAATTGATTCTGTGAAAAAGAGATACCGGCTGCTGGAAAAAGCGGCAAATCTGCGCACCCGGATTTCCCGGATTCCATACGGGGATCAGGCGTTTTTTATCCGGAAGGATATATTTTCCGCTGCCGGGGGATTCCGGGATATTCCCATTATGGAGGATGTGGAACTGATGCGGCGCATAAAAAGAAAAGGTCTGAAAATCTATATCATTCCGGATCCGGTTATGACATCGGCCCGCCGCTGGGAAAAAGAAGGTCTGCTTTACGGAATGCTGCGAAACCGTTTTTTAATTCTCCTCTTTGCATGGGGAATATCTCCGGAAAAACTGTTGCAATACTACCGTCCCCATCGCGGTGCAGACTAAATTTTAATGAGTGGCTTGACCATAGCATGATGTTCAGGTATTAGATAGCATTATCATATGGGGTATCCTGCTTTCATGATGATATGCAGAACTTTCCGGAAAAATAATTTTACTGCGCCGTCAGCCGGGGATGTATCCCTGTACCGTCCCCTGCCGCCTTTGTACAATGTATTTTCTGAAAGTTCTGTGCGGATTCTGAAAAACGGATTCTGAGAAACAGCAAAAAATTTTTTTTCTGTTCTCCTGATTACAGACTGACAAACATGAGGTTGTATATGAGCGAAACCATTACCTTTACATGGAAAGACCGGACAATCGAACTGCCTGTTGTCGAGGGCACGGAAGGGGAAAAGGCAATTGATATTTCAAAACTGCGCAAAGAAACCGGTCTGATCACAATGGATCCGGGCTTTGTCAATACCGGATGCTGCAAAAGTGCCATCACCTTCATGGACGGGGAAAGAGGCATCCTCCGCTACCGGGGATACCCCATTGAACAGCTGGCGGAAGAATCCAGCTTTCGGGAAGTGGCCTATCTGCTGATAAACGGAGAACTTCCCACGCGGAAACAGATTACCCGTTTTTCGGTTCTGCTGAACGACCATTCCCTGGTACATGAAGATATGCGCCAGTTTTTCGGCAGTTTCCCCATGCAGTCCCATCCCATGGGTATCCTTTCCTCCATGGTCAATGCCCTGAAAAGTTTTTATCCCTATCTGGCGGGAACCAGAGAGGAAATCAATACAACCGTGACGCGGCTGATTTCCAAAGTACGGACACTGGCGGCCATGTCCTATAAAATATCAAAAGGACATACGGTGGTCTATCCCCGGCCGGATCTTTCCTACTGCGAGAATTTTCTGAACATGATGTTTGATTCACCTGTACGCCCTTATAAAATGGATCACGATGTGGTCAATGCCCTGAGTGTGTTTCTGATTCTGCATGCAGACCACGAACAGAACTGCTCCACCTCGGCCGTCCGGATTGTCGGCAGCGGGCGGGTCAATCTTTATGCCTCCATTTCCGCGGGCATTGCCGCGCTCTGGGGGCCCCTGCACGGCGGTGCCAATCAGGCCGTTATTGAAATGCTGGAAAAAATTGACCGGCGGGAGCTGACCATCAATGATGCCGTTAAGAAATCCAAAGATAAAAACGATCCCTTCCGTCTCATGGGATTCGGGCACCGGGTTTACAAAACCTATGATCCCCGTGCAAAAATCATGAAAAAAGTCTGTGACCGCCTGCTCGACAAACTCCATATCAATGATCCCCTGCTGGATATTGCCCAGACCCTGGAAGATATAGCACTGAACGATGATTATTTTATTTCCCATAATCTTTACCCGAATGTGGATTTTTACAGCGGTATTGTTCTGCGTGCCATCGGCATTCCCACCAACATGTTTACGGTAATGTTTGCCATCGGCCGGCTTCCGGGCTGGATTGCCCAGTGGAAAGAAAGCATGGAAGATCCGGAATGGAAACTGAACCGTCCCCGGCAGATTTATACCGGGCCGGTAAAAAGGGATTATATCCCCCTGGAAAACAGATAATGTCCCGGTCCGGCAATGTCCCCGCAATCTCTTCATATTGTAATGACAGGCAGAGCCGGGCGGGAATGTACGCAGGAGCGTGAGAGATGAATCAGGACCTAAATCAGACAGACCGCCGGGAGGATGCTACGATCCGCGCCGGGGTACTTACGCCCGTTCCCTATGAATACCGGGGCAGAAGAGAGGTGGATATTGAAATTTTCCAGCCGGAATTCACCTCTGTCTGCCCCATGACCGGTTTGCCGGATTTCGGAACCATTACAATAAAATACCGCCCAAAAGACCAGATTGTCGAGCTGAAATCCTTAAAATATTATCTTCTGCAGTATCGGAATGCGGGAATTTTTTACGAGCATACGGTAAACAGAATTCTGGATGATCTGGTATCGGTTCTTTCTCCCGGAAAGATGGAGGTAATCGGTGATTTTACCGCCAGAGGCGGCATATCAACACGGGTGACAGCCGTATTTGAAGGATAAATACCTAAACAGAGCGGTTTTTTTCAGATAAACGGCCATGAATTGCATTCACAGCGAAACATGAAAGCTGCGCGGAGTGCGAAAATTAAGGCGGAGGCCGGTTTTTCGCAGACACTTTCATACAAACCAACTGAATGTCCGGTAAGCGGAACGTTGCCTGTTTTACGCTTTTCACCCAAGGGGTGAAATTTCCGGCCGGAAGTTATTTTCAGGTATGAGAACCGCTCAATTCAGGAAATATACCGATGAAAGTCAATGCCGTTTCCTTAAACAGAAAATTCCCCCTCCGCCGGTGGCAATCCTGCTGATCCAAGGTCGGAGAATCGTCAGACTTACAGTCTGACATGCTGAAATTATGTAGAAAAAAAATCTGCCAGGCGGAAAGTTCGGCACGCCGTTTTTTCTTACGTCGGCAGTACCGGGGGAGACGGCATCAGGGGATTTGACCCGCTATCATGTATTGTGAGGATAAAGATAAAAATGACAGTTTCCGAAAATTCACTGTCCGGCGGCAATAAATATATGGTTCGGTACAGCAGTATATTACTTGCTGTTCTCTTTTTGTTCAGCGGCTGCACCGCTGCAAAAACAGTTCGGAACAAAGTGGGGAAAAGCCTTGCCTTTTCCGGCAGTCATCTGAAAAAAAAGGTGCTGCTGCTTCCGTTTGAGAATCATACATTTCTCAAAAATGATTCTGTCCGGAGCAATGCCCAAAAGCAGTTTCTGGAATCTCTCCGGGAAGAATGCGGGGACTGCGTACTTATCGGACATGCGGATCCGGACTTTCCGGAAAGTTTTGCAGAAACTCCGATGCATATGAGCGAAAGCCCTGACAATATGGCCCTGATCCGCATGGCCTCCGAAGCAGGCGTGAATGCGGTTATACGGGGCAGTATCCGCAATGCGGAATCCCATGAAAAAGAAAAGGGGATCCTTATCTTCAAAGACAGGCATTATTTTGCTGCCGCGCGTATGGATTTTTCGGTTTTTGACAGTGCCACGGGCGCAAAACTGCTGGATGAAAGTATCCGAAGAGAACAGGAAACAGACGGAGCCGCATTTGATGCCATAAAGGCCGGGCAGACCGTTTCTTTCAATGAAATAAACACATTGCTGGAAAATATTGCTGCGGAGGGGGGGGGCAAAGCAGGCGCGGCCATCCGAAAGCAGGTCTGGCAGGCCTATGTTTCGGCAGTGGAAGGAAACAGACTCCGCCTGTCCTCGGGCCGGGAAAGCGGAATCCGGAAAGGAGATTTTTTTGAAGTCTTTGACCGGGGGGAAATTATCCGCGGAAAAAATGACCAGCCGTTTTACATACCCGGAAAAAAACTGGGGGAAATGACAGCGGAAGAGGTTTCTGCAGGAAAAACCGAAGGAATGTTCAGCGGGGACGGAACCGTAAAAGCCGGTGATTTTGTGCGTTTGAAATAAATATACAGATCCATACGGTGAGCCACAACGAAATATGAAAATGAAGAACTGTTACAGACTGTAAGCATTCGCATTCAGCATTTTCATTTATAGTATACAGATTCAGGCGGCATGGGGCAGTGGCGGCAGGAAAGGAAAATAGGCAGTGGGTCAAATCCCTTTGTCATTAGACACAGCAGAACCTCTGTGTTCCCTGTGAAAACACTGTACTACACCACTTCGTAAGTTCGTCACCCCCTTATGATGTTGGCTGATCATGTAAAATCAGACTGTTAAAATCATGAGGGGGGGTACGGATTTAAAAAGTGCTGTAGTACCCTTTGTGCTTATAAAAATCAGACGGTTTGCCCCAGTGCCGGAAATATTATCCGGATATATCCCGGACGATGGGGCATCCGGAATAATTATCCGGAAAACAGTAAAAAATTGATTGAACGGCATTGCAAAACCTATTATAATCAGCATAGATATTTTACAGTTTTACAGCGGCAGCATGAAAAAAGTTTTGGCGAAACAGGAAAAATCCACAATAATCGCCTATGGGATAATGATTCGGAACGGAGGGCCAGGCCCCTTCCGAAATTTTATCCGCAGATATGGAAACAATCATAAAGATAACCGGAGGAAAAAAAATGTCCATTGATCCCCAAAATATAATGATCCTGTTGGTCGAAGATGCTGCCGTTATGCGCAATATCGAAGTAAAGACACTGGACAACCTGGGGTTTAAAAATATTATTGAAGCGGAAAACGGGGAAATCGCCATCAGAAAACTGCAGATGATGGAAGGCATAGATCTGATCATCAGTGACTGGAATATGCCGGAAAAAGACGGTTTCGAGCTTCTGGAATGGATACGCTCCAGTGAAAAATATGCGGACATGCCTTTTATCATGGCAACCGGGCAGGGGGATAAAAAACAGCAGCAGAAAGCCATGGATGCCGGTGTCAGCGGATATATTGCCAAACCCTTTGACAGCAATGAGCTGCGGAACAAAATTGATGAGGCTTTCGGCATTAAAAAAGAACCGGAAAAAGATCCGGCAGAAGAAAAAACACCCCGGAAAACCGCATCCGGCAAAGTAAAACTGCGGATTGCCCATATTCAGATTACCGATCATCTGGTACTGGGAGTACTCAAGCATCTCATTGAAAAAGGGGATATGACCCCCGCATATTTTGAACTGGAAACCCAGTGCCTGCCCGGGTGGAATCCTGTTGCGGATGCGCTGGAAAGAGGCCGGGTGGATGCGGCCTGTGTGCTGGCCCCCATTGCCATGGATCTCTACAGTTTTGATGTGCCTATCAAAATGATTCTTCTGGCCCACAAAAACGGCAGTATTTTTGTCCGGAACAGGAAAGGGGATTATCAGGATCCTTTTCAGAATTATTTCAAAGGCAAATCTTTCCTGATCCCCCATAAACTGTCCATCCATCACATGCTTTCCCATATGTTTTTCGATAAAATCGGTCTGCGGGCCGGTATGAACGGTGACGCGGGGATGGATGTGAATTTTGAAGTTGTGGCCCCGGTGAAAATGCCTGAATTTCTCCGCAGCAATGAGGATGCCTGCGGTTTTATGGTGGCCGAACCCATCGGAACCAAAGCCATTGCTTCGGGTATTGCCGAGCTGCAGTTTCTTTCCGGAGAACTCTGGTCCCAGCATCCCTGCTGCATTGTGGCCATGCGGGATGATTTTATAGCCCCCCATACGGATGCGGTGTATGAACTGACAGAAATGCTGGTCAAAGCCGGAAAATTTATCGAGCAGAAACCGGAGCTGGCAGCAGAAGTGGCTGTGAACTTTCTGGACCCGGACAGACGCCTGGGCCTGAAAGTGCCCCTGCTCAAAAATGTACTGACCGAAACTCAGGGAATCAAGGCCGGGGATCTCTATCCGCTGATAGAGGATTTTGACATCATGCAGCGTTATATGGCCGAAAGAATGGGGATCGGGGCCATTATTGATCTGGAAAAATTTATAGACATCCGCTTTGCCAAAGCCGCATACAAAGACCGGATTACCAGCCACCAGCCCTCCAATCTCCACGCCACGGAAAATGTGATGCACGAAATCCTGTACCGGGGAGTGGATGAGGAAAATATCAATACCAAAGCCATGCTCAACAAGGAAGGCAAATATCTGACCTTCCGCCTCGGGGATCAGGAATACGGCATTGATATTTTAAAAATCAAAGAAATCATCGGTATGATGGATATCCGGAGCATTCCCTGCTCCGTTCCCTTTGTAAAAGGGGTGATTAACCTTCGGGATACTGTAATTCCGGTCATTGACCTGCGGCTCAAATTCGGCATGGAGGAAATTGCCTATACGGATCGCACCTGTATCATTGTACTGGACCTGGAAAACAACGGAAAACCCGTACATCTGGGAATTGCCGTGGATACCGTGCTGGAAGTCCTGAATATTAAGGCATCGGAGATTGAGGATACCCCCTATTTCGGTGTAAATATTGATACCCGTCTGATTCTGGCCATTGCCAAAATGGATAAGGGAATTAAAATTCTGCTGGATATTGACGAAGTTTTTGAATGGGAGGATGAAGAGGTAAAAGACAGTCTGCTCCTGTAGTGCATTGTCAGTTTTGAATCTGTGACTCCGATTCCGCTCATGACGGGCGTATGCAATGCATCCCTGCAGATAATGTCACCCGTCATTATTGATGTTGACAAAGCAGTAGTGCTCTGTCAAAGGTAAACTGACGGGTTAAGCCACTCATGCAGGGGCGTATTGCATACGCCCCTGTTTGCCGTATGGCGGGCGTATGCAATACACCCTGCGAAATTTCAGAGTGCTGCATCCCCGTCATTTAAACGTTGACAGGGCAGTAGTACAGCAGTCCGTAAATTCATCCCCTCTCTGCTAAGGATAGATAACACGCTGATTTTGCATGGTCAGCCAAAATCTTCAGGGGGTGACGGATTTAAAAAACGGTGTACCAGTGCTTTGTCATGGCTAAAAATCAGGGTTGGGCATCGCATAATTTATTTACACAATTATAAATTAAAATCTGTTTACCCTAAAATTAAGCTCGGAACAAAACAGCAGGCAGAATCCGGAAAACTGTTTTTCTGCTTTTTTTTTCTTAAGGGATATGCGGGGAGATACGGAATGGAATCATCTGTTTTTATTGAATTTAATTTTTTTTGACACACAAAGGATTCAATGTTCTGAAATTCAGGTGCCGAACTCCTGCTTGATTTATTATCAGTTATGTTTTAGATATCATACTGTTTCCGGATAAACTCGGTTATCCGGATGTATCGTTCGGAACAACAATTTTTATGAAGGAGGAAAATGATGAAAAAAGGTTTATTAGGTTTTGTACTGGTCATCAGCTGCATCCTGCCCATGACGGCACTTGCTTTGGATTTGAAGGATTATGTGGAACCGGACATTTTTTTTCAGGATGCCGAGCTGCAGGCACTTTTCAACCTGAAAGACGGAAACCAGGATCAGACCAGTTACAACGGTTCCGGGAAAATCTGGTACGATATGGAATACAGCACCCTGCCTTTTAAATGGGAAGCCTACGCGGAAGGCAGCGGCAATATCAGCCGGGGAAGCAATGACGAAGACGATTCTGTGGAAAACTGGGATATCAATGCCTGGACGGAAGCCAAGAAATACCTGAGAGAAGATGAACCCAGAAAGTTTTTCGTCTTCGGCAGACTGGATTTTTCATACATAGATTATGAAGGACTGGAAGATAATGATCCCTATGCCAAGCTGACCGCGGGTGCCGGTTACGGCAGAATATTTACCGCCACCCCCCTGATGGAAGCCGTCCGCATTGTGGATGATCTGACAAAATACGGCATTATCAAGGGAGCAATCTCCGATGAGGCCTACATGAAGCTGGCGGCTGTTATTCATAAAGAAAACGAATACAAAAGCAAATACAGCCTGCAGGAATATGAAAAATACTGGTACGAAGATATGGAAAAGGTATTCAAGGAAGCCGGTGTGCTGACAGACGGCAATCTGAAGGCCTTCGGTGTCATCCGCATTCAGGATATTCTGCAGGATGAGAATGTCATCCGCCGGGAACACGGATGGGAAGCCAAAGCCGGGCTCGGATGGCTTTTTTCCGATTACCAGGGAAATGAACATGATCCCTCTTTCGGCGCTTCTTTCAAATATGCCGAACCTTTCGGATTCAAATGGCAGTTTGTGGAAGAATTTACCTATACCACCGTGCTGGTGGACTGGGAATTTGGCGATGCCAATCATGAATTCAAAAACCGCATGGATCTGGATTATGAAATTTCCAATAAGATTGACTGGATCAATTACTGGGAAATTGCCTATACCGTTATTGAAGACAGTGATGCCGATGATATTCTGCGCAACCGTCTGGAAACCGGTTTCCGTTTTTACCTGACCAATACCATTGATGCCATTACCACTCTCCGTTTTGACCATCGGGATCAGGGAGATAACGAAGATGATGATATTGTTACCACTTTCTATATGGGTATTGCCTACACCATATTTTAAGCATCTGCAATATCTGAAAAAAGACATAGGCCGTGTCGCAGACGGACGGATACCAAAATGACGGTACCCCCTCCTGCATAACACCGGCGGAGTAAAATTTCAGTATCTTTTTATGCGACCTGCATACGCCCGGTATGAGAAATTTCGGGGCGTATGCAATACACTCTTACAGAATGAATATATACAGAGTGTAAGATAATTGTTGGGGTAGGTGTTGGGGTGAACGCAGTGAACCCCGACCTACAGAATCTGCCGGGGTTCATTCCTCACCCCAAGCTGCAGAAAACCCCAAAATTATTTTCTTAAACACTATAGTACTCCAATTTTGTTTTTTCCGGTCACAAAATTTGCTGAAGTCTGAAAACAGCACTTCCTGACCTGTTTCAACTGATTTCTGAGTCCGAAACAGTCTTTTTTACATATACAGTACTGCTCTGTCAATTTTGAATCTGTGACTTCAGTTACACAGAAAAATCGGATTTTTTGGAAAAATCCGATTTTTTCAACTCACAATTTCAATCCTGACAATGCAGTACTCCAATTTTGGTTTTTCCGGGCACAAAAACTGCTGTGTCCTGAAAACAGCACTTTTCTGATCTTTTTCAGCAGTTTTTCAGTCCGGAACGGTCATTTTTTCACAATCCGGACTGACAGCAGAAAGTATGCCCGGAAAAACCAAAATTGGATCAGTATACTATTCCAATTTAGGTTTTTTCAGGCACGAAATTTGCTTCAACTGTCAACCGCAACTGTTTGGCGGACATGTTATAAGATTTTGTGTCTGTTTTTGGAAAAACCAAAATTGGATCAGTATAATTCGGACTGAACGCAAAAATCATGCCCGGAAAAACCAAAACCGGATCAGTATAACCCGTCATTTTAATGTTGACAAAGCACTAATTTTTCCGGCAGATCCCGATTTCCTCCCTCTTTTTTTATCCCATATATTCTTTTTTTGAGTTGCTTCCGGTGAAAGCTTCTGATATTTTCAGAAGATAAAAAAACGACGACCTTCCTTCCTGCTTCGGTTTATAATTTTTTTTCAGGAGTTTACCTTTTGCATAAAACGGATACAAAGGAAAGACGGAAAAAAATTGTTCTCCGTCCGGGAGAATTCTGTGTAACGCGGGAAGATGCTGTTATCTGCACCCTGCTGGGTTCCTGCGTCTCTGTCTGCCTCTATGATCCCATACATCACATCCTCGGCATGAATCACTTTCTGCACAGCCGGATGATACTGGAAGAAGAGGACGCGGACAACTGTCATCCTGATCCGGGCAGGCACGGTGTCTGCGCAATGGATTCTCTGATCAGCGGAATGCTGAAACAGGGAGCCGGGGAAAAATACCTTCGGGCAAAAGTTTTCGGGGGCGGTTCCATGTTCCGGCCTTTTCAGGAATGCACGGTTTCTTCCTGCGTGGGAAAAGCCAATGTGTCATTTGTAATGAATTTTCTGAAAAAACAGCGGATTCAGGTGGCGGCCGCGGATACCGGAGGGGATTTCGGACGCGTGATCCGTTTTTCCGCAGGTGATTATTATGTTTATGTCCGAAAAATCCGAACACAGAGTACTCCGGAAATCATTGCCAGGGAGCAGAAATACTGGAACCGTCTGAAAAACCCGCAGGATTCGGAGCCGTACTGCCGGCAGCGGATGACTTCTCCAAAAGATATTGCCGTCATCCCCATACCGGTAAAAGGAAGCCGGCTGAAATCAATCTGACCATGAAAAATACAGGAGAAAAAATGCAGCAGCTGCAAACATCATCTGAAAATGGAGCATCATATTCAAAATACTATCTGATTATCGCTGTCAGTTTCGTTGCCTGCCTGATTACCGCCAACATCATCGCGGTAAAACTTGCGGATATTGCCGGTTTTATCCTGCCCGCGGCAGTGATTGTTTTTCCGGTCAGTTATATTCTGGGAGATGTGCTGACAGAAGTGTACGGGTATCAGCGGGCACGTCTGATCATCTGGCTGGGATTTTTCTGCAACCTGCTGGCAGTCATTGCCATATGGATAGGCGGACTTCTCCCTCCCGCAGGATTCTGGGACGGACAGCCGGCCTATGAGCGGATTCTGGGACATACGCCCCGCCTGCTGGCGGCTTCTTTTGCGGCTTATCTGGTGGGTGAATTTTCCAATGCCTTTGTGCTGGCAAAAATGAAAATTGCAAGCAATGGCCGGTGGCTCTGGGCCAGAACCATCGCTTCCACCCTGGTCGGGCAGGCCCTGGACTCGGCAATCTTTATATTGCTGGCTTTCAGCGGAACCATTCCCCTGCGCGGCATGTTTGCAGCAATTATCACCCAGTGGCTGCTGAAATCTGCTTACGAAGCAGCAGCAACGCCGCTGACCTACCTGGTAATCAGTTATCTGAAAAGAAAAGAAGGGATTGATGTTTATGACCATGCCGCAGATTTCAATCCTTTCCTCATGTCATAATGGATGAACCCGTAAAAAGTCAGATTTTTGAAAAGTGCTGCTGGTCAGCAGTTCGGTAAAAAATTCGGACTGAGTAATTTCAGCAGGTTGTAAAACGCGAACAGAATATTCAGACTTAATGATTTCAGGCACTTATTTTTTATACTCTGTAAATCAGAGAAAATCAGTAGATCGAAACGTTTCCGGAGGAGTGCAAAAATTGTATTTTTGCATGGTAACCGGGAGATGCGGCGGTGCAAAAATACAATTTTTGCACTCCGGGGCAGATGTAAAACCGTATCCGGGGGAAACTTTTCGATCTACTGAAAATTACCGAACCGCAGTGTTAATAAAATCAGCAGATAAATGTGTATCAAAAGCTGATTTTCCGGCTTTTTGCGGGATCATCATAATTATTTCGGACAGAAGGTCTTATGCAACTCTGTGCCACCGTATACAAAGAACTGCTGCTTTTGGCCAGGGACAGGGCAGGGCTGCTGGTCCTTTTCCTCATGCCCGCCGCGCTGGTCGTGGTGATTTCTCTTGTACAGGAAAATGTACTGAAAACAACGGGAGAAACAGATATTCAGATTCTTTTTATTGACCGGGACCGGCAGCAGCTGGGAAAAGTCATTGCAGCACAGCTGGAAAAATCTGCTGCCGTAAAGATTGTCCGGCAGATAAAAGGCCGGGATATAGCGGAACCCGCTGCCAGAAAAATGATTGCGGACGGAGATTATCAGATCTGTATTGTCCTTCCGGAAAAACTGACAGAAAGAATACAGGAGCGGGCAGTGCAGCAGATCCGCTCGGCCTTTGCATCAGAAACTTCCCCGGCGGATACATTGGAAAAAGTTGGGGAAAAACAGTACATGGAAAATGACCGTATGCCGCAGATGATTCTCTATTTTGATCCCATGGTGCAGGGCAGTTTCCGGGCGGCCATGCGGCATTCCCTGCAAAGCATGATACTGGCCCTGGAGATGGAAATCAAAGCCCGGATCATTGCGGAAACCCTTCCCCTGCAGATCCGCAGTATCTTTGAGAGAGCCCTGCAGCCTTACGGTATGGAATTTCCGTCCGGTATGTCTCCGTCTGTGGGAAGTGCATGGGGAAAAGAACGGATCCTGGAAATCAGCACCCGCTGTGCATCGGAAGAGGGGACGGGCAAACTGCCCACCTCGGTGCAGCAGAATGTCCCGGCCTGGGCACTCTTCGGCATGTTTTTCATTGTGGTTCCCTTAGGCGGTGCAATCATTCGGGAAAAGCAGGAAGGAACCCTGCTGCGTCTGCTTACCATGCCGGTTTCCTACCTGAGCATTCTTTCCGGCAAGATCATCGCATATGTGCTGGTCTGCATCATCCAGTTCCTTATCATACTGCTGATGGGTATCTACTGTCTGCCCCTGCTGGGAACACCGGTGCTGGAAACCGGTTCTTCCCCCGGAGCCGTCATGGCCGTGGTCTGCAGTGCCGCCCTGGCCGCATCCGGTTACGGTATCATACTGGGAACGGTCTGCCGCAGCTATGAACAGGCCGCCATGTTCGGCCCGGTATCCATTGTCATTGCCGCTGCCCTGGGCGGAATCATGGTTCCTGTTTACATAATGCCCCGTATCATGCAGCAGATCAGTGCATTTTCCCCCCTGGCCTGGGGTCTGAATGCGTTTACCGATATTTTTGTACGCGGGGGGAATTTGCAGACCGTACTGCCGGAAATCCTTCTGCTGCTTGCTTTTTTTGCCCTGAACATGGCAGGGGCCTGGCAGATATTTATCCGCCGTGCCGGAAAAGGAATCTGATGTTTTATGGAACACGGAAAAAATAAAAAGTCCCGCGGGACGACACATACCTGCCCGGAAATTTATTTCCGGGCAATCGGCGGGATAATTATTTTTTCCGAATCCCTATGTCCGCATCAGATAAAAAACCGGGCGGTGGGTCAAATGGCCTGATGAAAAAATAATTATCATAACACTGTACAGGACAAAATTGATTTGCTGTTTCAAAAAATCTGTTTAATATTAAATAATTAATCTGTTCCATTATTCAGAAGATTTCATATTGCAGCCACGGATTACACGAATTACGGTTTGTGCGATCCGTGCAGATTCGTGTCATTCGTGTCATTCGTGGCTGATTTTCATAATATTTCGTGCAGATACCTGTATATAATTTAAAAATATTATCTGTTTTATCCTGTACAGTATTTATCTTAAGGCGATTTCCAAATATGAATGCGCGCTTCTGCAGGACTCACAGACGGAAAGTCTGTAAGCAGACTGCCGTCAGGCACTGCCAAACTTTCCGTTTGGCACGCCTCCGGTACATTTTTTTCAGGAAATCACCTAAACACGATACAGGGAAACAGATTTTTGGACAAATACTGAAGGTGGACATATGATTGATATTTCCATATTGGAAAATCCCGTGCAGGAATATGCATGGGGTTCCCGGACAGCCATTCCGGAACTGCTGGGAACAGAAAAGAACGGAAAGCCCCGGGCAGAACTTTGGATGGGAGCGCATCCCAAAGCCCCTTCTTTTATTTCCTGCCAGGGGGCAAACATGTCCCTGGCAGCGGCTATTGAAAAATATCCGGAGGAAATTCTCGGTAAGGCAGTTTGTGAAAAATTCGGCGGAAAACTGCCCTATCTTTTCAAAGTGCTGGCCGCTGCAAAACCGCTTTCCATACAGGCCCATCCTGACCGGGCGCAGGCAGATGCCGGATTTGCAAGGGAAAACCGGAATCATATTCCCATGCAGGCAGCAGAAAGGAATTATAAAGATGATAACCATAAACCGGAATGTATCTGCGCACTGACGGATTTCTGGGTTTTGAGGGGATTCCGGGAAATTTCAGACATCATCGCCCTCATGGAACATATATGTCCCAAAACTTCCGGAAAACTGCGGGATATTCTGAAAAACAAAGGAAACGGGGCAGGACTGCACGGTTTTTTCCGGGAACTGATGGAGATGAAGGGAAACAGTCGGACGGAAATCATCCGGGAAAGCCTGTACAATGCCCGGCGATATTCACAACAACCGGAGCAGTCACCGGAAGCCGCCCGGATTTTTTATCCGGATATATACCACTGGCTCATCCGTCTGCACAGTTTTTATCCATGGGACATCGGAGTGCTGGGGCCTCTGTTTCTGCATCTGCTGTGCCTGAAACCGGGGCAGGCCATGTTTCTGCCCGCGGGTGAACTGCATTCCTATCTGGACGGAACCGGAATTGAACTCATGGCAAATTCGGATAATGTACTGCGGGGCGGACTGACCCCCAAACACAGGGACCTGCCGGAGCTGCTCCGGGTACTCCGTTTCACCTCCCGGACACCGGAAATTCTTTCCCCGGAATCCCGCAGCGAATATGAAAAAGTATATCCTTCTTATGCAGAAGAATTTCTTCTTTCCACGGTTCGGATCCCTCCCCCTATGACAGCCCTTTTTCAGAATGATTCCGCGGAAATCCTGCTCTGTACGCAGGGAAAGGCAAAAATTTCGGGGAAAGGGAAAGAATTTTCTTTACAAAAAGGCATGTCCGTGCTGATACCCGCAGATACAGGCCGGTACCGGCTCATCGGCGATGCTGTCTTTTATAAGGCCGCAGTTCCCGCAGAAAAGCACAGAGAATCCCAAAAGTATACATCAGAATTGAAAAAAAATGAAATCAGAGAAACAGTACACACAGATCCGAAATGAACTGGACCGGATTGTCCGCTTTGAACTGGAACGCAGAGCGGAAAAAACACCCGGGACAAAAGAAATTTCCCCGCTCAGAATGGAAAAAATCAATGAAAGCATTGAAATCCGGAACCGGGAAATCGTAGAAGCCCATCAGCAGCATAAAACAGCATCCATCCTGCCTTCCCTCCTTTCCGCATATCTGCGGATACAGGAAGGCGGCGACCTGCATATCCCTTTGCATCATCCGGAAGAGAAAAAACAGTACCGCAGCAAAAAGGAACGTCTGGAAACCCTGTTTGCAGCAGCCGTCATGGCTTTGGATGACAAAAAGCTCATTGAAATTGTGCAGCAGGCCAGAAAAACATATGATGATTATTTTATCCGGATCAAAGAAATACTGCTGCTCATTCAGACCGCGGAAAGCATCCGCAAAGAAGCGGACATGACCCGGAGTCTGAAACCCGCGGATGAAAAAAGTGCGATGGAATATCTGCGCCAAATTGCCCCCCTGCGTTCGGATCTCAATGCTGTCCGTTCCCGATACCGGGAAATCAAAGATATTGAATACCTCCGGGAAGCTGCCCGGAAACTCGGCGGAGCCCTTCATTCTGCGGATCGCAGTATTGCGGAAAAAAGCAGAAACGCAGCCAAATATCTGTTTGATCAGGCCGGTTCGGTGTTCCACAGTTTCAGGTCCACACCTGCTGTTATTCCCAATGCGGAAATATTCAATCAGCAGAAAGAGGTTCTGGTCCGCTATGCCGCACTGTTTGAAGAAATCGGAGATTCGGACCGGCAGGAAAAAATCCTGCGTTATATTTCCGCAGTGGATACAAGCATAGACAAACTGCACAATGAGGTGGAAAAACAGAAAGAGGGCGAATCAAAGCAGAGGGAAAAAGAACAGAAAGAAATCACAGACTGCTACGAACGTTTTCTTGACATCAAAGCCATGTTTGCACGGGGGGAAATGGGCAGTGACAGTCAGCGGAAAAACGCGGGGGAAAAACTGAAAAAATACCGGGACACCCTCATTGCCAACGGCCAGCGGCTGATGGCGCTGGATATTGAACGCTTTATCAATGCCACGGGAATCGGGAAAAAAGAAAGCCGGAAAACAGATGATTTTGATTACAGAAAAGCCTTTCATATCCTG
>JAABRU010000313.1 GCA_011390755.1 Desulfobacteraceae bacterium | reverse complement strand
CTGTGCTTTTGCAGGTGATTCTGAAAATTCTGTAATCTGTTTCGGAATCAGTGCATTAAGAAACGGGCGGTAAGGTTTTTTCAATTACCGCAGGACACAAACAATATTCAGGACAGGCAAAAATACGATCTTTATAAATTATTCCCACTAAAAAAGGCATAACCGGTCGTTCAAGCGGATTGCCATGACGGGCAACTGCTTAGCTCTGCGTTCTCTCGGAATTATGATCCGGGCAAAAAATGAAGGCTGTTCATTTGTTCTGAGAGAAGCGGTTCATCAAATGCAGGTACGGGGGGCTGACTGAGCGAAAGGGTTATCTGTTTTGCATTGCAACAGGCCGGAGAATAAAATATTTCTTCCGTTTTTTCTGAAAATGTATTATGCTGATTAAAAAAAGGATTGAAAAACCGGTATCTGAACCGGGGTCAAATAAAAATTATTATCAGGACTTCATATGTTGCCCATTGCCTTAGAAAAAGAAATCGCAGAAAGCGAACACCCCAAAGAACTGGCCGTGGATGTCATGATGGCCGTGCAGGAGCAGTACGGATACCTGAGTGATGCGGCCGTGGATGAATGCGCCGGTCTGCTGGGCATGAGTCCCCTGGAAGTGGATGAACTGGCTACCTTCTATACCTTTCTTTACCGGGAACCGGTGGGAAAATATGTCGTCCATATCTGTGACAGCGTGATTTGCTGGATGGACGGTTCCGAAAGCATCGGGGAACATCTCTGCCGGAAACTGGGAATTGAGATGGGGCAGACCACAGCAGACGGACTCTTCACCCTGCTGCCGGTATGCTGTATCGGCTACTGCGACCGGTCCCCGGCCATCCTGATAAATAAAAAGGTATATGGCCCCCTGACCATCGCCAAACTGGATGAGATTATTGACGGTTTGAAAGCTGAAAAAAATGCTGAGTGATTATATTCAGGCTGCCATGCGCTATGCCCGTTATGAAATTCTGCCGGACGATAATTCTTATTATGGCGAAATTTCTGTATGCAAAGGTGTATATGCAAATGCCCGGAATCTGGAAGACTGCCGGAATGAACTTCTGGAAGTACTGGAAGACTGGATATTATTCCGGATACACAGAAATCTGGAGCTGCCGGTAATTGATGAGATGGAACTGGCAGTCAGAAAGGTTGCTTAACGCCCCCTTTCAGGCCGGTAAAACGCAATGATCTGATCCGGTATCTCAGGCAGGCCGGTTTTGAGGGACTGTTCAGCGGAAGTCGGCATCAGTTTATGCTGAAAAACGATATCACTGTCAGAATTCCCAATCCCCATAGCGGAGATATTGGAAGAGAACTTCTCATCAGAATTCTGAAACAGGCGGATATGAGTAAAGAAGAGTGGGAAATGCTGTGATATGGAATGGTCTCAGGTCATCAATGAACCGGTTTTACAAAATCTTCCCTATAAGGTGGAACTGAATGAATGGGGGCAGATCACATTGAGTCCCGCATCCAATAAGCACGGCATGATTCAGGCGGAATTATCCGGTTTTCTGCGAAATCATAAAACAGAAGGCAAAGTGATAACAGAATGTTCGATCCGGACATACAAAGGGGTGAAAGTTGCGGATGTGTCATGGGGTTCTGCCGGTTTTTTTAAAAGAAACGGATTTGATACCCCCTATCCTGAAGCACCGGAACTTTGTGCGGAGATAATCTCTCCATCCAATAGAACAGCAGAGATAGAAGAAAAAATCAGCCTGTACCTGTCAAAAGGGGCAAAAGAAGTCTGGGTCTGTGATGAAGAAGGATGTATGAAGATTTATACCTGCCGGGGAGAAGCAGAGAAATCATTACTTTTTCCCAATATCCCGGAAAGGATTGAATTCTGAAATGAGTCCGAGTTATAATCATGCGGCCATTGCGGTAAATATCGGGACAGTCGTAAACAGTTCCCGGAAATTCAGGGCTTTTTCCGAACTGACCCTTGTGATTGACGGAGCCGATTATATACCGGATATTTCTGTATATGCATGGCGGAAAATTGACATCGGCAAAGATTTCAAAAAAATGCAGGAACTCCCTTTGCTGGTGGCTGAAATACTTTTTCCTTCGCAGCCCACAGAAGAACTGACAGAAAAAGCCGAAGTGTATCTGAATGCCGGTATCCGGTCTGTGTGGATCGTACAGCCTTTTGCCCATACAGTTTCCGTTCTGACAAAAGAAGGAATGCAGTTGTACCACGAAGGGGTTCTTGAAGATTTGACAGGGCTGAGTGTGAATCTGGCATCCATATTTGATGATGAGACAGAAATATAAAGAGATAAGACATTGAATACCGAAAAGCACAAATACCCGCAGATATTGCTGCAGAACCGCAAAGCGGACAGGATTGCGACCATAGACGAATATCGGCAGAGCGGCGGCTATACCGCCCTGGCTGATGTGCTGAAAAACAGAAATCCGAAAGATATTCAGGAAATTCTGCTGGATGCATCCCTGCTGGGGCGCGGAGGGGCCGCCTTCCCGGCCGGACGGAAAATGATGACCGTGGCGGAAAATGCGCCCCATCCCCGCTATGTGGTCTGCAATGCTGACGAAATGGAACCGGGAACTTTTAAAGACCGGGTACTGATTCATGCGGACCCGCACCAGCTGATTGAGGGAATGGTAATTGCCGGATATGCCATCCGCGCATCCAAAGGCATTATCTTTATCCGTCCGGAATATGAAAGTGCGGCCCGGATTCTGGAGAGGGAAATCGCTATTGCCAAAGAGGCCGGATATGTGGGGAAAAATATTCTGGGGACGGATTACAGTTATGAACTCATTGTCCACCGCAGCGGCGGTCGCTATATCTGCGGCGAGGTAACTGCCCAGCTCAATGCCCTCATGGGTAAAAGACCCAATCCCAAACAGCCGCCGCCCTATCCCACGGAAAAAGGATTATGGGACAAACCCACAAATATCCAGAATGTGGAAACGCTGTGCTGTATGCCCCATATCCTGAAAAACGGGGCGGAATGGTTTAAAAATCTGGCCCTGACCCCAAGCGGTGCGGGTACCAAACTATACGGCATCAGCGGTAAAGTCAGAAAACCGGGATGTTATGAACTGCCAATGGGCATCCGGCTGAGTGAAATTATAGAAGAATACGCGGGGGGAATGCGGGACGGTTCGGAATTCAAGGCATGTCTGCCGGGCGGTGCTTCCACCCAGTTTCTTCCCAAAGAATTCTACCATATTGAAATGGATTTTGATACCCTGAAAAAAGAAGGACACCGCCTGGGAACCGCAGCCATTATGGTCTTTGACCAGAAAACCTGCATGGTGGCCGCCACCCTGAACCTGATGGAATTCTTTGCAAGGGAATCCTGCGGATGGTGTACGCCCTGCCGGGAAGGTGTGCCTTATATCCGGGATATTTTACAGCACATTGAAAACGGGGAAGGAGAAGAAGAACATATCCCCCTGCTCCGGAAACTCTGCAAATATCTCTACAATGCCTACTGTGCGTTTGCCCCCGGAGCCGTGGCCCCGGTGGAAGGACTGCTGCGGTATTTTGAAGACGAGGTACGGGAGCATATCACTCAGAAAAAATGCCCCTTTCACTGAAGATTGACCAAACCCCTTTTGCTGAAACACCGGAAATATGTGTGGAAATACTTTCTCCGTCTAACAGCAGAGCCGGGACGGATGAGAAAAAAGAACTGTATTTTGCCAGAGGAGCAAAGGAATTCTGGACCTGCGGCAGGAATGGCAATCTGGATTTTTACAAAAATACAGGCAGGATACCCCAAAGTGAACTTATACCCGGATTTCCGGATAAAATCATCATACATACCTGAAGCGCAAACTGAATATCCTGCCTGCGGTACAAAACAAGACTGTAAAAACGGAAACGGTTCAGAAATTTCTTTAGGGACATATGCAATTACTGTTCCCAAAACCCAATTTGATATTTGCATACAGTACGATATGCCGGACGGATTTCTGAAAGTATATGCCTGAAATACAAACACCGTGTTCGTATAACAACTGGTTGTACGGAAGTCCTTCGGACAGGGGGGCGGGTACTTTTACCCTGATGCATAAATCATGCCCGCACTGACATACGGAGCGGGGCTTCCGCACAACCATGCGGTGAAGCGGACAGCGGGCAGGGTGTAAGGGAGTCTTCTGTTCCGGGGGTTGCCGCTTACCTCAGCGTTAGGCTCATTAGCATTAAAAGGAGCATATAAATTGCTTCGCAAACTAACCAACGGGATAAACTGGAGATATAGAACAATATTGTATTATCAGTTGATTATCGCTGAGTTTATTGGGAGGAGCATATAAATTGCTTCGCAAACTAACCAACGGGATAAACTGGAGATATAGAACAATATTGTATTATCAGTTGATTATCGTTGAGTTTATTGGGAGGGAAAAATGGTGAGAATTAATTGGTTAAATAGTTTGTCAAAAATTACAATTGCATATGCTTTAATTTTTGCATCTGTTATTTGGTCAGTGCCGGTATATGCTGATTATTCAGGAAGAACCAGTTTATCAGTTTCATCTGCATATTCTACAGGATTGAACAGATGGTTTGATACTGGTATTGATATTGTAAACGGTTCTGTATTATCAATAAATTCTAATGGAACGTGGCGACTTGGTACAGGACCCAGAGAATGTAACGCAAACGGCCTTTCAAACTTTCCTGCATACAATGGCTACTTATACGGTACACTGATGGGCAAAATAGGGCGTAATGGGGTAGTTTTTCCAATAGGAACGGAATATAAAGGCTATGCTAATGCAACAGGGCGTCTTTTTCTAGGAAATAACGACAGTAATTTGGACGATAATTCTGGCAGTATCAATGTTTCGATAAGAGTTTCACAAGAGAATAGGAAAAGAAAAAAAGGTATAGTATCGGTTCCATCTGCGTATTCTACAGGCTTGAATAAATGGTTTGATAGTGGTATAGACGTAGAAAAAGGTTCGGGTTTGTCAATAAATTCGAATGGGACATGGCGACTGGGAAGCGGTCCAAGGGTCTGCAACGCTAACGGTCTTTCAAATTTCCCGCTGTACAATGGCTATCTGTATGGAACCTTAATGGGCAAAATAGGACATAATGGAACTGCTTTTCCAATTGGAACAGAATATAACGGGAATGCTTATGCAACAGGCCGTCTATTTCTTGGAAATAATGATAGCAATTCAGATGATAATTCTGGTTTCATTGATGTTTCTATAGAAATCAGGTAGTAGTGCAGATTTGAAATTGAATCCTTGAATAAATGAGCCTAACCCATAGGTGAAGCGGACAGGGGCTTACGGCGGCTTGACGTTCTGAGAGTAACGAAGGGTTTCTCAAAGTGAAGCCCTTGCAGTTAACAAAACGCCCCTGCCGCTTACCATAGCGTTGTACGGAAGTCCTTCGGACAGGGGGGCGGGTACTTTTACCCTGATGCATAAATCATGCCCGCACTGACATACGGAGCGGGACTTCCGCACAA
>JAABRU010000030.1 GCA_011390755.1 Desulfobacteraceae bacterium | reverse complement strand
AATATGTTAAAGATTTTTAAATTTGGAAACTTTTAAAGATTCAACAGCATGATAATATTGTATTTTTTGTTCAATCATAAGATTTTGCCTGCACAGGTTCAGTAAGCATAAAAAACAGATTTTCAGATAATCGGAAAATATTTTCATGAAGCACCTCACTTATTGATATTCGGAAAACGTAAAACTGCAGGTCGGGTTAGCGAAACATAACCCGACATTCTATTGTTTTTATTTGAATATGCAGATGGCATATCAGGAGATGAACTCCGTTTTGGTTCATTCAGAAATCCACAGGCTGAGCCAAATCCACCCGAATATCTGTTCTTTGAAGCTGATGATTGTTATACGCATCCACCGTACCGATATTCAGATTTTTTCCGCTTTCGTCAAAACGGAGTTTCTGATCTATATCCACACCCACATACACTTCTCTTACACTGCTGTTGCTGTTTAAACGGATTGCCCCGATATTCATGGGGTCTTCTTCATCCAGATTGCTGTCATCCACATATTTATACAGGACGCGGCCCCGGTTTGTAAATCCGTTTTCCATCCGCTGCTGAATTTTCTGCATTTCAAAACGGTTCCGTCCCCATTCATCGGCATTCCACAGGTTTTCATCCGCATGAGAGGGCATGGTGAAAAAAGCCAGGAAAAGAAAAACAGTCCATGTTTTCATTGTATCTGTCCTTTCAAAATAAATTCCGGACGGCAGCCGGATATTTTCCGTCTGCCGTCCGAAGATGTTTTTGATTTGGGGAATCAGAAGGATTTGAAATCGCCGATTCTTACCACAGTTCCCTTGCCTGCATGAATTCCGCCGCTTACTTTATTGTCAATGTCAATATCCACTTCTCCGTTTACCCTGGTATTTTGAAAACCGACACCTCCCACATCCACAAAAGCGTCATTGTCTGCTGTGATGGTTCCGACTCTGTTCCAGGTGTCAATTGTTACATCATCATTGAAACGGCTGTGATCCAGCGTAACCGAACCGACAGAAACATAGGCATTCTGTCCTGTCTGAACCCCTGCAACTTTGTTGTCGCTGTCCACTTCCAGATTTCCTTCGATATAGGTGCTGTACTGTCCCCCGTTAATATTCTCCTGCGCCCAGTCCGCTCCCGCACCGACAACCCGTCCAAGTCCGTCCATTGTATTACCGGCAATATTTCCGACAATTTCTTTTGCCACTGTTGAAGCAAGACCTCCGGCATAAGCATTTCCGGATACCAGCGCCATAACCATAACCATTCCGATTACCATCATTTTTTTCATTTTACTTTCTCCTTTCAGATTTAAATTGATGTAAGTGAAACATTGTTTTTATGACCTTCACACTGCCTATCGTCTTCCTGAAAACTTTCGGTCAGATTTTTTTGATTTTTTTTCTGAACGGTTTTCAAAAAGCAACGATGTTTCGGCCTTCACAATGCCTATCGTCATGGAGAAAATTTTCGGTCATATTTTTTGTGCTGAAATGTGTTTTTTTTGGTTTGGGTGAGTTATATGATGGGAATCAGCGGGATTATCTGTGTGCTGTCCGAACCGGGATTATTCATAATGCGACCACATACGCAGTACATGAACGGTTCTGTTCCCTTCATCAACTGCATAGACCAGCCGATGCTGTATGTTTATCCGGCGTGAATAAAATCCTTTCAGATTTCCGACCAGTTTTTCATATCCCGGATAATCCTGAAAAGGATTTTCCTGAAGGATATTCAGTAATTTTCCGGTTTGAGGTTTCAGACCGGCCTGTTTCAGTTTTTTTGCATCTTTTACAGCACTTCGGGATAAAATGACTTTCCATTTCACCAGTCAAGTTCCTCCAAATCTGTTCCAAGAGAAAGAGGTTCCTCCGCAGCTTTCAGAATGCTTTCGGCCATTCCGGGTATGCGGTTCAGGTATAAGGTTTCTTCAATGGATTTCCAGTCTGTTTCTCCGATTACGATAAAAGCCTCTCCGTCGGCCCGCTTTACTTTTAATGCCTCATGATTTTCAATGCACCGGCTGACTTCGGTATCCAGATTATTTTTGAATTTTTCCGATGTTATTTCTGTTATCATTTTTTACCTCTGTGTTTGTTTTTAGGGACTCAGAAAAAAATAATTCCCCCGGTTCATCTCAGCAGCAGACAGCAGATCGGAAAGTTTCCGGAGGAGTGCAAAAATTGTATTTTTGCATAAGCCGGTGCCTTGTAGAAATACAGTTTCTGCACTCCGGGACAGCCGCAGGGCCGTATCCGGGGAAAACTTTTCGGTATACTGACAGAGAATAAACAAATCTGTCAGATAATTTCAGAGGATTTATTTTTTGCCGGGTCCCTTATATCATCTCAATTATATTCAAATTCAGGTTCAGGGCAATGAAAAATCCCGGTTCATCCTTTAATCCCGTGAATCCCGGTTCAGACAGGTGCAGGGGGCAGAGCCCCGTAACGAGTTGTTTAAAATGTTTATATAAAAACAATCGGACTCGTTACGGGGCTCTGCCCCGTAACGCTTTGGGTGAGGCTCTGCCTCATGCTGCAAGGGGCGGAGCCCCGGAAAACTGCGTTACGGGGCGGAGCCCCGTAACGAGTTACATAAATATGTACCGGATGACTCCGGATAGGTCAACAGGATAAAAATATTTCATAATACGGAAATCTGACCGGTTTCTGATTTTATGACGATAGATATATAAAAGGAAGGGGGTCTTTTTACTGTTTATCGTCATGCGGAAAATTTCCGGTCAGATTTTTTTGATAAATCCGAAAGATGAATATTGCAATATCCTTCTGAAAAATGTTTATATAAAACCAATCGGACTCGTTGCGGGGCTCTGCCCCGTAACGCTTTGGGTGAGGCTCTGCCTCATGCTGTAAGGGGCGGAGCCCCGGAAGACTGCGTTACGGGGCGGAGCCCTGTAACGAGTTGTTTATAAAAATATTATGTAAGGAAGAGATAATGGATGAACAGATATTCAGCTTACTGGCAGAGAAAACAGCAGGATTTGTATTTTCCGCAGAATCCGGGGAGTCGGATGGACTTTCCGGGGATGATAGGCACCTTTTCCGACTCAAGGCATTGCTCACACAGGTGCGGCAGATGGGTATCCGGAAGTTTTACCAGATGCCGGAGGATTTCCGGATTTCACAGACAATGGAAGACTGGATGCAGGATGCCATGATTTTCCTCTGCCGGCTTACAGATGATTATGACCCGAAGAAAGGGCCTTTTAATAATTACGCCCGTTTTATTGTCTCCCGGAGACTGACGGATATACAGCGAAAAATGTTCCGGAAAAATCCGCCTTTGGAAGAAGATTTAAGAAAACTGGCGCAGTCTTTGAGAAGAGAAACAGGAAAGGAACCCGATGTAAGGGAACTGGCGGATCTGAGCGGGCGGAGTGAATCGGAAATCCGGAAATTTCTGGAAGACGGTGCGGGGGAGCGGGTTTTTGTGCGGGAATATGAGGGACAGGAAAGGCCGGAAGTCCGTGCAGGTATTTCTCCGGAAGAACAGTATATCCGTGCCGAATTCCGGAAAATTCTTTTGGACTGTATAGAAAAACTGGATGCGGATTTTAAAATGCTGTTTATGCACCGGGAGTTTGAAGGTTATTCATTCCGGGAACTGTATGATAAGCCGGGAAACCGGAATATTCTGGACAGTCACAGTGAAAAGACATTTCAGCGGCGATACAAAGATCAGGTTTATGATGCGGTGCAGGACTGTGTGGAGACGAGGTACTAAGGTCTGTTTTCCTGACGGGACGCGGAGCGTCCCCCCATGCATTCCCACGCGGAGCGTGGGAACGAGATCAAACTCGTTACGGGGCTCTGCCCCGTAACGCTTTGGGTGAGGCTCTGCCTCATGCTGTAAGGGGCGGAGCCCCGGAGGATTGCGTTACGGGGCGGAGCCTCGTAACGAGTTGGTATTGACTATAAAACGAGAGGTGCAAAATGAATATTCAGATGAATTTTGAAGATATACTGAAAGATGCGAAAAATGTGTATGCGGTTCTGCGAACAGAAAAGAACTGCCCTTCGGATGACATGCTGCCGGATTATGTCTATGGCGGACTTTCTGAAACAGAATACGGGCAGATGCAAAGCCATGTAAAAAAATGCGAACGCTGCCGGGTGGAAGTGCTGAGACTGGAGGCCGACCGCAGGGCATGGGAAAATGCCCTGGAGTCTGACCCGGATGCGGCTTTGTCCCATATCCTGGGGAAGAAAGGAATCAGGGCGTTGAAAATTTCAGAAGGGGCCGGAATACCGGTTTTTGTTTCCGAAATAAAAGAACATCTGATCTCCTGGATCAGTCCCCTGTGGGAACCTGTGTGGGCAGGGGAAACCGTGACGGCGGCAGATATACCGGAGCAGGAACAGAATTTTGAGATGGATCAGGGGGAATATATCCATCTTTCCTGCTACTGGCAGGGAAAAGAAGGGGAACTGGATTCTTTCATCCGCCTGACCTGGAATGCCAATATTATTACCTACAGCACACTCTGGGCGCGTTTCTGTGATCCGAAAACCATGAACATTCTGGCCGAGTTCTGCCTGGGCACGGATCTGAGCGGGGAAAAAGTGCTGTACTGTGATGAACTGGGCTTTGATCCTTCCAGTCAGAAATGGGCTGTTTCCGTCATTGTCGAGGCCGCGGAATGATACATTTTGCCTATCCCAATGTAATTCCCAAAGAATCCCGCTTTATGGGCTGCGGAAGATACTGGGTGTATGCCCATGAGGATATGCCGGAGAAATACCGGGAAATGGAAGGTGCCCCGCCGACTCCCAATAAAAGTGATCTCCTGCGGGCCGCAGAGATTCTGGCCCCGGAATCCTATGATTCCCCTTTGCATATCTGCGAGTTCCGGGATAATCCTGAATCCTGGGATAATCCCAAATACCGTTATCAGGGAGATTCCCTGGATTTTGCCTGGCTTTTGGCCCATGTCAGCCGTTCCCGGCAGATCGGAATCCGGGAATACGGAGACATCTGGTGTACCGGTGTCATTAAAGTGCAGGAACCCCGGCCCATGCTGTACAGTGTTCTCTGTGAGGGATTTGACCTGAAACTGAAGGTCTTTCTTTCAGATAAAAATCACGACCGGCTTTTTCTTGTTCCCATGACCAATATCACAAAAATCCACGGAGATCAGATTGCAGACGCAGGCGCGCAGGTTTTGTCCATAGGAGACCTGCAGCAAAAAGGGCTTTCCCGTTTACAGAAAAAAACTGTGCTGAAAGTGCCTTCGGACGGACTGCCGCAACTGGTGGAACTTTTATTTGAAAAAAAGGAAATTCCCCCGCCGGTTCCCAAATGGTCTGTGCTGATGATTTTCCTGCTGCTTGCTTTGGGGGGATGGGGTGTGCATTCTTTCAGGGGAGAAACCATTGCGGCTCAGGAACTGCTGACCTGCCTGGAACAGGGGGCGTTTTCAAAAGCGGAAAAAATGATGGCAAAGGCCGATCCGGAGGATGGGGAAATACAGCGGATCAGAGAGCAGATGTCCGCACCGCTGCACGCGGAAATTTTCTTTCAGTTCCAAAAGCCCGGGCAGAAACCCTCGGATTATATTCCGGCGGACTCTCAGACTGTTCGGGAAACCATACTGACACACCGGGACAACTACCGTTTGCACATCGGGCGGAAGTCCGGAAATTCCCCTGTCTGGCTCTATGTATTTCAGAAGGATCAGCAGGGATACACAGACAGGCTTTTTCCCCATCTCCTGTGGAAACCGCTGAAAGAAAATCCGCTGTATCCGGAAGACTTCCCCTGCCGGATTCCGCCTGACCCTGGGGAATGGCTCTGGCTGGATGAAATCACTGCCGGGGAAAGGGAACTGCCGGATGAAACGCTGTATATCATCGCTTCTTTTTGGAAAGCCGGAGATGTGGAAGAACTGTTTAAGGAGATACAGGGGGAAACAGACAGCAGGAAAAGGAGGGAGTTTATGAACAGATTTATCCGGCAGATGGAAAAGCGGAAAGAAGCCGGACTTCCGTCAGTCTTATTTGAAAAAATTACTTTCCGGCATGGTTCCTAATCAGAAATAATCTACCCAAAGTACTATGTGCGACATCAAAGAATGCAAGATGTTCGGGAATTAACTGTCTGGAATTATTGAGTCAGTATTCCGCCTTTCATTACATTCTCCGGTGTCCACTATAATAGGTCGGGTTAGCGAAGCGTAACCCGACATTTATCTGTGCTCAAAGACGGCTTTGCGGATGAGCAGTTCCGACTCATCCATGCTGATTTCATAGGGAAACTCTTTTCTTTTTCCCATTACCCTTCTGTCTTTTGCATAAGTTTCCTGCAATTCCCCGTTCATCACCATTTCACAGATTTTTTCCGGTTTTTTCAGTTTTTTATTCCGGGCAATAAGAATAATCTGCTCTGTTCCGGTATTCTGATCCAGTTCAAACCATTTTCCTTTGGGCGGAATCCGGTAAGAATTTTCCGGAGAAAGCGGATTTTTTTCGGGTGAAAATTCCTCATTGGGAAAAATTCTGATTTTTTTTCCGTGACTGTCCACCTGGAAGATATAGACAAAAGCCGGGTTCCCCGGAATAAAACTTACTGCATAAAAATCTTTGCCTGTCAGTACATCACCGGAACGGATTTCTTTTTCTCCATTGTTCTCATATTTCAGAATACGTAATGACACTGCCGGACGCAAAGGGGGCTGCACCGCCACGCCCGTAAGCCCCCGATCCGGGGACCTGCGGGAGAAATTTTTATGTGCTGCACAGTTTGCCAGAAAAAATAAGCAGACCATGATGATATAAAATAAAAAGAGTTTTCTGTACATAATGATATATCTCCCGGCAACTTCATATTGTCTGAATCCGGAGGTCTGCGTTTTTTGTTATCCTGAACTGTGATTATGGGGGATTATTGGGATGAGCAGGATGAAAAAAATCCTGTCCATCCTGTATAATCCTGCATAATCGTGTTCAGACAGTTATTCATGCATAAAATACCGTTTCCAGACAAAAATATCCCTGCTTTTTTTCTTCGGTACCGGTGCCGGCTTTTTTACTTGCGGTGCAGCAGCTGTCATGACCGGAGTATCCCGGAAATCATCCGCAATACCGGCCACCCCTCTTTTTTCTTTGATGATAAAAGCCCTGCTTTTTCCTTTAGAAGCCATCATCATTTCACCTTCGGACGGAGCGGAAGGATTATTCAGAAGATTTCTGCATATCCTGTCAGGTTCTGCCAATGCACTTTCAGCGGCAAACACGATAATGTCTTCCCTCCCGGTATTGGCATCCAGATGAAACACCTTTCCCTGCCCGGGAACCCGGTACAGATGACCGGCCTTTACCGGATTGCGGACAACCGAAAATTGCGGATTGGGGAAAAGGCAGCTCAGTTTTCCGGCAGAATCCGACTGGTAAATATAGACATACAGTCTTTTACGGGGTTTGAATTCCACTGCATACGCGTTCTGCTGCGTGAGTGTATCCCCGTCTTTTACCACATCCTCCTGAAAATCACGGATGCACTTTAACTGCACGGCCACTTTTCCGGAACCGGGTGTATTCAGGGATACTTTCTGCAGGGTGTTTTTGATAACGACCCGCCGGTTCTGTTTTCTGGCAGATTCACCGGTATTGGGAACTTCCGGTTGCATTTCCCCGTATCCGGCGATTTCAAACTGAGTTTTTGAAAGACCGAAATTCCGCATCAGGAAATCCTGCACGGCCGCGGCTCTTTTGCGGGAAAGCCTGCTGTTATAATCATGACTGCCCAGATCACAGGTATGCCCTTCGATCTTAAATACATATGTACATAATTCAGGATCCTGCAATGCTTTTCCCAGGTTTCGGAGGGGAGGAATATCTTCTCCTTTCAACTTCGCGCTGTCCATTGCAAACTGAAGGCGGAGCGTAATCCGGGGGCGTTCATCAGATTTGCCCATGTCTGCCAGGCCGCGGATAAGCCCCCGGTTTTTTTGCGGTTTTAAAGCACGGACCATTTCCTCCGCCGAGGGAATATCCGATGCGGATGCACCTGAAAAAAAGAAAAAAACAAAGAAAAGCAGCAGCCCTGTCCGTTTTTTCATAAAGATACCTCCTTATTTTTTGTGGAATTCCGATTGGATGATGTATGCGCGGGATCTATTGCTTTGTTTCATTTAAAATTGCAGGTCGGGTTAGCGAAGTGTAACCCGGCATTCGCATGTTCTGCTCCGAAATACCTGCACAGTTTTAAGTGAAACAATGCACGATAAAGAAGAACGTTTTTTATATTATCGCTTCTTTTCACAGACCGGGTCAATATTTTTTGGCAGTGGGTCAAACCGGTTGATTTGAAATTCCCCTCCCCCGGCGGGAGGGGTTGGGGGAGGGGGATTCAGCCGATTTGACCCACTGCCTGTTTTTTTAATGAATTTTCAGGAGCTGTGCTGCGGGGGATTCGGAGCAGGTATTTGCGAAAAACCGGCCTCTGCCTTAATTTTCGCACTCCGGGTATGTTTTATTTTTTCCCGCCCAGGTACGCGTTCTGCACATCCGGATTGGACAGCAGGGATGCTGCGGAATCTTCCATAACAATATTGCCGACTTCCATAACATATCCCCGGTGGGCCAGTTTGAGGGCCACACGGGCGTTCTGTTCCACCAGCACCACGGTTACACCGCTTTTGTTGATTTCTTTTACCGTGTCGAATATGGTTTTGACCAGAATGGGGGCCAGACCGAGGCTGGGTTCGTCCAGCAGGAGAATCCGCGGCTGCCCCATGAGTGCCCGTCCGATGGCCAGCATCTGCTGCTCTCCGCCGCTCAGGGTTCCGGCAAGCTGTCCGCTTCGTTCTTCCAGGCGGGGAAAGAGTCGGAAAATCCAGTCCAGGTTTTTTTTGTTTTTGCGGGGATCATTGATTGTAAAGGCTCCCAGATTCAGGTTTTCCCGCACGGTCAGGGTTCCGAAAACCCGGCGGCCTTCGGGGGACTGGGTGATGCCTTCTTTTACAATCTGATCCGCGGGCATTTTGTGAAGGGGACTGCCCCGGAAAAGGATTTCTCCGCCGCTTATTTTCATCAGGCCGCAGATGGCATTCAGTGTGGTGGATTTCCCTGCTCCGTTGGCCCCCAGAATGGTGACAATTTCCCCTTCTTCCACACGGATATTGATACCGTGCAGGGCCTCGACATTACCGTATTTCACCCGCAGATTTTTTATTTCAAGCAGCATATCTTTTTATCCTTTTCTGAGGCAGCTTCTGATGCAAATTATTCGTCTTCTTCTTCGGTTCCCAGATATGCCTCAATGACACGGGGGTTTTCCTTGATTTCATCCGGTGTGCCTTCGGCTATTTTTCCGCCGTATTCAATGACCACCAGTTTTTCACAGACTTCCATTACCAGTCCCATGTCATGCTCAATCAGCAAAACGGTAATGCCCCGATCCTGTGTCCTGCGGATAAGGCGGATGAGACTGTCGGTTTCCTGTTCATTCATTCCGCCCGCGGGTTCATCCAGGATCAGCAGTCGGGGCCGGGTGGCCAAAGCCCGTGCAATTTCCAGCAGACGCTGATTTCCGTAGGAAAGATTGCTGGAAAGCACATCGGCCTGCTCGCCCAGTCCCACAAAATCCAGTTCCGCCAAAGCCTGTTCCAGTGCTTCCCGCTCTTCCCTTTTCTGCGCAGGTGTACGGAACATCCCCCCGAAAATACCGGATTTCATGCGGCAGTGGCATCCGGCCAGTACATTTTCCAGTGCGGAAAGATTTTTGAAAAGGCGGATGGTCTGAAAGGTGCGGGCAATTCCCATGGAAACAATTTTATGGGTCAGCAGACCGGCAATGGGCTGCCCGTCGAATATGATATTTCCTTCATTGGGCTGGTAGTTTCCGGTAATCAGGTTGAATACCGTTGTTTTTCCGGCTCCGTTCGGCCCGATGAGACCGACAATGCTGCCCTGTCCGCTTTCAAAAGAAACATTGTTCACAGCGGTGAGTCCGCCGAATTTTTTGGTCAGATTCTCTAATCGTAAAAGGCTCACGATGTCCCCTCATTCTCGCTCATTCTGTTCGTCTTATCCATCCGGGGAATGGGATATTTTCTGGGATGCGGCGGCAGGATTCCCTGGGGTCTGAAAATCATCATCACCACCATGGCCGCCCCGAAAATGAGCATTCTGGCATTGGCAAATCCGCGAAAGACTTCGGGCAGACCGATAATCAGAAATGCCCCCATCAGTACGCCCGGAATACTTCCTGATCCGCCCAGGATAATCAGGGTGAACATGATGACAGATTCCCAGAAATTGAAAGATTCGGGAGAGACAATCATCATTTTGGATGCATAAATGGTTCCCACCATTCCGGCCCATGCCGCGCCCAGCACAAAAGCGGCCAGTTTATAATAAGCCGTGTTGATGCCGCTGCCTTCCGCGGCCACCTCGTCTTCCCGCAGATAATTGAGTGCCCGGCCAAAACGGGAATTTTCCAGACGGAAAAAAAGAAATACGGTGACTGCGGCAAAAATCCATATCAGGTAATAAAACTCATAGGGTTTGTTAATCTTCAGACCGAACAGAACCGGCCGGGAAATGCCGAAAATACCGTTGGCACCGCCGGTAATACCGAATATATCATTGATAAGGGCAATCCGGATAATTTCTCCCACACCGATGGTGACGATGCACAGATAATCCCCCCGCAGATGGATAATGGGCCGGGCGATAATCAGGGCAAACAGACCGGCTGTCAGCGCGGAAGCCGGTAAAAGCAGCAGAATGGGAATTTTAAACAGGGTATTGAGGATGGCGGCCGTATAGGCCCCCATGGCATAAAATGCGGCATGTCCCAGATTAAAAAGACCGGAATGCCCCACAATCAGGTTGAGACTCAGCCCCAGTATGGCGTAAAGTCCCACATTGTTCAGCACATCTGTCCAGTAACTGTCCAAAAGCAGCGGTGCAAAGGCCAGCAGGACGGCACAGATTCCGTAAACGATATATCTTTTTGGAAATTTTTCGGCTGTATTCTGCATCATATTTTCTCCGCTACCCGTTCTCCCAGCAGTCCCGTGGGCCGTACAATGAGTATGGCGATGAGAACGCAAAAGGCAATGGCATCTTTCCAGGCAAGGGAAATATAGGCCGCCCCCAGGGATTCGATAAGGCCCAGCAGAATGCCGCCCACCATGGCACCGGGGATATTGCCGATACCACCCAGAATTGCGGCTGTAAAGGCTTTGAGACCGTACACCCAGCCCATGGTAAAATTAATCTGACCATAATAGAGTCCGACCATAAGACCGGCGGCCCCCCCCAGTGCCGGGCCGATAAAGAAGACCAGCATAATGACCCGGTTGACATTGATTCCCATCAGACGGGCAGCCCCCTGATCTATGGCCGCAGCGCGGATGGCCGTACCCACTTTGCTTTTTTGTATAAACAGATACAATGCCACCATCATGAAAACAGATGTCAGCAGAATCAGAATGCGCATGAGGGGGATGGGCAGCCCCATGATGGTGATTACCGTTTTGGGAAGAATATTTTTGGGATAATACTGGTATTTGGCGCCGTAAACCATCATCACCAGATTCTGAAAAAAGATGGATGCACCCAGTGCGGAAACCACAGCCGAAAGCCGGGGGGATTCCCGCAGGGGTCTGTATGCGGCCTGGTCCAGCAGAATGCCGATAATGCCGACCAGTCCCATGACCATCACTGCGAGTACGATGACCCCCGGAAACGCGCCCAGGTGCTGGTGCAGGGCCAGGGAAGTCAGAAGTGTCAGGCCCAGATAAGCCCCCATGGTAAAAAGATCACCGTGGGCAAAGTTAATCAGCTTGAGCACTCCGTACACCATGGTATACCCCAGTGCAATCAGGGCATAGATACCGCCGATGGCCAGTCCGTTTGTCAGTTGCTGAAAGAAAAATTCCATAGTATTAATGTTGGCTGAATGATGAATGTTGAATGTTGATGAATCGGTAAAAAGTCCAAATTTCAAAAAATGATATTAATAAAATCAGAGTGTTAATCTGTATCAAAACCTGATTTCCGGACTTTTTACGGGACCATCAATGTTGAATGATAAATGCTTACACTGCCGGACAAAAAATATCAGCTCCTGATGAACCCGTAAAAAGTCCGAATTTCAGATTTTCTGTGATTCCGGCGGAATCCGGAATTTACAGTCTGTTACGGACTCCGGCTTTCCGCCGGAATGACGGGATTTTTGCCTTTTTACCGGTTCATCAGCTCTTTGATTCAGTGAAAAATCTGTGTGCCGGTAAAAAGTGTCCGGCAGTAAGGTTTTCTTTCAAATGCAAAACGGAGTGCTGAATGCCGAACTCGTGTTTTGACTGGGATCCGTTTAAATTAAACATTCAGCATTCAGCATTATCCCTTACTGTTCCAGGATAAATTTCCCGTCGGCACTGACCTGGTAAACCCGGTACACATCGCCTACGCGATCGCCTTTTTCGTTAAACGCCAGTTTACCGGTCAGACCGGGGAAATCTTCCATTTTGTTTTTCATGTATTCTGCCATTTTTTTGGAATCGGCCGCGCCCGCACCTTTTACAGCTTCGCAGAGCACTTTGAAACCGTCACCGGCCAGTACGGACCAGATGGAGCCGGGCAGAGTGCCGTATTTGGCTTTGAAGGCATCCAGAAAGGCTTTTGCTTCGGGAGAAGCCAGATCGGCGGGCATGGGGGGGCTGACCAGCAGAAAACCATCGGCAGCATCTTTTCCGGCACTTTTGATCAGATCCGGGTTATTGGTGGCATCACCGCCCATAAAAGGCACATCCCAGCCCATATCCTGTTTCTGACGCAGCATCAGTCCCGCTTCGGGATAGTAACCGGAAAAGAAAACCACTTCGGGTTTGGTTTCTTTGATTTTGGTAAGGATGGTGGCGTAATCCTGCTCACCCGGGGTCAGGGCATCAAAAAAAACCGGTTTGATACCGTTTTTTTCCAGTTCGTGTTTTACTTCCTCACCCAGACCTTTGGCATAACTGGTATTGTCATGGAGCAGTGCAATATTTTTATAGCCTTTTGCCATCAGGGTTTTGGCGGCCACAATGCCCTGCTCATCATCTCTGGGGCAGGAACGGAAAAAGAATTTCAGGCCCTTTTCCGAAAGACGGACCGCAGTGGAAGCATTGACGATCTGGATGATTTCGTTTTCCTCATAAATATTCTGGGTGGCCTCGGAAGTGGAGGAACCGTAAGTACCAACCACGGCCACAACGCCTTTGGTGCTCAGCCGCTGGGCAGCCAGTGCGCCCTGACGGGGATCTCCGGCATCATCCTCGCTGATGACTTCCACCTGTTTCCCCAGCACACCGCCGGTTTTGTTCAGTTCTTCCGCCAGCAGGTCCACCACCTGTTTCATCTCCTGCCCCTCATTGGCCCATTTACCGGTAAGCGGTGCCATGAGACCGATTTTCACAGTATCTGCCGCATACGCGGAACCTGCAAAAACCATACATACTGCCAGTACTGTCATCAATGCTTTTTTCATAAATCCTCCTGAATAGTTAGTTATAGATAAAAATCCAATCCGCAAAGCGGAAACCGGAATTGTTTTATACCATTTTGCTCTTTGGATAAAGTGAAAAACAGTGCCGATGAATCATATCCGTTTATTTTTCCCGGTAATGAGCAGAATACCTGAATCACATCTGTTTTATAATGGTTTGACCATTATAAAACTATTGTTCCGATGTCAAGCAGAAAATGTGATTCGGCTTCAGTTATTTTATCTGTCATTGTTTTGCACAGGGTTTTGCACGGGGTTTTGCACAGGGAAAAGAAGAATCGGCAGGTCCCGCTGATGACCCTCCTTTTCCTTAATCTGCATTTTGAATGTAACGACTGCTCTGCCAGGGTTAAACTGACGGAATCAGCGGTTCTGGTCCGCTGTCGAAGAATTTATGGACAGGTATGTACATCTGTATTTGATTTATACCTTCTGATATGGCATAATACGGATTTTCGGTCAGATGCGATGGGTTTTCTGATTGAATATGCAAAAAAAGCCTGATACATTTCCGAAAATCCGCAGGGAGTTCGTGAATCGGATTAACATTATAAATCAATATCTTTCATATGAAAAATACAAATCGGAAAATACTGCTGGCAGATGATGAGGAAGGTATCCGGAAAATCCTGGGAATCTCCCTGGAAGATATGGGATATGAGGTCAGAACAGCCGGAAACGGGGCAGAAGGATTCGAGATTTTTAAAGAATATTCTCCCGCCATTGTGCTCACCGATATAAAAATGCCGGTCATGGGCGGTATAGAACTGCTGCAGGAAATCAAAAAATACCATCCGGATACCGAAGTCATCATGATTACCGGCCACGGGGATTTGGATCTGGCCATTCAGAGCCTCAAACATGATGCCACGGATTTTGTCACCAAGCCCATTAATGATGAAGTGCTGGAAATTGCCCTGAAGCGGGCAGAAGAACGCATTTCCATGCGGATGAAGCTGCGGGAATATACTGAAAATCTGGAAAATCTGGTAGAAGAAAAAAGCAGGCAGGTGATTGAGGCCGAGAAAATGGCAGCCGTGGGGCAGACCGTGGCCGAGCTTTCCCATGCCATCAAAAGTATTGCCAGCGGATTAAAAGGCGGTGCATTTGTGCTGGAGAAAGGGATGGAGCTGGATAATAAGCAGTATCTGACCCAGGGATGGGAAATGTTAAAGGGCAATATGGATAAAATTACCAAGCTTTCCCTGGATCTGCTGGATTATGCCAAAAGTGCCAGAACCGACCTGCGGCTCTGCGATCCCAATGTTCCTTTGCAGGAAGTCGGAGAACTGATGATCCACCGTGCAGAGCAGCACAGTATCCGCCTGGATGTTTCTGCGGCCCCGGATGTGGAAAAAATATATATGGATGAGGAGGCCCTTCACAGATGCCTGCTCAACCTGACAGCCAATGCCATTGAAGCCTGTATGGATGAAAACTGCAAAAGCAAAGAAAAAAGAGTGCTGCTGCAAAGCCGCAAAAGCGGAGACGGCGGAGTGGAATACCGGGTGGAAGACAACGGCATCGGGATTACACCTGAAATCAAAGAAAAAATTTTCCGGAGTTTTTTCACAAGCAAGGGCAACCGGGGCACCGGCATCGGTCTGATGCTGACCAAAAAAATCGTAGACGAACATCAGGGGGATATCCGTGCGGAAAGTGAAACCGGACAGGGAACCGCTTTCATTATCCGGATTCCGCCCGGGTCGCGGCCGGCACCCTGATTTCTGAATTTTTTTGCTGAAATATGGACAAACTCCTGCTTTCATACCTCAGACTTCCCCAGATATTTGATTTTCTTTCTGCCGGAAGCATCGTGATCGGGAAAGACCGCAGACTGCTGTCCATGAATGAAACAGCCCGTCTGCTCACGGCATGTACCGAAAAACTGCCTTCGGACAGAACATGCCGGGAAATTCTGGATGCATCTTTCTGCGGCGGGGAATGTCTTTTGGATAAAGCAGTGGAGGAGGGCCGGGATCTGCTGACCGCGGATGTCAGTATTGCCGGGCCCGATGACAAAAAACATTTTCTGACCAAAATCGTATCCCCCCTGTATGATGATGCGCAGGAGTTTGCGGGCTGTATTGTCATTGTGCAGGATCATTCCGCATTTCAGGAACTCATGACGCGTGTCCGCTACGAAGGCCAGCGCATGAAAAATATTCTGGATCATCTGGAAAGCGGGGTGCTCACCGTTGACCGCAGCGGATATATCACCTTCTTCAATGCCGCTGCCGAAAATATGAGCGAATTCCGGCGGGCAGATGTGCTGGGGAAAAGCTGCGCGTCCCTTTTCGGTGCAGAAATATTTGACAATCATCTGCCCCTGGGACAAACCGTAAAAGACGGCAATCCCCGTTCCGGAAGGGAAGGCAGTATCTGCACCAAAGGGGGGCAGCGTATTCCCGTCCGCGCCAATTATATGGCCCTGAAAAATGAAAACGGGCGGATTACCGGCGGTATAGCCACCCTGACCGATCTTTCCCTGGTGTATCAGTTCAACAGTGAAATCAAAGAACGCTATACCTTTTATGATATGGTGGGGCGTGCGCCTTCCATGCAGAAAATATTTGACATTCTTCCGGTGATATCCGAAAGTGATGCCACGGTTCTCATTGAAGGGCGTACCGGTACGGGGAAAGACATTCTGACGCGGGTAATCCACAATGCCAGTCTCCGCAAAAACAGACCTTTGGTAAAGGTGAACTGCGCGGCCCTGCCGGAAAACCTGCTGGAATCGGAAATGTTCGGTTATGTCAAAGGAGCCTTTACCGGCGCGGACCGGGATAAGACCGGCCGATTTCAGGAAGCCGACGGCGGCACGATTTTTCTGGATGAAATCGGAGACCTGCCCCTGGCGCTGCAGGCCAAACTGCTGACGGTACTGGAAGATAAGGAATTTTACCCCCTGGGCGGCCGGAAAACCGTAAAAGTGGATGTGCGCATTATATCCGCCACCAATGTGGGACTGGAAAAACAGGTGCAGGAAAAAAATTTCCGGGAAGATCTGTTCTACCGCCTCAATGTCATGCGCATCGAACTCCCGGCCCTGCGTGAAAGAAAAGAGGATCTTCCCCTGCTGATACGCCATATCCTCAAACGGCTCTGCAGCAAAAAAAACCTTCCCCCGAAAGGTATTTCGCAGGAGGCAATGGAAACGCTGCTGAATCATGATTATCCCGGCAATATACGGGAACTGGAGAATATTCTCGAACACGCGATAATCATTTCTCAGGGGAAGGAAATCGAGCACCGGCACCTTCCCCTGTCCCTGCGCAGCCCGCTCATGCCCGAACCGGAAAAGCCGGAGGAAGAGGGAAGGGATATTAAAAAAAAATCCCATCCGCCCCTGTCTCCGGAAAAAGAGCAGATTCTGTCCCTGCTGAAAGAAAAAGGATGGAACCGGGGACAGACAGCAGAAGCCCTGGGCATCAACCGTTCCACCCTTTGGCGGAAAATGAAAAAATACAATATTCTGTCCTGAGAATGTTTTTTCCGTCCGCATCAGTTTTGCAGATAAACGGGCGGAGGCAGTGAGCCGCAGCGAAGCATGAAAGTTTTTTGTACGGGACGCGGAGCGTCCCCCATGCATTCCCGCGCGGAGCGTGGGAACGAGGTGTACGGGGAGACTTTCATATAAATATGAGCAGAAAGCAAATAAAAACCGAACTGCTGATCCATGATCTGAAAAATCCCCTGGCAGTTGTGCGGGCCGGAATTGAGGGACTGATTTCACGCCGGGATTTCTATGGATCTTTGACAGAAAAACAGGAAAAAGTACTGTTCCGTATGCTGCGCAATATCCGGGCCGCGGGACTCATGGTCAATGACACCCTGGAGCTGGCCCGGGCCGAAGAAGGAATTGTACACAAAAGCAATGTTGTTTTCGGAAAAATGATCACCCTTTTACTGGCAGAACTTTTTGATCTCATGGATACCGGCATATCCGACTGTATCCGGAATTGTGGAAAAGCGGAAAAAGTAAAAAAAATTACTGCTTCGGGCCGTCTGTTTCTGCAGTTTGAAACAAAAATCTGGGAACAGTCTTTTTTTCTGGATGAGGCAAAAACTGTTCAGATTCTCCGGAATCTGCTGGGCAATGCCTTTAAGCATAAAAAAAAACGGGTGGATTTTTCTGCCGGAATGGAAAAAAATCATATCATTTTTTCTGTAAAAGATGACGGCCCGGGAATTCCCGGACATTATCAGAAAAAAATATTTGAATCCTATTATCAGATTATTCCCAAAGAATACGGTACTGTACGGGGACACGGCATTGGCCTTGCCGGGGTAATGACACTGCTCAGAGAACTGGACGGAGAACTGACGCTGAACAGCGAAAGCGGAAAAGGGGCGGAATTTATCGTAAAAATAAAAATATAGGGAATTGTTTTCAGGACTTGCGGCAAAGAGGCATGGAAACGGGAAAAAAACAGGAAAAATATTTATTGACACCCGGGCGGGTTTTTGTTACATGACTCCACACTTTCACGGGGCTGTAGCTCAGCTGGGAGAGCGCTTGACTGGCAGTCAAGAGGCCAGGGGTTCGAGCCCCCTCAGCTCCACCAAATGAAATCAAGGGGTCAGACTTCAGGGTCTGATCCCTTTTTTGTTTTCTGTATTCACAGTAAAACCCTGTACCGACCACTGCTGTACGGTCAGGTGATTTCCGGAAAATGATACCGGAGGAGTGCCGGACGGAAAGTCCGCCAGTATCCGGCGGATGACAGCCCCGGTCACAGACTTTCCGTCTGTGACTCCTTCCGATTCGCTGCATTCATATTCGGAAATCGCCTCAGTCTGTTTTTTTATCATGCTTTGCCGTGAATGAAATCTCATGGCCGTTTATTTCAGGAAAAGAGAAATGATTTCCACACTGTTTTCATTTTTGGCATTGTTTGCATCCGTTTTTATGCTTCTGATGGGAAACGGACTGCTGGGTACACTGCTGAGTCTGCGGATGACATCCCAGGGATTTTCGGCGCAACTTACCGGTTTTATTATGGCTTCCTATTTTGCCGGTCTGGTGGCCGGTTCTCTTTTCTGCCACCGGCTGATTCAGCGGGTGGGGCATATCCGCGCGTTTGCGGCATTTGCCGCGGTGGCCACAGCCGCGGTCATGCTCCACGGCATTTTTATTTCTGCACCTGTCTGGTCTCTGCTGCGTTTTTTTACCGGAATTGCCACCATCGGTCTGTATATGGTCATTGAAAGCTGGTTAAATGAATGCTCCACACCGAAATCACGGGGACGGGTATTCTCCATGTATATGATCTGCACCTATCTGGGAATGGGATGCGGTCAGCTGCTGCTGAATGTCGGTAATCCCCAAAGCCAGCAGCCCTTTTTTATTGTCGGAATGCTGCTGGCCCTCTGCCTTGTTCCCGTAACAATAAGCGCTTCTGTGCATCCGGAACTGCCGGAGGCAGGCAGTATTTCTATCCGCAGAGTATTGCAGAAAGCCCCTTTGGGGATTCTGGGATGTCTTCTCTCCGGTTTCATAACCGCATCTTTTTATGCCATGGGCCCGGTATTCTGCAGACAGATCGGACTGGATGTTTCGGCTGTCTCGGTATTCATGACCGTTACCATTCTGGGGGGACTGCTCTTTCAGGTGCCGGTGGGCTTTCTTTCCGACCGCGTGGACCGTTCACTCATGCTGCCTGCCATCGGTTTCATGGTTTCCCTCATCAGCATTGCCATGATATTTATTGCAGGAAAATCCTATCTTTTGCTGCTGATAATGATGGGTATTTTCGGCGGTTTTGTTTTTACAATTTATCCGGTGGCCGTTGCCAGAACCCATGATTTATTTGAAAGCAGGGATATTATGGCCGTAAGTTCGGTTCTGCTTTTTATATACGGTTCCGGGGCATGTATCGGCCCTGTTGCGGCATCCGGATGCATGGAGATTCTGCACAGTCCGTCCGGCATGTTTGTTTTTTGTTCCCTGGTCAGTGCATTGTACGCCTGTGCGGGTCTGTTTCTGCGGAAAAAAGAAATTCTTTCCATTATCCCGGTGGAAGAACAGGTGGAATTTGTCCCCATGCGCCAGACATCCCCGGTTGCCACAGCCATGGACCCCCGTATTGATCCCGAAGTGTTTGAAAATGATTCCGAAAGGAATGAATAGGGTTTTCCCCTGAGGGACAATACTGCTGCCGCAGGCTCTGCTGACTCCGAATTTTTTCCCAAAAGGGACCCTGCATTACAGACTCACGGTGTAATGTAACATACCCTTTGAGAAAATCGGATGCTCCCGACTTCCGGCCCGGCCGGACATGGTTCCGGGGCGGATTCCGCTGTCGTCAGTCCGGTCGGTCTGCACAGGAGTCAGATCGTTATTCTGAATATATTCAGACGGTAACTGATTTTCTCAATAGGGATGTTACATTACAGACTCACGGTTTATTATCGGGCCAGCACTCTCCAAATCCCCGGACAAAGGCTTTCCAGCAGAAGAACTGTAATATGTACCGGCCATTTCATGAGGCTGAATCCCAGCATCTGCGGTAAAAAAATAACAGCGAGCAGGGCCAGAGGGCCCAGACTGTAAAATTTCTCCCACTGCGGCCGGAAGCGCCGGGGAACAAAATAATCCATCACCCGGCTGCCGTCCAGCGGCGGAACCGGAATGGCGTTGAAGACAGCAAGGATGACATTCATCAGCACCATGATTGCCAGCAGTTTATAAAGTCCGTAAGCCTGCCCGTGCAGCAGCGGTATGGAAAGAATGCCTGACAGAATATAAATCATCATCGCACAGATAAACGCGAGAACAATATTGGAAATCGGCCCGGCAATGGCAGTGAGCATTACCCCTTTTCCCATATCCACATCCGGACGGAAACGCAGGGGATTGATGGGAACCGGTTTGGCCCATCCGAAAGGCACACCCATCAGGGGGAGAAGTATGGTGCCGACGGGATCGATATGGGCCAGGGGGTTTACAGTCAGCCGTCCCATATGTTTTGCGGTATCATCTCCCATCCGCGAGGCAGCCCAGGCATGGGCCCACTCATGCACGGAAAGGGACAGCAGCAGGGGAACCAGAAACATGATTTTGGACAAAAGCCAGTTATCAGCAGTATTCATTTTTTTCCTTTCTTCCGTTTTGGCACTTCTTTTGCATTCCAATCTGCTGAATCTATCCTGCCGGGGTGTCGCCGCAGGGGTAACAGAAAACCCCAAAAATATTTTCTTAAAGACTGTAATGCGTTTGTGCAGTGCATTGTCAACTTTGCATCTGTGGCTTCAGTTGTACTGGAAAATCCGATTTTGTACCTCATCATTTCAAAGTTGATGAATCTGTAAAAAGTCCGAAATCCGGGTTTTTCGGCAACTTAACATGCTGATTTTATTAAGACTGAATTCCGGAAAAATGACTTTTTACCGGTTCATCAAAGTTGACAGTGCAGTAGTGCTTTGTCAACATTAAAATGACGGGTGACATTATCTGCAGGGGCGTATGCAATACGCCCTTACATGAGTGGTTTAACCCGTCAATTTAAACGTTGACAGTGCAGTAGTAGCATGGATAAAAGCAAAAAACTATCTTTTTTAAGAAAAGGGAGCGGAAATTCTGAAACAGAAATTTATGTAAATCATCAGAATTTTGTTGTGTCCTGCGGCAATTGAAACAGGTTCTCTGTCCGCTGACCAGCATCCTGATTCTGAAAAAAAAAATCACAGAATATCCGGAATCATCTGCCAAAGCCGGGCAGATAAGGTATTTCCGTCAGAGCAGGACACCGGCCGGAATTTTGGGACAGGGAAAAAATAAAAAGTCCCGCAGGGAAGACGCATCGCCGCCCGGAAATTCATTCCGGCGATGGACGGGATAAATATTTTTTTTCCGAATCCCCCCATGACTGCCGGAAATATTATCAGAAATAAAAATGCCCGCGGTGACTGTTTTGGCATGAAAAAAACATTTTAAATGAATATCTTATCTTTTTATCCCCTAAACCGGATTTATTTTTGATAATGTCTGTTCAATAAAGCATTTGGATTTTCAAAAACTGTATGATATTTAGAGCCTATCCGAAAACCCCTGAAACCGGTTTTTACACCGGGTAAAAACGATGACGGTCTCCCCTCCCCTGAGGGAGGGGGATTTTCAACGGATTTGACCCACTACCAAAACAAGGATTCCGAATATCGGGAAACAGGTTTTCGGCCAGACTCTTATTCAAACTCCGGAGCAGGGAGCGAAAAGTGGGACACTCCCCCCACAGGGGCAATACTGCTGCTGTAAGGAATATTTTTTCAATAGGACGTATTGCATACGCCCCGGCGACCGGCGGAAGGGCGTATGCAATACACCCTTCCGCAGCACAGTCAGAGGAGGGGGCCGGGGAAACCGCATGGAATGCAATACGGGGAAAAAATGACAAAAATTTATATTGTAGAAGACAATCCTGTTGATCTGAAAATTACCACCCGCGCTGTGGAGGGAATCGGATTCAGCGTTTCCGGCCATGCCTTTTCCGGAGAAGATGCACTGAAACAGATCCCCGCCGCCCCTCCGGACCTGGTACTGATGGATATTCTGCTGCGGGGAGAAATGGACGGTATTGAAACTGCGGACCGGATACTGGAAAAATGCGACATCCCGGTTATTTTTCTCACTGCCCATTCGGAAATTGATCTGGTGGTCCGGGCCTCTGCTTCCCGTTCTTTCGGTTATGTGTTAAAACCTTTTGATATAAATGCACTGCAGGCCATGATCCGGATGGCCCTGAGCCGTCACCGCCTGGCGCAGACCCTGAAAGAGAGGGAGACAGAACTCCGCAGCCACCGGGAAAAACTGGAAAAACTGGTGGAACAGCGCACCGAAGAACTCAGAATTGCCAACCACCGTCTGCAGAAAGAAAGGGATACTGCCCAAAAATATCTGGATATTGCCGGGGTGATTCTTCTGGTGCTGGACAGGCAGGGCCGTATCCGGCTGATTAATAAAAAAGGATGCCGGATACTTGAGACCCGGGTAGAAGATATGATCGGACTTCCCTGGCTGGAAACTTTTATTTCTCCGGATTCCCGCAGTGAATTCCGGGATATTTTTCATCAGATGATCGCAAAAACTCCGGACAGCCATTCTTATTTTGAAAACTATATTGTCAGTGCCAAAGGGGAAAAAAGACTGATTGCCTGGCAGAGCATTCCCCTGCGGGATGCGGAAAAAGGGATCTGCGGCGTACTGAGCTCGGGAGAGGATATTAGCGAAAGAAGACATACGGAAAATCTGCTGGCAAAACAGCAGCGCGAGCAGAAACAGCTGATTTCGGATCTGGAAAAGGCCCTGGCCGAGGTCAAAACCCTCCGGGGACTTATTCCCATCTGCGCATCCTGCAAAAAAATACGGGATGACAAGGGCTATTGGCAGCAGGTGGAAAAATATATTTCCGAGCGTTCGGATATACAGTTTTCCCATGATATGTGCCCGGACTGCATCCGGAAAATGTATCCGGATATTGCCGAAGAAATCCTGAGTTATCCGGGGCTGGAAAGCCAGAATCCATAAAAAAATTAAAGGTTAAAAGAAAAAATCCGTCGGCTCCTCTTACTGCGGAATTCCGGCCTGCCCTTCGGAGACAATGATTTTTTTTTGCAGACTGCGCAAACACAGCGCCCTGCCCGCGCAGCCGAATCCCCGGCGGAAATGCTGACAAGAATGCAGGGAAAGGGGCGGCTGTAAATTATAAGGCGATTTCTGAATATGAATGTACCGAATCTGAAGGAGTCACAGACGGAAAGTCTGTGACCGGGCCTGTCATCCGCCGGACACGGCCGGACTTTCCGTCCGGCGCTCCTTTGGTATCATATCTTTTCCGGAATTCACCCTGCCCCTGTCAGGGGATTTGACCCACTAGCCGGAAGAGCATTCATCACACATTCCCGCAGTTTCGGGAGGGAGTTTCCGATTTTTCCGGAAAGAATCTGTTTCAGACTGTGGCAGGCAGCCGGGATATACTGAACAAACCATTGTTTTTTCCTTACCCTGCTCAGAAATGCAAAGGCGGCGAGAATCTGCAGGCCGCGGGACAGTGCGCAGCTTTCATAGCCTTTCCGGAAACTTTCCGCATTTACAGAAATACGCTGCGACAGTTTTTCCATGCAGTATTCCCGCAGCATTTCCTGCATTGTACCGGAAAGGCGGGCATAAGGGTCTGTGAGAAGAGCGGCCAGGTCATACTGCACAGGCCCCAGTCTGCCGCCCTGAAAATCTATAAAAAAGATTTCCCCGTCTTTTACCATAATATTGCGGGACTGCATATCCCGGTGCATAAATGCCGTGCAGGCATGTTTTTCAATATGCCCGGCCAGAAAAGCAAATTCATCTGCAAAATCCTCATAGGAAAAGGCAAGTCCCAGATAATTCTGCAGGAAGGCTTCGCAAAAATAGCGGCATTCCTTTTCCAGAATGACTTCCCGGTCATAAGAGGGGGTCTGCCAGCACCATGCCGGATTGAAATTTTTTTCTCCCAAAAGCCACAGATCTGTCAGACGATCAATGACTTTGGTGTACAGTTTCTGTATATCCGGCGTATCATCAAGAAGTTCCTGGAGCCGGGTATCCCCCAGATCTTCCATGAATACCATGCCGGAAAAAGGTTCGCAGAGATATATGCGGGGAACCGCTGCCCCCTGTCTGAAAAGATGTGTTCCGATATTCCCGAAGGCATCGCATTCCGTTACGGTTTCTTTCTGTGTCCGGATACCGTGATCGGCCATGACAAGACTTTTATTCCCGCAGCGGATGCGGAGCCACTCCCGGTCGGAGCCGTCCCCTTTCAAAGGAATTTTTTCCACGCAGCCGCGGGACATATCCGGCCATGCCCCGGAAAACGCATCCCGGATCAGTATTTCACGCACACCCTTCCGGTACCGCTCCGGTGTGCCCATATCCTGCCAGGCATAACCGGAAGCATCAAAAGCCCGGATGGTTTTCCCGGCCCGCAGCATCCGGCGGTAGGCATCAATACTGCTGCTTTTTCCGGGAGGTATAAAATGCAGTACCGCAGGATCGGCAACCTGTATGCCTGTAAATGCCCGGCGCAGGTCTGTATTTTTTTCCCCATGGAAAGCCGTCACAAACCCCTCTGCCGATACGGAAACATGATTGCATTCGGGGGCATCGCTCAGTGCCAGGGTCAGGGGGGAATTGTGGCCAAGATGGAATGTATACAGCTTTTGCAGATCAATATCCGTGAGGATATCACTGTTGATAACAAAAAAAGGGGCTTCATCCCAGAAGTCCGACAGATTCCGGATGGCCCCCCCTGTTCCCAGAATTTCGGGTTCGTAGCAGCATCTTACGGGAACAGGATAGTTCTGCCCTGCAATATAATCCCGAATCTGTTCATGCAGATAATGGGTATTGACACAGAGGGCCCGGCAGCCGGCAGCGATGAGTCTGCGGATGATGATTTCCAGCAGGGGCAAACCGCCTGCCGGAAACAGGGGTTTGGGGGTATGCAGGCTGTAAGGCCGCAGACGGCTTCCCTCTCCTGCGGCCAGCACCAGGGCTTTCATGACTGCAGCAGTTCCATATAACGGCGGATTTTTTTTCTGTAAAATTCTATCTTTTCCTCATCCTCCGAGCCTTTTACGCCATTGCTGAGAAAATAGTCCGCTGCATTTTTATAATTGATCCGGGAAAGAGCCTCGGGCAGCTCCACCTCTTTTTTCCGGAACATACGGTTTCCCATGGACTGGATTTTTTTTATGCGGTTATCCGGTTCCACAAAATTTCTGGGATACCGCATGAAAAAATGAAGGGTAATCCAGTAGGATTCAAAATAGGAATTCAGAAAGGCCGCAAAAAGTTTCAGTTTGCGGAATCCCGCGGAGGTCAGATTGTATCTGTCCGGCATACTGGGATGCGGCATCAGAATGGCCTCGTCAATAAAGGCTTTGATATTTTTATGCACATAATGTTCCGGGGGCCGTTCCGCATCGGAAGAAAATTCATTGCTGAAAAAATCCTGCAGGAAAGCAAAACTTTCATAAAGGTCGGCTCCGGCAAACTGAAAGGCATCTGTATTCAAAACCGCCAGAGCTGTAAAGGCCGCGGGACTGAAGGCTGTGATACAGTTGTTTTTATAATATTCCAAAGCGGTTCTTTTGGCCGGATTGATGACAAAGCATTTTTCATCATCCTCCTCCTCCTGGGACTCGATCACTTCAATAAATTTGCGCTGTATATAATTATCCATGACATAATCCGCAGCCCGGACATGATCCAGCAGCAGGGTGTCGGCCAGCTGGGCTTTCTGATTTGACAGATAATTCATATAGGTTTCAATATCCGCCAGCAGTCCGGAATAGGAAAGCCGTTTGCGTCTGGTATTGAGAATTGCGGAGGCCACAATGGCATGGGGGGTAATCACACTCATCCGGTCAATGGCATTGACAATGCGGTGACCGAGACTGCGGCACAGGGTATTAAATTCCTTGCTGGGCATATCCTGAAACGGGGTTTCTTTTTCCGCCAGCACTTCGCTCATGAGAATGCCCTCATGAAAGCGGATATAAATTCTGCCGTAGCGTTTCCGCAGAAATTTACGGGCGCGGATAACCTGTTTCAGGTTTTCCGGATTTTTTTTGCCGCCCTCCAGTTCCCGCAGATAGGCCCCTTCTTCGGGGACCCGGTCATAACCGATAAAGACCGGGACAAAAATCAGGTCTTCCGATGCCCCGGCCTTAAAGGCGTTGAGCAGTATGGATAAAAAGCCCAGCTTGGGCTGCAGCAGTTTTCCGGTACGGCTTCTGCCCCCTTCAATAAAAAATTCGATATTGAATCCCTCTTCCAGAATTTTATAGATATATTCGGAAAAAACTTTGGAATAAAGGACGGCACCTTTAAAGGTGCGGCGGATAAAAAACGCGCCCGCATTCCGGAAAATAGGGCCCATGGGCCAGAAAGACAGATTTTTTCCGGCCGCAATATAGGGACAGGGCATATCATTATTATACATCAGATAGGATATCACCAGGTAGTCAATATGGCTTTTATGGCAGGGGACCAGAACAACAGGGCCTTTGCGGGAAAGTGTGCGGATCCGCTGCAGGGCATCCCGGTTTACGGATATGCCTTCAAACATGATGCCGAAGACCCAGCGGAGCACAAGGGAAAAGATCTGAATCATGTTCAGGCTGTATTTGGCCGCAATTTCATCAATATATCCGTCGGCTTCCTTCCGGGCCCTGCGCAGGGGGATTTTACGGGTTTCCGCGTAATTTTCCATATAACTGCGCAGCCGTTTGTTGGTCAGGATATTTTCCTTGAGCTCCGCCCTGGATTTCAGCAAAGGCCCGGTAATGCTCTGGCGGTGACGGTTGAGACGGATCAGCAGCTGACGCCGCAGGAGCAGGGCCTGTTCTTCAGAACTCAGATCCTTATAGAGTTTATGGGTGATAAATTCCTGCAGATTCACCGGTTCGGATATTTCCACAAAAATATTTTCATTCTGCCGCAGTATCATAAACATCCGGCGGATTTTTCCGGGATTTTCCTGGGAACCGAAGAAAAAATCCATCAGTCCCGGGGTGGCGCGGCGGGGTTTTTTGCTGTAAAATATCAGTTGGGGGATCAGATAAAGGGGGGATTCATTTTCTTTCTGCATTTCAATCAGATAGCGCAGGGGATCTGTTTTTTCTTTTACAAAACGCAGATAAAAACCCTTTTCCTCCACCAGGGAAAGAAAGGCGGCGCGCCCGGCTTTGAGTTCTTCCCGGATATAGTCACTGCTGTAGGGATTGGGCAGTGCGAAATTTTTGCAGAAATACAGAATATGGGACAAAATGATTTTAAAAATGCGGGAAAGCGACTGCAGCCAGAAAAATGCATAATCAAAACCGATTTCCGGTACCGGCAGCCCTTCCTGATTATAACGGATATGATAAAAAAGATATTCAAAATCACTTTTGTATTTGTTTATATACACAGGAACAGCGCCTTCCGGCAGTTCCCGAATCATGCGGGTCTGCTCTTCGTTAAGGCGGATACCGGAAAAAATAAAGCGCAGTGCCAGTTCCGTAATTTTTCCCCTGTCTCTGGGAAAAAAACAGCGGTAATGATGGTGGGTTCCCTCCAGTGCCGTATCTGTCCAGTCACTGGCCATTGTCTGTAAATACCGGATAAAATCTTTTATTTTCTGAAACATACAGCGTCCTTGTATTCCGGCGGCCCGGAAGGGCCGGGAGATTGGAAAAACCGACATATGAAAACATGCAGATTAACAGAACATTCCGGGCTTGGCAACACTTATTTTCCCTGTTCTGCTGTGCGTATGGATTGTAAATTCAGGATATTGAATTTTAACACACAGGAAAGGGAATAAAAAAAGCAGAGAATAAAATTAAGCTTGCGTTACAAAATCTGTTGTGATATTTGCAGAAATGCTTGATTCAATTGAATTCTTATAAAGCAGGTTCAAAAGGGGAAACAGCCGGAGAAAAGATGTTTTATCTTTTTGGGGGATAACAGTAATATATTGAATTGTTAAGAATCAAAAGGAGGAAGATTTTTTATGAAAACTTTGATTGGTGGTGCAGTAGCGGCGGTATTGGGTGTCATCGGCCTTGCAGTCTGGTTTACAGAATTTTTGCAGATCCTGGCCGGTTCGGTTCCGATAATGCTTCTGCTGGGCGGCGGTCTGGCCCTTTATCTGGGCTTTGATGAACTGAAAGATACCTGGAAAAAAGACAAAGACAGTCCCAAAGAAGAAGAAACAGATGATGTGGAAAAATACAAACAGGAAATCAGTGAACTGAAAAAAGAAATCGAATCACTGAAAAAAGCATAATTTTTTTTCCTGCCCGACATTTGAAAACCCTGCACTGCCTTTGCAATGCGGGGTTTTTTTCTTCCTGCTGCAAAAAAATCTTGCACATCAGCCCGACTCATAGCATATTATGATTCAATTATGATCCAAACACCTGAAACAAAAAACCGGAAAGCAGATTATGATTGCCTGCGTGATACTGCCCACTTATAACGAAAGAGAGAATATTCCTGTCATTGTCCCTGCCATATTTTCACAGGGCAGTCAGGTCAGTACCCATGAGATTCATGTTCTCGTTGTGGATGATAATTCTCCGGACGGAACCCGTGAAATTGTCACAGAATTGATGCGGCAGTATGAAAATCTTCATCTGATCAGCGGGCCCAAAAAAGGGCTCGGAGAAGCTTATAAAAAGGGAATAGCCTACGCAATGCAGACACTGCATCCGGATCTGATTTTGGAAATGGATGCCGATCTGCAGCATGATCCGGCACTGATTCCCCTCTTCATCCACCTGACCTCTTACGGCTTTTCTCTTGTCATCGGTTCCCGTTTTGCTCCCGGGGGAGACACCCCCAATTTTTCTTTCCGCCGCCGGATGATGAGTCTTTTCGGCAACTGGCTCATCCGTTTTATCGGCGGGCTGCCCCGTATCCACGACTGTACGTCCGGATACCGGTGCATCAGGGCGGAACTTCTCCAAAAATGCAATCTGTCTTTTCTCTCTACCAGAGGCTATTCCTTTCAGTCTTCCCTTCTTTGCGAACTTCTCCGCAACGGGGCCAGAGTTGTGGAAATTCCCATCATTTTCCCGGACAGAATTCACGGCAGTTCCAAACTGTCATTGCAGGATCAGCTGGAATTTTTACTGAATATTCCGAAAATCAGATTCCGCAATTCCGAAGAATATATGATATACTGCTTTATCGGTTTTCTGGGCTTTGTTTTTCATCTGCTGACATACCTGCTGCTGAGCAGGATGTTTGTTTTCCCCCTGTATATTGCCGCGCTGCTTTCCATTGAATTTTCAGTTCTTTTTAATTTTGTTCTATATGAATGCCGGGAAAAGGGGAAACTGTTTCCGGACAGATTTGAGAAGAAAAAATTTATCCGCTTTCAACGGCTTTCCCTTCCGGGAGCGATTATGCATTATCTGATATTTTTAAGCGCAGTTTATTATTTCGCATTCAGTGATATTCCTGCATTTCTGGCAGGCATTTTCACCGGAATTATTATCAATTACAGTGTCCATTCATTCCGGAGATGGAAATCGGGGGATGGGGTATGAATACAGAAGCAGAAAAGATATATCAGAAAAAACGGATTGCCCACTGGAACGGGGTATCGCAGCAGAAAGAAAATCCCCGGCGGGCCGGAGCCTATTATCACCGACTTCTCCGCCGTTATTACAGACATATTGTGCCGCCGGGCCGGAAAATTCTGGAACTGGGCTGCGGACAGGGCGATCTGCTGGCATCTCTGCAGGCGGAATTCGGGGTGGGGATTGATTTTTCAGAAAAAATGCTCCGGACCGCGCACAGAAAATATCCGGATCTGTGTTTTCTGTGCGCGGATGCACAGGAAATCCGTCTTAGAGAAAAATTCGATATTATCATCCTCTCCGATCTGGTGAATGATCTTTGGGATGTACAGGCCCTGCTGGAAAATCTTCATCCGCTGTGCCATCCGGGAACCCGTCTGATCCTGAACTATTATAATAATATATGGAGAATTCCCTTATCTTTTGTCCGGTTTTTCAGACTGGGGGCAATGACTCTGGAACAGAACTGGTTTGCGCCCCATGATATAGCGAATCTTCTGAACCTGTCCGGTTTCAGGCTGATTAAATACACTCCGGCAATTCTTCTTCCCCTGAAAATCCCTTATCTTTCGGAGTTATTGAATCGTTTTCTTGCAAACATATGGCCCTTTCACTGGTTTGCTCTGACCGGTTTTACCATTGCAGGCCCGATGCAGAAAACGGAAAAAATGACTTCCCCTTCTGTTTCCGTCATTGTTCCGGCCCGGAATGAGGCCGGTAATATTAAACAGATTCTCCAACGGACACCCGAAATGGGGGAAAAAACAGAAATCATATTCGTGGAAGGACATTCACAGGACAATACCTTTGAAAGCATTGAAAAACTGATTCCGCAGTATCCGGAAAAAAACTGCCGCCTGTACCGCCAGACCGGAAAGGGAAAAGGGGATGCGGTACGCCTGGGATTTGAAAAGGCCGAAGGGGATATTCTGATGATCCTGGATGCGGATATGACAGTTCCCCCGGAAGACCTGCCCCGTTTTTATGAAGCCATTGCTTCGGGAAAGGGGGAATTCATCAACGGTGTCCGTCTGGTATATCCCCTGGAACAGGATTCCATGCGCTTTCTGAATATGGTGGGCAACAAATTTTTCAGCCTGGCCTTTTCCTGGTTGCTGGGCCAGCCCATAAAGGATACCTTATGCGGGACAAAGGTTTTATGGAAAAAGGATTATGAATTAATCGCCAAAAACCGGGATTATTTCGGAGAATTCGACCCTTTCGGGGATTTTGATCTCCTGTTCGGAGCCGCAAAACTCAATTTTAAAATCGTGGAAATCCCCATCCGTTACCGTGCCAGAACTTACGGAGATACCAATATTGAACGGTGGAAACACGGCTGGCTGCTGCTGAAAATGGTGGTGTTTGCGGCCAGAAAAATCAAGTTTGTCTAAACATATTTCTCAAATATATCAGTTTATCAGGATTGCATTCCGCAGCAACCGCATTATGCCAGGATAAATTTCTGAAAAATATTGCAGGGGAACACTCTGCTCAGGACAAAAAATGCAACATACTATGGTTATAGCTGATATTTCATATAAAGATAAAAGAATTTTGGGGGTAGGTTATGATATTTTTATCTGCCTGATTATAGTATTATCTGTGCTTGCAGTTTATTTTCAGGTGACAAGTCATGATTTTTTAGGGTTCGACGATAATCTGTATATTACGGAAAACCATCATGTGCAGAAAGGACTTACCTATGAAAGCATAAAGTGGGCATTCAGTTTCAGAGATACTGAAAAATTGTACTGGCATCCCCTGACCTGGTTATCTCATATGCTGGATGTAGAACTTTATGGCTTAGAATCAGGGAGACATCTTTTAAACAATGTACTTTTTCATATTCTGAGCACTATCGCACTCAAAGGGCTATAAAATCCCCCAGAAGTTAGCCGGTAGTAACCCGAAGCGTATTTACTGCTTCATGTACTAGTACACCAAGGCGTAAGTTCGTACACAGTATCCGGACATCTGATGCCTGGATTTAAAGGTTTCTGCCGGACTGAAAAGTGTGTACGTATTTATGCCTTGGTGTACTAGTGGTCTGTCAAATATATTTCTGTACACTCAGAAAAGTTGCGGAGGAGTGCCAAACTGAAAGTTTGGCAGACTTCCAAACTTTCAGTTTGGACTCCTCCGTCAGGACTTTTTAAAAGGGTAAAAAATTTATTTGACAGTCCACTTATGTGCCAGGAAAAACCAAAATTGGATGACTATATGTTAAAAATTCAAATATTCTCAAATATGAAAAAAGGAAATATTCTCAATTTTTTAATGAAAAATATCGTATATATTAAAATTATGATATTATTTCTGTTTTTCAAAATTCTTATCAGCACGATCATTATCGCTTCATTTCATGCTGTTCCTGATGAATATAAAAAAATTAATTTATGGAACAGATATTTTTCAGGAGAAAAAATTAATTATTATATACCTTTTTCAAATTGGGACGGCCAGCACTATTTGCTTTTATCGGAAAAAGGATATTCTGAAGCTATGTTTCAGAGCAAAAGATTTTACCCTTTATTCCCAAATATTATTAAAATAACCAATTTTTTTATTGATAATTCATATATTTCCTCCTTAATTGCTGTTGCACTGTTTTCTTTTCTTTTTTCCATATATTTTTATAAATTCGCTTCCCTGTATATCAGTGCAGAAGCTTGTCTGATATGTCTGTTTTTGATATTTTCATTTCCATCTGCTTTCTATCTGAATGTAATATATTCCGAATCTTTGTTTCTGTTCCTGTTGTTTGCGTTTTTATATTATTATTCTATCAATAATAACAAATCCTTATATTTTGCATTCTTTTTGCCTCTCAGCAGACCGCACGGTTTTTTTTCTCTATTGGCGATTTTGCTGATTTTTTTATATTATATTGTATCCAGAAAGCGATTTGATATGTTTTTTCACGCCAGAATTGTCGCTGTTTTTATTTTCAGCACTGTCTGTTTTCTGACATTTTATAAACTGACTACTGGCTCATATATGGCATGGTTTAATGCAAATAAGCTGGGTGTTTTTGGAACATCAGTGATAAATATCATAAATCCTGTCCATTTTTTCAGATACATTTTTTCACCCTGCGATAATTTTTTTTCATATAACAATGGATTGGTTGATAAGATTTTTATATGCATTATGCTTCCCGCATCTTATTTTGTCTTTAAATCAAAAAATATAATTTTTATAGTATTTTATGCTATTTTCGCATATTTCCCTGCAAGTATGGGATATGGCGGAGGATATATCCGGTATTCTCTTCTTGCATTTCCGTTTTTATGTTTATCAATAAGTAATATATTAAATAAAAGGATGATTTTTTATCCTTTATTATTAATTTTTATACTTGTTCAATCTATATTGGCAGCACGTTTTGCCATAAACCTTTGGGTCGGCTGATTTTAAGGTTGTTCGCACACAAATTCGAAATAAATCAAGCTATTAATTTAAAGAAATAAATATGCTGAAAAAACTTAAACGCATTATGGAACACCCGCTTACAAAGAATATGGATCCGGATTCGCCTGAAACCACAGTAACGAGATCACGGATAATAAATGTAAAATTGTTTTTAAAACAGATATATGAAAAGTGGTATCACCAGATTCTTGTGCATGTGAACCATAAGGAATCTGTTCTTGAAATCGGATCCGGAGGCGGTTTTTTAAAACAAATATTACCTGCCGCTCTATGCTCGGAAGTTTTTATGATTCCGAAAGCAGATATTGTACTGGACGCACAATATCTGCCTTTTAAGAAGAATTCCATTCACCACATTGTCATGCTGGATGTTTTTCATCATATTCCCAATGTGGAATTCTTTTTTACGGAAGCAGGCCGCTGTATTCCTTCCGGCGGAAGTATAATAATGATCGAACCCTGGATGACTCCCTGGTCCCGATTGATATACAGGTATCTGCATCATGAACCTGTTGACATGAAAGCGGAAAACTGGGTATTGGCAGAAGGAGGCCCCCTTTCCGGTGCCAATTCCGCATTACCCTGGATAGTTTTTGACCGGGACAGAGATGTATTATATAAAAAATTTCCTCAATGGCATGTTAAACAGATTATTCCCCATAGCCCTTTTGTCTATTTGCTTTCAGGCGGGGTTTCATTGCGGAATATGATACCGGGATATTTGTTTCCCTTTTTTGACAAAGCGGAAACGATGCTGAATTCAGGAATGCACAAATGGGCAATGTTTGCAACAATCATATTGAACAGAGAATAATATGATGAGAAAAATATTTGCTGATAATCATCATATCCCTTTTCAAACCTTCATCTGTGTGCTCCTCGTGCTGATTACATTTTTTCTCTACCGCCCTGTGGGAGAATTTGATTTTATATCCCTTGACGATACAGAATATGTCACTGAGAATCCCTATGTAAAAAACGGTATAACAGAAAAGGGCATCCGCTGGGCCTTCCGTTTTCCCAATTTCGGATACTGGCATCCCCTGACCTGGGTTTCCCATATGCTGGACTGCGAACTGTACGGCCCGGCTCCGGGGAGGCATCACCGGACGAATCTTTTATTTCATATTGCCAATGTCATCCTCCTGTTTTCCATTTTTAACATATCCACCGGGGAAACCGGGAAAAGTGCCCTGCTGGCCGCTATTTTTGCTGTCCATCCGCTCAATGTGGAATCCGTTGCCTGGGTTGCGGAACGGAAAAATCTTTTAAGCACTTTTTTCTGGTTTCTGACGACCATTGCGTATATATTTTTTACCCGAAAACCATCTGCGCTGCGGTATATGTTATGTATTACTTTTTTCATAGCAGGACTGTTAAGCAAACCCATGCTGGTAACACTGCCTTTTGTTCTGCTTTTAATGGATTATTGGCCTTTGCAACGATTTGAATTCAAACAGATTCTATCCCCGCATTTTGTCCCTGTTTTTTTAGAGAAAATTCCTTTTTTTATTTTTTCCGGAATATCCATTGCCCTGACCACGCTGTCTGTCCGCCATTTTCACATCAACATATCTGCAGATATTGTTCCCATGGGCTTTCGGTTTGCCAGTGCCCCGGTTCTTTATCTTCGTTATCTGGACAAAATTTTCCGTCCGGCTGATCTGGCCGTATTTTATCCCTATCCCCGAAGCATTGTTCTGTGGCAGGTGATAGTGGCATCCGCCGTTCTGGCGGGGATCAGTTTTTTTGCATTCAAAAAAATAAAGAATTCCCCCTGGTTTGCTATGGGATGGTTTTGGTTTCTGGGAACCCTTTTTCCGGTAATCGGCCTGAAACAGGCCGGTATCTGGCCGGCCATAGCCGACCGCTGGACTTATATTCCGGCAGTCGGAATATATATCGCTGTTATCTGGGGATTGTATAATCTGATAAAAAAAAAGCATGTTCCCCCCAAAAAAATTATAGCATTATCCATTATCATTATATGCATTTATGCAGCACTGGCCCGGCAGCAGATGCAATACTGGCAGAACAGTATTTTATTGTATGAGCATACATTGAAAATTACAAAGGAAAATGATATTATCCATTATAATCTGGCCAGTGCAATGATGGATGATCCGTCACGGAAAAAGGAAGTGGTTTATCATTTTTCCGAAGCACTCCGCATCAACCCCCGCTATCTGCAGGCCCGCAATAATCTGGGGGTTTATATGCTGCGATTGGGAAAAGACCGGGAAGCATTGGCGCATTTTCTGAAAGTATTGCAGACGGACCCGGAAGATATCACAGCACATAATAATGCCGGTGGAATTCTGGCCCGTTATGGAAAAACGGCAGAAGCGGTTCGTCATTTTAAAGAGATTATACATATTGATCCGGAAAATGCCGAAGCCTATGGCAATTGGGGGATCGCTCTGGCACAGCAGGGGAAGATATCCCAGGCCATCCGCTGTTTCCGGAAAGCATTGGAAATTGATCCGGATTCTGAAAGAACGAAAAACAATCTGCGGCAGGCCCTTGAAGATATGAAGACAGAAAAAAAAGACGGATGATTATGTCAGAAAACAAATATCATATACTGGTTGTGGATGATGAGCTCAGTATGCGGGAATTTCTGGAACTGATGCTTGGGCGGGAAGGGTATCAGGTTTCCTCGGCGGAAAACGGAGAGGAAGCAATTGAACTGATTGAAAAAAATCATTATGATCTGCTGCTTTCGGATATACGTCTGGGAGATATTTCCGGTCTGGATGTGCTGAGAGCTGCCAAAAGACAGTGTCCCGATACCGTGGTTATCATGATTTCCGCGTTTGCCACGGCAGAAACCGCCGTGGAAGCCATGAATGAAGGGGCCTATGATTATCTGCCCAAACCCTTTGACAACAATGAACTCAAGCAGACCCTTACAAAAGCATTGGAATTAAAGACCCTTGAGCAGGAGAAAAAACATCTGGGAGCCGATCTGGAAAAAAATATGCATTTTAACAGAATCATCGGCAATAATCCCAAAATGCTGCATATATATGAAATGATCCGGCAGGTGGCCAAAAGCAAAATCAATGTGCTGGTGACCGGTGAAAGCGGAACCGGCAAAGAACTGATTGCACAGGCCATCCATGAGCAGAGCGAGCGGAAAAACGCCCCCTTTGTTGCTGTCAACTGCGGGGGAATACCGGAAACCCTGATGGAAAGTGAACTTTTCGGCCATAAAAAGGGGGCCTTTACCGGTGCAGGCGCAGATAAAAAAGGGCTTTTTGAAATTGCGGACAAAGGCACCCTGTTTTTGGATGAAATCGGGGAAATCAGTATTCCCATACAGGTGAAAATGCTCCGGGCTGTGCAGGAAAAAATCGTCCGACCCGTTGGGAGCAATGAGAATATTGCGGTTGATATACGCATTATATCCGCAACCAATAAAAACCTGGAAGAGGAAGTGATTGAAGGAAATTTCAGGGAAGACCTTTTCTACCGCCTGAATGTGGTTGAAATAAAGGTGCCACCCCTGCGGGAAAGAAAAGACGACCTTCATGCCATTGCCCAGCATTTTCTGAATATATATTCAAAAGAGACCGGAAAGGAAATCAGCAAAATATCCTCCTACGCCATTGATTTGCTGAAGAAATATGATTTTCCCGGCAATATCCGGGAACTGGAAAACCTGATTGAACGCAGTGTGGCCCTCAGCAATACCAATATTATTCTGCCTGACAGCCTGGCCCTGTCACTCCATAAAAGAAAAAATATCCGCCCTCAAAATGAAATCATGGATACTGACGTAATTGCGGAAGGTATCTCTCTGGATGATGTGCTGGCGGATATGGAACGCAGGTATGTGCAGAAAGCCCTGGAAATCAGCAAGGGAAAAAAGCAGAAGGCCGCCAGGCTCTTGGGAATCAACCTCCGTTCCCTGCGCTACCGCCTGGATAAACTGGGGATTGAAGGCTGAAAAAACCAAAAACAGTGCTTTTCTGACATTTTTTGTCAGCTCTGTTTCAAAATTTGTTATTTTTTCCGGCACAAATAATGGAATAAATCCTTTTCTGTGCAGAATCCTGATCCGAAACAGGGCATATCAAAAATAAAAATAATGAAATTCAGAAGGGTTATATTTTATGCGGTATTTTTTTTTACTACTGGCATCAATATTGCTTTTACACATATACAAAAGCGCAAAAGATGAAAAGGGAGGTGATAGAGGAGTTCGTGAGAGTTTTTTTTATGTACACACAGAGGAACAATTTTAATCAATTTTTTATGAAAGGAGTTTAGAAATGATGAAACTTAACAAAAAAGGTTTTACCCTGATCGAACTGATGATCGTTGTGGCCATTATCGGAATCCTGGCTGCCATCGCTATCCCCAACTTCCTGAACTATCAGTGCAAGTCCAAACAGAGTGAGGCAAAACAGTCCCTGGGAACCATCTCCAAAAACCAGGAAGCCTATCTGTCTGAAAACGATCGCTATGCTGAGAGTATGGATTCTCTGGGCTTTGCTGTAAAAGGGGATACTCAGCGTTATTCCTATTTTATCAACGTCGGAGCCACCGGAACAACTTATATTGCCACAGCCAGCGCAGTAGATCTGAAAGGCAGCAATGATGATGTCTGGACTATGGATGAAGGTCTTGATCTGTCAAACGGTACCAATGCCTGCTCCGGATGATGTAATTTCATGATTTGCTAAAAAACCTCCCCCCGCTTTATGCGGGGGGAGGTTTTTTGTTTGTCAGAATTATTTTTATCAAGATATAGATTGCACGGTAGGTGCGCTAGGCGGTAGCCAATGTCATTGACTTAAGACTCCCCTCCCTGGGGCAATACTGTTGCCTTAAGAGAAAACTCCCTCCCCCAGCGGGGGAGGGTTGGGGAGGGGGAGAATCAAACTACTGAAAAATACAGTCTGTTATCACCCTCCCCCTGTCCCTCCCTCAAGGGAGGGGCAGTCTTAAGGCAACAGCATTGCCTCCCTAGGGGAGGGGAATATTCTGCTTAAGTCAATGACATTGAGGCGGTAGCCGTAACGCACCGTTATTCCAGTACATGACCAATTTACTTTTTATATTTGAAAAAAATGTGATGTAGAGACACACGGCCGTGCGTCTCTACTTGGAAATAAGACGCATCTGCATGATATGCCAACGAAATCTGTCAACAATGACCGCACCGTATTTTCCCCTTCCCATGCCTGCCGGCATCTTTCCCCATTGATATTTTTCCTGCTGCTGACGGGTTCTCTTCTGGCCGCATACAGCAACACATTGCAGTCTCCTTTTATTTTTGATGATGTACCCAATATTGTGGACAATGTATTTATCCGCATGGATGCTTTTTCATGGGAAAATATCCGTAATGTGCTCACAGCCCAGCACCCCAACTCCAGGAGAAATCTTGTATATCTGAGTTTTGCTCTCAATTACCTCTGGGACGGATATCAACCCTTTACCTATCATCTTGTGAATATTCTGATCCATATCGGCTGCTCTCTGCTGCTCCTGCTCTTTTTTTATAAAACCCTGAAAAGTCCGAAATTAAAAGATAAATACGGTGCTGCCGCATTTCCCCTGGCCTGGGCCGCCGCCCTTTTATGGGGACTGCACCCCCTGCAAATCAATGCTGTCACCTATATTGTACAGCGCATGACCGCAATGGCTCTGCTTTTTGCCCTTATTTCCCTTATTTCCTGGCTTTACGGAAGAGAATATGCAATCCGGAAATTATATGCCCAAATGCTCTTTTTCTACTGTATTTCCTTTTTGTTCTGGAACCTGAGCATGATGTGCAAAGAACATACGGTCATTCTGCCACTTCTTATCATTCTTCATGAACTGCTTTTGCTCAGAGACCGTCCTTTGAAAATATCACGATGGTGGATTTTTTTGGGGATGATATGTGCTGCCGCTCTGTTCCTGCTCATGCTTCCGTTTTTGAAAAGCATTCTGGCAGCATACAGGCACCGGGATTTTACTTTGTGGGAAAGACTGATGACACAGGGCAGGGTGCTGTGGCATTATGTTTCCCTGTTTTATTTTCCATTGCCGGATCGTTTTGTCCTGCTGCATGATTATCCTGTATCCCACAGTCTTATCCGACCTTTGACGACCCTTTGCAGCTTTCTGGGCTGGTCAGCCATTGTGATGACTGCCTGCTTCCGAAGAAAAACATGGCCCGTATCTGCATGGACAACAGCATGGTTTCTGGCCGCACATCTCATTGAATCCACAATCATTCCGCTGGAAATCATATTTGAACACCGCATGTATCTGCCTTCTGTGGCGATTTCTTTGGGAACCGTCCTGATTTTTTACGATGCTGCTTTACAAAAAACAGACAATTTTTGTATCTTTCTTTCCATTTTTTGTCTGTTTCTGCTATGTAGCGGATATGCGACCTGGCAGCGGAACGCGGACTTCAGAAGCAGAGTGGATCTGTACCGGGCTGATCTGGAAAAATATCCGGATTCCAGGCGGATGCGCCATAATCTGGCCTTGGAACTCAACCGCGGGGGAGATACCGCGGAAGGCGGGGCAATATTAGAAAAACTCAGCCGGGAATATCCGGAGGATATTCCGGTTCAGCAAAGTTATTTTTTATTTCTCGCGATCATAAAAAAGAATATGACAGGGGCCGAGACGGTGTATCAGCATGTAAAAAAACTGCTGAAAGAAGATAAATTCAGGCATTATACGGATGCAAAGTATGTGTATCAGATGGCCCGTTTTTTCCACGACAGAGGGCTGCATAAACGTGCCCTGTTTCTTGTCAACTACCTGATGACATATCAAAAAAATGCGGATCTGCTGTTTCTGCAGGGACGCTGCCATATCGGACGGGGAGACTGGCATTCCGCCCTTGACAGTTTCCGGAAGGCATGGGAAAAAGAACCGGAATCACAGGCTATTATGTACTGGTTTGCTCAAAGTCTGATACAGACAGGAGAAAAGGAAAAAGGATGCGCGCTGTTACAAAAATCCGCACAGGGCAGCAGTGACAAAAGAGCCGCAGCCCGAAGTATGCAGCTCTTTACACAGGTCTGCAAAGACCCGGATAAAGTACCATAATCATCTTCCCCTGCCCGGCAGAATCAAATTTTGGCATAAATATTGCTTCCAGATATATTATAGACATATTACAGATATAATTTTTTATATTATTATGAACAATTTGATTTTTATAACAGAACGGAGGAAAATATTATGCTGACAGAAAAAAACAAAACAGACGGATTTACCCTGATTGAACTGGCCCTGGTCATTGCCATTATCGGCATACTGGCTGCCATTGCCCTCCCCAAATACATGAACTATCAGTGCCGGGCCAAACAGGTGGAAGCCAGAGGGGGGCTGGGATCACTGGCAAAAATGCAGCAGGCATATTATTCAGAATATGATACCTATGCCATGACACTGACATCCATCGGCTTTGCAGTAAAAGGCGGCTCCAAGTATGATTATAATATGACGGCTGCCAGCGAAAATTCCTATGAAGCAAAAGCCCTGTCCATTGCCCCGGGCATTGCATACAAAGGTGCCGGTGATGATGAATGGACCATGAATGAAAAACTGATTCTTGTGAACAATAATAACCCTTGCAGATAAAATTTTCTCCGACCTGTATTTTTTCATCAACTCTTATCTGAAATATGGTATATGAACCATTACCGCATTCATATATGCTGCATTTTCCTCCCTCTTGCATTACTGTATATCCTGGCCCTCCCATCAGGTCTGCCGGATTATGATTCCGGAGAATTTGCCATTATCGCTGCCAAAGGCGGCATTGCCCATCCGCCCGGTTATCCCCTGCTCTGTCTTCTGCTTCGTTTTGCCGCCCTGTTTCAGCAATATCTGCCTCTGATTTTTCTGATCAGTTTTGTATCTGTCCTCTGCACTTATTTTTCGGCTATGCTGATGGGTTCAGTTCTGTATGAATATACGAAAAACCATGCAGCAACCGCTTTGGGTATCTATGGAACATATCTGAGCTGTTCGGTGTGGCGGGCAGCCACATGTCCGGAACCCTTTGCCCTGAATCTGCTTCTGGCTTCCGGCTGCATCTATGCTTTCTGGAAAATTCTGCATCCGCATATATCTGCGGCAGAAAAGCGAAAATATTTTGCCCTGTCCGGTCTGACTTTCGGTTTGGGATTCTGCAACCACCATTCCCTGGCCTTTCTGCTGCCTTTTGCAATCTTGGTCTGGTTCAGCCAAAAAACAGACAGACTTTCCTGTTTTTTGTATTTTTGTATGGGGTCTCTGGCCGGTCTGCTTCCGCTGTTTTATTTTTTTTCAGATTTGGCGCAGGGCCCTTATATGTGGGGAGACTGGACAGAACCCTTTCAACGCTTATTTACCCACCTTTTCCGCAAAGAATACGGTTCCCTGTCTTTAATCCCCAATTCACAGGGAACCTGGTATAATGCTCCCATCCTGTTTCTGCATACACTTCCCAAAGATTTATCTTTGCTGTTTTTTGTGTTTGCACTGGCCGGATTATTGTTTGCACAGCGTTTTACCAAAGAAAAAAGCACCTGTTTTCCGAACATCAATCTTTTTCAAGCGGGCATCGGTATCAGCATTCTCTGTACCGGTGGTGTTTTTATTGCCATGTTCGGTATCGGGACTTCTGAGTGGGAAAAATCCATAGCCGAACGTTTTTTTGCCCTGCCGATGATACTGCTTTCTTTTCCCATTGCTCTTTTCAGTCTCAGATTTCAGGAAATATGGCCCAAAAAAAATCTTCAAATCCTTCTTGTGACTATACTGATTCTGTTTCACGGCCTGTACCAATGGCCTTTTGCAGAACGCAGAAATGAAACATTTTATGAAGCCCATATCCGGAATGTGCTGAATACAGTGGAAGAAAATGCGGTGATTGTCACCGCGGCGGATGCCAATTATTTTGGTATTTTATACGGGCAGCATGTTTTGGGGATGCGGCCCGATGTTGTCATTTTTCAGTCGGAACTTTGGAGTACCGGCTGGTATGTAAAGCAGTTTTTGGGCAATATCGGATTGCCGATACATCCTTCCTACAAAGATCCGACTGTGCTTTTGTCTCATCTGATGCAAAAAAGACCGGTGTATATTCTGGATCAGCAGCAGGAGATCAATACCCTCCTACAGAAAGCCTATCCCTGCGGCCCTCTCATTCGCTTGTTAAAGCCGGATGAATCTGCCCCTTCTCCCTATGCACTGTATGAAAAAAATATTGCATTATATCAAAAAAAGATGGAAATGCCGGATTTGGAAAAGAAAAGGTATTTTACAACATGGGAAAAAGGGCTACTGACCTATTATCAAAGGACATGGCAGATTATGGCAGATACTTTTGCGGCCTATGGAGATAAAAAAATGGAAGATGTATGCAGAAAAAATGAAATATTATTTGCTCCCGTCAATTAGGGAATTTCCAATCCGGTATTCAGCACTGGCAAACAGGTTGTTTTTTTTCAGGGAATGTGTTATATTTTTTATTCATTTCTGACTTAATTTTTAATTGTAATGTACGGATTGTGTAAGTAATATGAAAAAAATATATCCTTTTATATGTTTTCTGTTCCTCCTTGCCACGATATCCCTGCAGTTCAACTTTATACATAAGCGATACGGGCAAAGAAAAATCAATCCGGCCTGTCCCTGGTGCGAGGAACAGATCGGAGAAGATGTTCTTTATATCCCCATCAGCGCACCATTGATGCGGATTTTTGCTCCGGCGGATCCGCATTTTCTGGCAGATCTGCTTTGGATGCGGACCTCTTATTATTTCGGCCAGCATTTTCTTTCAGATAAATCCTATCCCCACCTCTTCCATCTGCTGGATCTGATCACCGATCTGTCACCCCGCTGGCAGGCACCATATCTGTACGGGGCTGTTATACTGACTTCGGAGGCCGAAGCCGCGGAGGACGGTTTTTATTTCATAGAAAAAGGGCTGCTTTTCCATCCGGAGGAATGGCAGTTATGGTTTTTTAAAGGATATTATTTATGGAAATACCGGGAAAACAAACTGGATACGGCGCAGGCATTCCACAAAGCCTCTGCCTTACCCGGCGCACCGGTTTATCTGGCAAACCTTTCTGCCACCTTTGCTACAGAAGTCGGAGAAAAAGAACTGGCCCTGCGTTTTCTGCAGGAGTCTCTGCGGAATGTGCAGGATCCGGCCCTGCGGAAAGAAGTGCTGAAAAAAATTGAAAAGGTGATGAAGAATGAGTAAATATGCCCTTGAATGGAAAAATATTACTTTTTCCGTACGTCAGGGATTCTGGATGCGATCCCGGAAAATTCTTCACGGAATCAATATCAAAGTCCCCCGGGGAACTGTTCTGGGCCTGGTTGGGCCTAACGGTGCCGGAAAAACCACTACCATCAAACTGGGGGCAGGACTGCTGGTGCCGGATGCCGGACAGGTGATGATCAAAGACAGACCGGCAAGCCTGCCGCAGGCCAAAAAATGTCTGGGATTTCTGACGGAATCCCAGTATATTTATCCCCATCTCCGCCTGAGAGAATGGCTGCTCATGCTGGGCGGTTTTTCCGGACTGAGCGGAGACAGACTTGTCCAAAGAACCGAAACGGTACTGGAACTGGCAGAACTGCTGCCCCAGGCGGATCAGATGATGAATACCTTATCAAAAGGCCAGTTGCAGCGGGCCGGGATTGCCCAGTCTCTGGTACATGATCCGGACATTCTGCTGCTGGATGAACCCATGAGCGGTCTTGATCCCTACTGGCGGCACCGGATTCAGTCTGTTTTGCTGGATTATAAAGCATCCGGCCGTACCATTCTTTTCAGTTCCCATATTCTCTCGGATGTGGAACGTTTGTCTGACCGTGGTGTCGTTTGTGAAAAAGGGCAGGTGCAGTGGGAAGGCCGTCTTTCCGACATGCCCCGGAAGATTACCGGATATGAAATGATATGTGAGACAGAACATACAGAACTATTCGAAAAATTTGCGAAAGATAAATCAGATATTATCCGGCAGCCCGAAGGAAACTGGCGGATAATGATTCCTGAAGATCGGAAAAAAGATTTTCTGCATACAGCAGATACGCATTCCTTTAACATTATATCACTGCGGCCGGTGCAGGAAGAAATCGCCGAGGTTCTTTTCCGCTTCAGGAATTCAGCAGAATGATACAGAATGATAAGGATACAGATAAAATGGGAAAAATGATTGCATATCAGGTAAGGGCAATTTCTCTCAATGTATGGAGAGAATCTGTGCGGGATCGTCTGCTGCATCTGCTCGCAGCATCGGGTATTCTGCTGATTTTTTCCGCTTTGGTGCTGGGGGAAATGGCCATTGGGGAAAGACAGCGGGTAATACAGAACTGCGGACTCTTTGTGATTGGTCTGTGGGGCCTGGTAACGGTTATTTATACCGGTTCCAATATTCTCAAACGGGAAATCCGCCAGAAAACCATATATATGGTATTGTCCCGGCCGGTTACCCGGCCGGTTTTTCTTATCGGTAAATTCTTCGGAAGTGTATCGGTTCTGTTTTCCCTCTTTTGTGTCCTTGCTGCCGCCTGGATGATTCTGCTGTACCTGTTTTCTGTCCCCATCAGTTCTGCTCATCTGATTTCACTCACCTTCATTTTCGGTGAATGGGTACTGCTGGCGGCCCTCAGCCTTTTTTTTGCCAGTTTCACCTCACCGATTCTGCATAATTTTTTTCTTATCGGCCTTACTTTTCTGGGGCATTGGAGCAATGATCTCTATATTTTTTCTGAAAACACACATTCCCAGGGGCTGAAAATACTTCTGAAATGTATTTTCTATATTCTCCCCAATCTGGAAGCCCTCAACTTTCGGGAAGCGGCTTTATATCATCTGACTGTCAGCAATGCTTTGCTGGCAGAAGGAGCCATTGTTCTGCTGGGCTGGACCCTCAGCGCGCTGTTTGCCGCCAATCTGATATTCATGAAAAGAAAGCTGATATAAATTCATGCCTTCCCCCCGGCAAAACTGTCTGCCCTCTGCAAATGCTTTTTTTTTGCTGGGTATTCTTATCCTGATCTCTTACAGCAATAGCTTCCGCGCCGCCTGGCATTTTGACGATTATCCCAATATTCTTTTCAATCCCAATGTGCATATTGATAATCTGTCTTTGGAAGACCTGAAAGGGTCTTTTTACGAAGCCGGAAGCAATCAGAGCAGACTGCGGCGTCCCACAGCCGCCGTCACCTTTGCCGTGAACTGGTATTTCGGAAAAGACAATGTGTCCGGCTATCATGCGGTCAATATTTTTATTCATATCCTTACCGCGTTTTTTCTTTTTCTGGCAAGTGCACAGTTGTTCCGGACACCTGCAATGGCCCCGCTTTATAATGAAAATCAGGTGCATTTCTGCGCGCTGCTGTCTGCGGCATTATGGGCTGCGCATCCCATTCAGACCCAGGCCGTGACCTATATTGTTCAGCGTATGGCCTCTTTGTCTGCCATGTTTTATATTCTGGCCATCTGGCTGTATCTTAAGGGCAGAAACGGACAGCATCAGGGATATGCGGTATTTTTTTATGCCGGGGTTCTTCTCTGTTTTGTGCTGGCTGTGGGCGCAAAGGAAAATGCGGTTCTTCTGCCCCTGTCTCTGCTGCTTGCGGAAATCATCTTTTTTGAGCATCTGAAAGAAAAGAAAAAAAGAAAATTTCTGCTGTTATTTTCTGGGTTCGCGGGTCTGGCATTTTTTCTTGGAGTTTTGCTTCTTATGAAAGGGAATCTGTTTTCTTTTCTTCAGGGGTATGAATCGCGCTTTTTTTCATTGTCCGAACGGATAATGACACAGCCGGGAATTCTTGTTCTGTATCTGTCTCAGTTGTTCTGGCCGGTGGCAGATCGTCTTTCTCTGATGCACGATGTTGAAATATCCACATCTTTGTTAAATCCCCGGACCACAATACCCTGCATTCTGATTGTGCTTTCCCTCATCTCTGCGGGAATTGCTCTCATACACCGGAAACCGCTTGTTTCCTTTTCCATCCTGTTTTTCTTTCTCAATCATCTTGTGGAGTCTTCCATTGTACCTCTGGAAATGGTGTATGAACATCGCAATTATCTGCCTTCTTTTTTTCTCTTTCTGCCCATTGCCTTTGGCATTCAAAAAGGGCTGGAACATTTCCGAACCCGTCCCCTTATGTACGGCCTTGTGACTGTTTTTGTCATATTTATCCTGATTTCCGAAGGAATCGGAACCTATACCCGGAACAGGGTTTGGGCAACGGAAAAATTCCTTTGGACAGATACTGCGCATAAAGCACCGGGACTGGCCCGGCCTGTCCATAATCTTGCGGAATGTTATTCCAAAGAGGGGAATGATGCCGCAGCCCTGCATCTCTATCAGACGGCCCTGCATCTTAAGGATATGAGAAACGGACAGAAGGCATATACTTACCATAATATGGGAAATATTTATCTGAAGCAGAAAGATTATGAAACTGCTGCCGACTATTATCAAAAAGCCGTACAGGACAATCCATTGCATACAGATGCCCGCTATAACCTGGCATTGGTGCTGGTTCACTTACATAAAACGGAAGCTGCCTTGAACACTGCGGACAGATTACTTTCCGGCAATAAAAAGAATCCGGAATATCATAATCTGAAAGGAATGATACATGTAAAAACAGGCGATACAGATACAGCACTGTATCATATCAAAAAATCCCTTGTCCTTTCCCCCGCCAGCAAAAACACCCTGTTTTATATGGGTATATGCCTTTCCAAAGCCGGGAATTATGAAAAATCACTGGTCTATCTGAAACGGGCCTTCGGCTTATCTCCCAACAATATTCAAATATTATTACATATCACTGATAATATGATAAAATCCGGGAATGAAAAGGGAACCGGGCGGGCAATTGAAATTCTTTTTAACAAATTTACGGTATCTTCATTGAAAAAAGCACTGTCAGCATCCGGTAAAAGTGTTCTGCTGCCGGATATTTCCGCTGATCTGTCAGAGGAATTATATAATAAATTAAATCAGATATCAGAGACAGTAAATTCATTCGGGCTGTTAAAAGCAGGAGAATCTGTAGAAAAATGAAATTTGCTCTGCAAATCAATTTTGTTACTGCCTATCTTACCTTACCGTACTGTTTTATGGTGTTTAAGAAAACAGATTTGGGGTTGAAACGAACCCCAACAGATTCAGGGATGCCAGGGTTCACTGCGTTCACCCCAAATCTATCCCAAAACAATTATCTTAAACACTGGCCAGCAAAGCTAAACCCGGCATTCTGAAGTTTCCTTTGGAATACATACACACAGTTTTAGGCACTCAGCAAAAAATAACTGCCCCGTTTCATCTGATAAGGGGACGGAATGCACAGTTTCTGTTTATCCGCCGGATATTACCGGAGGATTTATTTCTTACCGGGTCCCTTAAATGAAATAACGCATTAAAGTTGATGGTCTCGTAAAAAGTCCGAAAATCAGGTTTTGATACATATTAACAGTCTGATTTTATTAATGGCGATTTTTGAAATTTGGACTTTTTACCGATTCATCAAAGTTGGTGTGCGATACTGCTGAATGATACTATGTTTATGAAAATTGTGTTATCAAAAATACCCATGAGTCATAATTTTGCTGCAGAAATATCAGTCCCCCCTTTTTAAAAACAGGACTGCAAGCAGCGATTCTGGCTGCCGGGTTTATAATTTACGGCACATACAGGACAAAATTTATTTGCAATTTCAAAAAACTGGTTAATATCAAATAATTTATCCGTACCATTGCTCAGAAGATTTAATTAATATTACAGCCACGAATTACACAAATTGCACGAATTACGGTTTGTGCGATTCGTGCAGATTCGTGTCATTCTTGGCTGATTTTAATAATATCAGTATGTTATTTTTTTTCTACACAGTGAATTTACGGTTAATATAATGTATAAAAAACAAAGCATATGTGTCGTAATCCCGGCCTATAATGAAGCAAAACAGATTGCTGTCGTGCTGGATTCCATGCCGGATTATGTGGACAGGATCATTATTGTGGATGATAAAAGCACCGACAATACCGCTGCGGTTGTGCAGAATTACCGGGAGAAAAATGAAAAAATCCTGCTGATCCGCCATGAAATCAACCAGGGCTGCGGCGGTGCTCTTGCCACCGGTTACAAACAGGCTTTGCAGGAAGGCTTTGATGTGGCCGTCCGCATGGATGGGGACGGGCAGATGAATCCGGAGGATCTGCCGCTGCTGCTGGAACCGGTGGTGGACGGCACTGCGGATTATGCCAAGGGCAACCGACTTGTCACCGGTGAGGCATACAAAAAAATGCCCCCCCCGCGCTATTTCGGCAATGCCTTTCTCTCCCTTCTGACCAAAATTGTATCCGGATACTGGCATGTGGCCGATTTCCAGTCCGGTTATACGGCCATGAACCGGAAAGTGCTGGAGACCATTGACTGGGACAGAATGTACAAACGCTACGGCCAGCCCAATGATCTGCTCATCCGCCTGAATGTATATAATTTCCGGGTCAAGGATGTTCCGGTCAAACCGGTTTATAATATCGGTGAACAGTCCGGGATGAAAATCAAAAAAGTGCTGTTCACCATCAGCTGGCTTCTCACCAAAATGTTTTTCTGGCGGATGAAAGAAAAATATGTTATCCGGGATTTTCATCCCCTGATTTTCTTTTATGCTTTGGGCGGGATGTTCGGAATTGCAACGATAATTCTTTTCATACGCTTATTATTATACTGGATGCTCACCGGGCATATTCCATCTGTCAATGCCCTGGCTGCCATGTTTTCTTTCATGAGTGCCAGTCAGTTTACCCTTTTCGGCATGTGGTTTGATATGGAAGCCAACAAAGAGTTAAAGTGAATAATGCGACGTATTGAATAAGCAATATGAAATGATTACAATATATAATCAATGCCGTTTCCTTAAGACTCCCCTCCCTCAGGGAGGGGCAGGGGGAGGGTGTAAACATCCTTTATTTCCCCCCTCCCCTGACCCCTCCCGCCGGGGGAGGGGAATATTCGGATCAACGGATCTGACCCACCACCAAAAAAATCTTTAGAATTTAGATTGTTATTTTAATCAAAGACAACAAGGTCATATCTCCGGATTTTGATATTGACGGCGAATATTTCAAAGTCATTGTGCATAATGCCAATGGATAAAAAAACTGATGAGGAAATCAGGAAAATGATATATCTGTGACCGGTTTCTTGACAGAAAAGATATATATATAATATTAAAATAAAATAATTTCATTTATCATCATGTTCTGATGTAAGATGAAAATCTGAGACGGATAAATTGTCAGGAATCAGGGAAATGGGAAAAAAATGGACAGATACATAAACAACCTTAATAAAACACTTCAGATTATTGATCTCTGCTTCAATCTTAAAGAAGCATATTTCAGACAGAAACACCCCCGGAAAACTGATGAGGAAATCAGAAAAATGATATATCAGGATATGCTGGCAAGAAAAGAAAAATTATGGAAATCGGAAAAAGCCTGTTTAACAACTTAAAACACCTGTGTTCCGTTTTGAATGAAACAGAGATCAGATACTGCCTGATCGGAGGTCTGGCAGTTGGGATTCTTGCAAAACCCAGAGCCACGGAAGATATTGACCTTCTGATGCTTATCGGGCCTGATTCCCTGGAATCTGTCAGGAAATTACTGAAAGGGAATTTTGAGGTTATTCAGGATGATAACCTGATGCACTTCCAAAACTGCACCATCTGGCGGGTGCTTATAAAAGATACCTTCACACCGGATAACGGAATCATCATTGTTGATATTATTTTTGCAGACCGGGATATTTATAAAGATGCAGTTGCAGATACGATTCACCTGCGGATTGACGGCACGGTCATTCCGCTTGTCAGGCCGGAATATCTGATTGAAATAAAGAAAATTTCCGGACGTGCAGTTGATCTGCTTGATATTCAGGCGCTAGAGGAGGCAGAGAAAAATTTCTGATGGACCAGCCTGATGATTTGCCCCACTACCAGATATTTTTTTCTGGAAATAATCAATAACTCAAAGGAAGCCCGATTTGGATATTTATCAGATCATCCGCAACGGAGAGGATTCCGGAACAGAATTTAAATCCGCTGATTTCCATAATGACAGTCTGGCAAAGGAAATCACAGCATTCTCCAATATGTCCGGAGGTGATATATTTATCGGTATTTCCGACAGGGGCAGGATTGAAGGGGTTGAGGATAAGCGGATTGAAGAAAGAATTATCCATATCTGCAGAAACAATATTATTCCCCCGGTAATTCCTGAAATTTCATTTATTCACACAGAGGAAAAAAAATTCTTCGCATTTCAGTGGAAAAAGGAAAATTCAAACCCTTCAAAGTCAGATCGTCCAACAAATATTATATCCGGGTCGGGTCAGTATCCATCGAACCTACGAATGAAGAACTGATAAGGCTTTTTCAGGATGGTTCCCGGTTTCATTTTGAGGTGTCCAGACTTCCGGGTACAGATGTTGACAATATAGATTTGCTTAAATTCAGACTGTACTGCAAAGATTACCGGCAGATGGAATGGGAAGATAAAGCGGATTTCAGACAGTTACTGTATAATTTCCAGATTATTGATGAAAACGCCTGCCTCACGGTGGCCGGTGCTCTTTTTTTCGGAACAGATACGTCCGGATTTCTTCCTCAGACCGGGATTGATATGAACTGTTTTGACGGTAATGACCTGACAGACGATATGACTGATTATAAAAGTCTTGACGGTACGATTCCCGAACTGATCGGGGCTGCCGAGCAGTTTGTGAAAATAAACTCAAGAGTAAAACCGATATTTAACAAAGAAGAAACCCGAAGAACCGACAGGCACGATTATGAACCCTTTGTGATCAGAGAACTGACTGCCAACGCGTTCATGCACAGGGACTGGTCGATTTTTGGTCAGAAAATCCGGATAAATCTTTTTCAGAACAGGGTGGAAATTTTTTCACCGGGAA
>JAABRU010000130.1 GCA_011390755.1 Desulfobacteraceae bacterium | reverse complement strand
ACCTGACACCTGACACCTGACACCGAACACCTGACACCTGACACCGAACACCTGACACCTGACACCGAACACCTGACACCTGACACCTGACACCGAACACCTGACACCGAACACCTGACACCCAACACCTTTCCCCACCCCTTCTGTATCATTTCCGGCAGCTCTTTCTCAAGTCAAAGATGGACAAATCCGATTCTGCCGGATTCCGGGGCATTGACAAAAACAGATGTCAGAATCCCTCATCTCCCTTAAATAAATCAGAAATAGCTCTGACCTGTACACAGAGACCTGCAAACTGCTCCGGGTACAGGGACTGGGCACCGTCACTCATGGCTTTGTCCGGTTCATGATGCACTTCCACCATCAGGCCGTGCGCCCCCACGGCTGTGGATGCGCGGCTGAGGGGAATAACCTGATCCCGGCGACCTGCGGCGTGACTGGGATCAATGATAATGGGCAGATGACTTTCTTTTCGCACAACAGGCACGGCGGAAATGTCCAGGGTATTGCGACTGTGATTAACAAATGTCCGTACCCCCCTTTCGCAGAGGATCACTTCGCTGTTTCCCCCTTCCATAATATATTCTGCCGCCATAAGCCACTCATCAATGGTGGCGGCCATGCCCCGTTTCAGGCAAACCGGTTTCCGGGCTTTTCCGGCTCGGCGCAACAGACTGAAATTCTGCATATTGCGGGTGCCGATCTGAATAATATCCGCGTATTCCTCCACCAGATCAAAAGTTTCCATATCCATGACTTCAGTAATGACCGGCAGACCGGTTTCCTGCCTCACTTTGGCCAGTATTTTCAGTCCCTCTTCTCCCAGTCCCTGAAAAGAATAGGGAGAGGTGCGGGGTTTGAATGCTCCCCCGCGGAACATATGCGCTCCTGCCTTTTTTACATGCCCGGCAATGGTCAGGGCCTGGGTTTCACTTTCAATCGCGCAGGGTCCGGCAATCATCACCATATGCCCGTTGCCGATAAGCACATCCCCCACCCGGATGACCGTATCCTCTTTCTGCACTTCCCGGCTGACCAGTTTATAGGCCTTGGTTACGGGAACCACATCTTTTACACCCGGAAGTCCCAGAAAAACAGAAGCATCCACAGCGCCTTTATTCCGCAGCACTCCGATAGCTGTTCTGTCCCCGCCCGGAATGGGACGGGCCGTATACCCCCTGTTTTCAATCGCCGTAATGACCGAATCAATCTGTTCTTTTGTTGCGTCTTTTTCCATAACCACCAGCATTCAGATTCCTCCTGTTAAAATTATCTCTTTTCTCCGATCTTAATCTGTGCCATAATAAAGCCGTTTTTCCATTAAAAAAGGGCTGCGCGGAAACAATCCCCCACAGCCCTTTTCGGCAGAAAAAAGAAACTGCGGACCCGGCGGTCCGCAGTTCCTGATGTTTTTTACAGTCTTTTATCCGCAGTATGAACCAGGAAGGAGCCGCCCGCCTTTTCATGCTGCCGCCACCAATTATATGCAACGGTGCATATTGTTGTTTCCATTATGATAACTTTCTGATTCATTTTTATTTTAAACATATTATTACCCAAAGCTGCCACCGATAAACGCAGGTTGCCGATTTTTCATTCCGGCAACTTCCGGGTATCCTGCATCTGCCTGATTTTGGCTGCCGGGTGGCAGCCTGGGATATTCCGGGATATTATTGATGCGAATGAAGGGATCCGTCCGGCATTGTAAAATCAACCGTTTATAAAGTCTGTTCCGGAAGTCTGATTTTATAATACCTGTTTTTACTTTATCCGAAGTTTCTGACTCTTCATCGGCATTATTAGTGTTTCGTTACTGAACTGTCAAGCATTATTTTCAGGGATTATATGGAAAACAGTATACACAATATCATCCGGGTCTGCCTGATTTCTTTTGCGGTTGTACTGGCAGGCACCCTGGGTTATATGATCGTGGAAGGGTGGAGTTTTCTGGATGCGTTTTATATGACCATGATTACAGTAACCACTGTGGGTTATTCCGAAGTCCGGGGCCTTACGGTTCCGGGCAGAATTTATACCATTTTCCTCATTTTTGTGGGATTCGGATATTTTGTCTATGTTGCGGGCGTGGTGGTGCAGTTTATGGTGGAAGGGCAGATACGCGCGGTTCTGGGAAGAAGAATTCTGGACAGGAAAATAAAAAAAATGAACAATCATTATATCATATGCGGATACGGACGCATCGGCAGGGTACTGTGCAAAAAACTGCGAACCAAACCCATTGATTTGGTGGTAATTGAGAAAGATCAGGAACAGGTGTCTGCAATGGAGGAAGATCAGGTGCCCTATATCTGCGGTGATGCAGCCGTTGAAGCCGTACTGCTGAAAGCCGGTATTGAAAAGGCAAAGGGGCTTGTTGCTGCCCTGGCTACGGATACGGATAATGTTTTTCTGGTACTCACGGCCCGGCAGCTGAACCCCCATCTGACCATCATAGCCCGTGCCGGTCATGAAGCGGCAAAAACAAAACTGACTGCGGCAGGAGCCGACCGGGTGGAATCTCCCTATGCCATGGGAGCGGCCAGCATGGCCCAGCGCATTCTCCGGCCCACTGTGACCAGTTTTCTTGATCTGGCCTTTGCCGACCGGCCCAAAGATATTCAAATGGAAGAAATACCGGTCAGTCCGGATTCGGAACTGGTGAATGTCATGCTCAGAGATTCGGGAATCCGGCAGAAATACAACCTGATTATTATTGCCATGAAAAAAGCCGACGGCAAAATGCTTTTTAACCCTTCTTTCGAGGCCCGTTTCAATGCCGGGGAAACCGTGATAGCGGTGGGAGAAGCCGGAAACCTGCAAAAACTGGAAAAGATTTTGAACCCCTGAACCGCCGGTGGCGGGTCAAATCCCCTGATTTTTTCTGTAAGGGCCGTAACTGCACAGGCCCCGAAACCGCCCGTGCCGGGCATGTGCAATCCCCCCTTACCGTCAGATACTGAATGCATCAGCCTTTTTGATCCACTAGCGAAAAATCCTTTCTGTCCAGTTCCGTTCTCAGGGCAATCCCCATACTTTCAAGTGTATAGGGTTTTTTCACATAGGCCCCCGCGCCCATGGCCTGGATTTTTTTCACATCCTCACTTTCGGAAAATCCGCTGGCAATAAGGGCCTTCTGTCCGGGGCGGATCCGGATAATCTTTTCATAGGTTTCCCGTCCGCTCAGTCCGGAGGGCATTATCATATCCAGCAGGATCAGATCAACCCTGTTTGCCTCCAGATATTCCAGTGCGGTCTCGCCGCTGTCGGCAGCATGGGCCGCATAGCCCAGTTTTCGGAGAATACTGCAGGCAATCATGCGCTGGGTTTCTTCATCATCCACCACAAGTATTTTTTCCCCTTTTCCCCGGTACTGTCCGGGCCGGGAGACAGGGGAATCATCCGCGCATATTTTCCCGCTGACGGGAAAATAGAGATCAAAACGGGTTCCGGACTCTCCGCTTTCCACATCAATATAACCCTGATGGTCCCGCACGGTATTCCAGACAATGGTAAGTCCCAGACCGGTTCCGCTTCTGCCCATAACTTTCCGGGTATAAAAGGGTTCGAATATCCGATCCAGATCCCCCCGGGAAATGCCGCAGCCTTCATCACATATGCGCAGCAGGCTGTACTCTCCGATGCAGACTTCGTCATAGCCGCGTACAGGCCGGTCAATATAGCGGTTTTCCGTGGAAATCCGGACTGTCCCCGTACCCTCGGTGGCTTCAAATGCATTTACCACCAGATTCATGATAATTTTGCGCATATGCACCGGGGAAGCACTGATATCCGGCAAATGGGAATCCAGGCGGGTTTCCAGTCTGATTTTCGGATAGTAACTGCAAAGGGCTTGATATTCGGGGGAGCTCATATAATCACGGATGATCCGGTTCAGACTGATGCGGGTCCGGGTTCCGGCTGCCCCGCGGGCCAAAGTAAGCAGATCCGATACGACCGCGGCTGCACGCTGCCCGGCCTCCCTTATGGTTTCAACGGGTTTCCGCATGGGACTGTCTTCGGGAATATCCATCAGCAGTAAATCCGGATAACTGACAACACCCGATAAAATATTGTTCAGGTCATGGGCCACACCGCCTGCCAGCAGTCCCAGCGCCTCCATTTTTTTGGACCGGGCCAGTCTTTCCCGCAGATCCTCTTTTTCCCGCAGGGCTTTTTTCTCTTCGGTCACATCCATGACAATCATGAGAATCATATCTTTTCTGTCCATCCGGACAATTTTGGCAGAAATCAGGGTACTGACAGGAGATGCATTCATCATGGGGATTTCCTGTTCCAGATTCCGGATTTCTCCCAAATCTTTCACCATATCCAAAAATGTCCGCCACAGTTTTTCCGGAACCAGACCGAGTTCAGTGAGGCTGCGGCCGATGCAGTTTTCCCGTTTCAGTTTTGATACTCTGTAAAATTCCAGATTGGCATCCGCAATTTTTCCCTTATCCGCATCCGTCAGGATAATAATGTGCGGAGAAACATCAAAAAGATTTTTGAATTTTGCCTCACTCTCCCGCAGGGCCGCTTCCGCATTTTTCCGTTCTGCGATTTCATCCCGCAGTTTCCGGTTTGCAGATGCAAAGGCATTTTCCCTGTCTGCAACCATCTGTGCCATTTTCCGGAATCTTTCTGCAATACCGGAAAGTTCGATATAATCTTCCCGTGCAGGTTCTTTTGAAAAATCCCCCCGGGCCACCCGGTCCATTCCCTCACAGAGTACCGCGAGGGGGCGGCGCAGAAAAATCCGCAGCAGCCATCCGGTACTGATGCAGATGATCAGAAGGGATGCAATCAGAATGGAGACGGTGATAAAGGAAAAAATCCGCAATTCATCCTGATATTTTTCCAGACTCAGTGAGATTTCTGCCCGCCCGAGATGGGTGCTGTTATATACAATATCCCCGAACCGGGTGATTTTCGTATCATCCCTGTTCTGCCCCCCGTAGGCATACAGTACCTTCCCTTCAGCATCCCGGATATGCACTTCCTCCACCAGTTCATTATAGGCAAATTCCGTACAGATTCCTTTGATACTCTTATAATCAATATTCCATAAGGGAAGGGCAAGAATTCCCGATATTCTGGATATGTGCTCATCCGCTTTCTGCTCCACCATTTTCAGCAGATCATGGGAACGTATGCAATAGATGGAAAACAGCAGCGCGCCCATTACCAGAAACACGATAAAACTGAGGGTCACGGCAAGATTTTTTGAAATGGATCGCTGGGATATTTTCATGAAACTGTCCGGAAATTATGGGTGTGAACTTATATTTTTAAAATTCTATCTGCAAAATTCAGAAAAAGTCAAGGTATTTGTTATAAATGCCAATAAAGAGTTAAATCCGATGCTGTAAAATCCGATGCTTATAAAATCAGTTCCGGAAATCTGTCTTTATAATACCCTGTTTTTATTTCATCCGAAGTTTCTGACTCTTCACTGGCACTATAAAATCAATGCCGTTTCCTTAAGCAGAAAATCCCCCGGAGGGAAGGGGAAACATACTTTGTAATCAGCTGATTTTTTCACCTCCCCTGCCCCTCCCTGAGCAATGCTGCTGCCTTAAGGTCGGAGGAGTGTCAGACTTACAGTCTGACATGCTGAAATTATTCAGAAAAAGATCTGCCAAACTGTAAGTTTGGCACTCCGGTTTTTCTTAAGGCAGCACTACCCTCTCTGAGGGAGGGGAGTCTTAGGTGATTTTCGAATATGAATGTACCGTCTCTGAAGGAGTCACAGACGGAAAGTCTGTGAGCGGACTGTCTTTTGCCGGACACTGCCGGACTTTCCGTCCGGCACTCCTCCGGTATCATCTTTTCCGGAAATCACCTTAAGGAAACGGCATTGATTATAAAATCGCCTGTTCCGTATATGGGGATGGTATGATACACCCGGATCCGAAGTTCGGGAGATATAAACCGGGAACTGAAAAACAAAAAAAGGGAGACACCTTAAGGCATCTCCCTTTATATTCTCCGCTATAGAGCGTTCAGCGTTTTTTTACTGACCGTCAGCAGCTTTGTGTGTCTTGATTTCGACTTTGTCTTCCAGGTTGGCATAGTACTCGCGCAGGATTTCCAGCACTTCATCCCGTCCGAAATGATCCGGAATCGGGGTGCCTTCGGAAAGACCTTTTCTCAGTTTGGTACCGGAGAGCAGTACACGGTCTTCTTTGCCGTGGGGGCAGGTTCTCAGGGAAGCCATGCCGTCACATTTGGAGCAGTAGAAGGTCCAGTCAATCTTCAGCGGGGTGCAGAGCAGGGCTTTGCCCGGTTCTTCGGGATGGGGAATTTTGTCAAATATGGTCTGGGCTTCAAACATACCGTAGAAATCACCCACACCGGCATGGTCCCGGCCGATAATCATGCGGGAAACACCGTAGTTCTGGCGGAAGGTGGCGTGCAGCAGGCCTTCACGGGGACCGGCATAGCGCATATCCAGGGGATAACCGCCCTGCACCACTTTGTCTTCCACAAAATACCCTTTGACCAGCGCGTCAATACATTTTACGCGGACTTCAGCCGGAATGTCGCCCGGTTTCAGGTTGCCGACCAGAGAATGGATATATACACCGTCGCATACGTCAACAGCAATTTTGGCCAGGTGCTCATGGGAGCGGTGCATGGGGTTGCGGAGCTGCAGGGCAGCCACTTCTTTCCAGCCTCTTTCTTCAAAAATTTTACGGGCTTCTGCGGGACGCTGATACACACCTGCGTATTTGGTGGGGTATTCCCCTTCGCTCAGCACTTTGACAGGACCGGCCAGATTGTATTTGCCGCGGGCCATGACGATCTGAACTCCCGGATGATCTTCCATGGCTTTTGCCATAAAGTCGCCCTGGGAATCTTCGCCCTCGCCTTTATACACTTTTTCGGCTTCCCATTTTTTATCGGCTTCGGTCATTTCATATTTTTCGGTGACTTTCATGGTGGCATAAATTTCACCGCCGTTGACCAGCGCGACCTCGTCGCCTTCCTTCACTTCTTCGTCATTGGTATCCAGTGTTACCGGAACCGGCCAGAAGGTGCCGTCGGCCATCAGGAAATTTTCGCAGACCCCTTTCCAGTCGGCTTTGGTCATGAAACCGTTCAGCGGGCTGAAACCGCCGATGCCCATCATGATAAGATCACCTTTTACCAGGTTGGAGATATCAATTTTTTTCAGACCTTCGGCTTTTTTCTTTTCGGCTTCCAGTTCAGCGCCTTCCAGCAGGCAGCATACCAATCCTTTTCCGCCATGGGGGGGAAGAAGTTGTGACATTGTTTCCGTCTCCTTTCAATTATGTTTTTCTGTAGTTATCAAAAAGCCGCGTTACTGCGGCCTGTAATTCGGATAAACATTTTTACATCTGTATAATATTAAAAAAGGTAGTCTAATTGCAAAACTGATATTTGTCAAGAACAATCGGAATTTTCCTGTATTTGTAAAGATTTCTTGGAATTCTGATGCAGTCGTGGTATAATGGAATATTTCGGGTAAAAACAGAATTTCCGCCTGTTTTTCCGCACCGGCCGGAAAGGGCAGACTGCCGGAAGACAGTCGGACAGAAACTGCAATTCATGTTCATTTCCGACCGCCGGAAGCAGAACCGGGATAAACTTTCCGTGAACCGGTCTGCGGATTCGGAACCGCCCATACGAAGGAGGCAAAATGAGTGTAAGGAAAATTGAGCGGGCATCCTCGGCCTGCGATTATCCGCTTCTGATAAAAAAAATGCTTCGCCATCCCCTGATTCATACACCGAATCAGGAAATTGTGTATCAAAGCAGTATGCGTTATGACTATACGACATTCCGGCAGCGTATCGCCCGTCTGGCAAATGCACTGGAAAAACTGGGTGTGGAACAGGGAAATATTATCGGTATTATGGACTGGGACAGTCACCGCTATCTGGAGGCATTTTTTGCCATCCCCATGATGGGCAGTGTGCTGCATACCGTGAATATCCGGCGTTCTCCCGAACATCTGCTTTACACCGTGAATCATGCGGAAAATTCCCTGCTGCTGGTGCATGAGGACTTTCTTCCCCTGCTGGAATCCGTCCGGGACAAACTGAATCCGAATATTCAGATTATTCTCCTTTCAGACAAAAAAGAAAGCGGGGAAAACCTATCCCCCCTGACAATAGCGGGAGAATATGAAAACCTGCTGGCCCAAAGCAGCACAGAATACAGTTTCCCGGAATTTGAAGAAGATGCAGTGGCCACCCTGATCTATACGACCGCATCGGCAGGACTGCCCAAAGGAGTCTGTTTTACACACCGGCAGATTGTGCTGCATACTTTCGGCATTATGTCGGCTCTCTGCGCGTATCAGGGACGGCCCATGTGCAGCTCCGGCGATGTTTATATGCCCCTGACCCCCATGTTTCAGGTACATGCCTGGGGAATGCCCTTTCTTTTCACTTTTCTGGGTGCCAAACAGGTCTATCCCGGCAAATATGAACCCGAAAAGATTCTGAAACTGGTTGCCGCCGAAGGTGTGACCGTTTCCCACTGCGATCCCACCTTTCTCCACACACTGCTCAACTGCCCGGCCATTAAAAATACCGATGTATTCGGCTGGAAAATTGCGGTCGGGGGCGCGCCCCTGCCCGAAAGTGTCTGCCGCACCGCGCTGGATTACGGTATCAATCTCTGCTCAACTTACGGCATGACCGAAACCGGGCCGCTGCTGGCCATGGCAAATCTGAAAAGCCACATGGTCAACTGGAAAACGGAAAAACAGATCAGAATCCGCTGCCGCACCGGGCTTCCCGCCCCGCTGGTGGATCTGGACATTGTGGATATTCTCGGCACCCCCCTGCCCCATGACGGGAAAAGCATCGGTGAAGTTGTGGTGCGTTCCCCCTGGCTTTCCCAGGGCTATTTCAAGGATCCGGCCAAAAGCGAAAAACTCTGGTCCGAGGGCTGGCTGCATACCGGAGACATCGGTTTTGTGGATACAGAAGGATACCTGCAGATTACCGACCGTTTTAAAGACAGCATCAAGACCGGGGGGGAATGGGTCGCATCGGTGGAGCTGGAGGATATTATCGGCTCCCATGAGGCCGTGAGCGAAGCTGCTGTCACTGCGGTTCCCGATGAAAAACTGGGGGAAAAACCCATTGCCTTTGTGGTACTGAAAAAAGATTTTGCCGACAGCATCAGTGAGGCGGATATCCGGGCTTTCTGTGAAGAATATGTAAAAAAAGGCGCGCTGCCCGCCTACGCGATTCCGGATAAAATTGTGATTACAGAAAGCATTCCCAAGACCGGGGTGGGAAAAATCAGCAAACGGCAGATGCGGCATGAATTTCAAAATTCCTTTCATCTGGATGACGGCCCCTGAATATGGTAAAAGAATTATTATCCACGCGGGAAATTGCCAGATTTCTGGATATTAATGAAAAAATGGTATATTCCCTGATTTCGGAAAAAGGACTTCCCGCAACAAAAATTACCGGCAAATGGCTTTTTCCAAAGCATCTGGCAGAGCAGTGGATAGAAAACAATACCATCAATTATCCGGAACCTTCCGCGCACCTGCCCCCCTGCCACGGTCTGCTCATCATCTGCGGAAGCAATGATCCCCTGCTGGACAGAAGCATTTCTTTGTTCAACCGGCTTTACAGCAATCATGCGGCCGTATTCGGAAACATGGGAAGCATGGGAGGACTGCGGGCCCTGCGGCAGAATCTCTGCCATATGGCATCCAGTCATCTTTTGCAGGAAAATGAAAAGGAATACAATTTTGATTATGCCGCGCGGGAACTGGACAAAAGTCCCGCGGTTGTCAATTTCTGCCGCCGGGAGCAGGGTTTTCTCCTGCAAAAAGGAAATCCGAAACAGATTCAGGGCGCAGCGGATCTGGCCCGCCCCGGCATAAAGATCATCAACCGCCCCCCGGGAACCGGAACCCGGCTTCTTTTTGACCGGGAACTGGCAAAAGCCGGTATTGCCGGGGAAAAGATAAAAGGCTATGAAAAAGAGGTTGGCGGACATCTGGATGCCGGTTTGGAAATACATCGCAAAAATGTGGATGCAGCACCCGGAATCCGCTCTGTGGCCGGGCTTCTGGACCTGGATTTCATTCCCCTGCGCTGGGAACGTTATGATCTGCTGATTACACGGGAACGTTTCTTTGATCAGGGGGTACAGATCTTTATCGGTATGCTCCATGAAAAGATTTTCAGCGATACCGCGCGGGATTTGCAGGGCTATGATTTGTCTTTCAGCGGGAAAATGGTATATCCGCAGGAATAATGCGCCCTCCGTTTCCCCCGGCAGATCGCAGGGGCAGTACTGCTCACTGAGGGAATTCTGCACCATTTTGCACACACTCAGCAGATCGAAAACTTCCTGAATTTCCCCCTCTCCCCGGGCGGGAGATGGCCGGGAAGAGGGGGGTAAAGGCTGATTTTCACCCTCCCCCCGCCCCCAATGCTGTTGACTTAAGAATTTTTCTCCTCCCCCCGGCGGGGGGAGGCCGGGAGGGGGGGAGAAAGCAGCATCCTGAAAATAATGACAGTTTCCACCCTCCCCTGCCCCTCCCTGAGGGAGGGGAGTCTTAAGGCAACAGTATTCCCCCCTCAGGGAGAGGGGAGTCTGAAAGCGGAGGCACTGCCGGCCGGAAACAGAATCTTTTCGATCTGCTGGCACTCATTTATCACTGTACAGGACAAAAAAATAACATGCCGGTATTATTGTATTATGTATGAATTTCTGCACGAAATATTATGAAAATCAGCCACGAATGGCACAAATTACACGAATTCGGGTTCGTGCAGATTCGTGCCATTCGTGGCTGCAGTATTACATCCTCTGAGCAATGTTAGAGATTAATTATTTGATATTAAACCCACATTTCGCTTGTCTCTGTAACACTTTGAAAATTAAATTGTTTGTTCTATAACTTTTTACATGAATGAAAAATCGGATTTAATAAATTCAAATAGCCGGAGTGCAAAGATCGAAATGTGGGATTAAACAGTTTTTGAAATCACAAATAAATTCTATCCTTTTGCAGTGCTCATTTATATTTAAAAATTCGCTGTTCCCCCGGAAAGAGGATGGGGAACAGGCGGAAATTTGCAACAAATCCGGAGATAATCATTATGACAGACAGAAAACCGGTCATTATTCTTACAGGCGCATCCCGGGGGATCGGTGCGGATGTGGCCCGCTGGCTGGGGACAAAAGGGGCCTGCCTTACCCTGACAGCCCGGACAGAAAAGCTTTTGCAGAAAGTCGCGCAGGAAGCAGAGGAGCTGGGGGCGCAGGTACTGCCTCTCAGTGTGGATATTGCCGACCGGGATGTATGCCGCTATACAATCCGCAAAAGTGTGGAAAAATTCGGACATGTGAATGCGCTGATAAACAATGCGGGAATTCTGGAACCGATCGATCCCATCTCCGAGGTAAATCCCCACGCCTGGACATATAACCTGGAGGTCAATCTTTTCGCCCCTTTATATATGATCCAGGCGGCGATTCCGGAATTGCGGAAAACCGCAGGCCGGGTGATTAATATCAGCAGCGGCGCGGCCGCCAATGCGGTGGAGGGCTGGAGTGCCTACTGCTCGGCCAAAGCAGGGCTGACCCATCTGACCCGCGTGCTGGCGCTGGAAGAACCCGGCATAACAGCAGTTTCTGTCCGTCCCGGGGTTGTGGACACGGCAATGCAGGCCCGTATCCGTTCCGAGGGACCGGATCATATGCCGCAGGAAAAAGTGTCTTTTTTTACAAAACTTTGGAAAGAAGGGATGCTGGAACCCTCTGATGTACCGGCCCGGGTGATTGCATGGCTGGCCCTTCATGCGCCCGGAGAACTCAGCGGTGAGTTCCTGAATTATGATGATCCGCTTATTGCCGGACCGGCGCTGTCTTTTTTCGGGGAAAAAAAATATGTGATGAACCGGTAAGGCACTTTCCAGGCAGTCATCTGCCTGTCCGCGGGGCGGACACAGGGTTGCCCTCTGCGCGTTTCGGATAAAAAAAGGTATTTTTTTGAAGAATCCCTTACCTGCCGGAATCTTTTCTCAGGGACGAAATGCAAAACGGAATATTTTCCCGCTTTCATCTGCGGCAAAAATTTCCGAGGCATCGCCCGCATCCGGAACCGACCACAGAGCCGTAATGCTGTAGCCGCCGGTATCCAAATCTGTTTCCCGCCAGATCCGGCCGTCATAATGCAGCAGAATGCCCCTGTATCCCCCGGCCCAGACATTGTTTTCCGATGTTCCCCACAGGGATTCCAGAAAAAGGACAGATGAATCTGTTTCTTTTTCCATCTCCCTCCATTCTTTTCCGTCATAATGCAGCAGGATGCCCCCGGAACCGGCGGCAAATACACTGCTTTCACTGCTTCCCCAAAGGGCATAGAGATGGGCCGCGGTTCCGGAATGCATTGCACGCCAGTTTTTTCCGTCATAATGCAGGATCTGCCCCTGCATTCCCGCGGCAAAAAGACTGCCTTCCGTACTGCCCCACATATCCCGGATATCCGGTATCACACCGTTTTCCGGGAAAAATTCCTGCCACTGTCCGCCCGCATACCGGAGAATAATATTGCTTCCCCCTGCCCATATGTTTCCGGCATGGCCCCGGACCGCATATAAATGGGCCTCTGTGCCGCTTCCCATCACCTGCCATTCCTGACCGTCATAATGCAGTATCAGCCCCCCCTGACCTGCGGCAAATACATCCGAAGGGGAAAATCCCCAGATATCCTCCAGAAAAAACCCTGCACCCGTATCGCCGCTCTTATCCTCCCATTCTTTTCCGTCAAAGTGCAGGAGTTTTCCGCCCCGGCCTGCGGCAAATACATTGTTTTCGCTGCTGCCCCAGAAAGATCGGATCTGCTGCGGATTTTCTGCTTCATACACTGCCAGATACTCCCTGTCCCGGATAATGATTTCCAGACTGCGGTCATAGGCACGGCATTGGGTATCATCCGGAGAAGCGGTTCCGGACAGTTCCTTCATGCAGATATGCAGAAAAAAATTTTCTTCCCCTTCTGACCCGCTGTCCGGCAGCAGGGGAAGGGAAATACTTTTTTCCTTTTCCCCGTGTGCAAAAAGAATATTTCCGGAAACTGCCAGGTAATCCTTTCCCTGCTGTGCCAGACCGTCTTCGCATTCATAATGCATAAGGATTTCCCCGGCAGAACTGTTTTTCCGGATCAGGGGAATTTCAATGCTTCCGGCATCTTCCCATACACGGTAACTTTCGCCGGGAAAATGAATTTCCCCGGGTTCGTTGTCCCGGATTTCAATTTCGGCTTCCGCGCTGATCCATCCGGGTGCAAAAACCCGGATTTGTACACTGCGCGTTCCGTTTCTGTCCGCATCGTCCCGGGGGAGGATTTCAAAAAACAAAGCCGTCTGCCCCGCGGGAAGCAGCAGACTTTCCGGCACAGAGATTTGCGAAGGAGCATCGGATTCCGCATAAACGGTGAAATCCTGCAGAAGAATTCCGGGAACAGAAATGGCGGCCATGATTGCACCATCATTTTCAAAAATGAATTCAGGCATTTCTAAAAACAGACGGGGTTCTTCATTGTCCACCACTTCTATTTCCGCGCGGGCCTCTTCCCAGCCTTCCACCTGCGCGGAAATGGCCGCACTGCAGTCTCCGTCAAAGATATTGTCATCCACAATCTGCAAATCAAAAAACACACTGTCTGACCCGGCAGGAATGCAGATCCTTTTCGGCACAGTCAGATCTGAGGGACTGTGGGAAAAAAGTGCCGCGCAGATTTCTTTTTCCGCAATCAGTGCCTTCCCTTCTTTTTCCAGATAAAGACCTGCGGCCCCGACCAGAATTCCCTCCTCATTTCCGTCCCCTTCAAAAGATGTTTCCGGCAGTTCCAGTTTCAGAGCGGCTGTTTCATTATCTGTAACCGGAATATATGCCGTTGCCAGATGAAAACCCGGCGCGGATGCACTTACAGCCACCCGCTGTGTGCCGTCCGCAATGGAATCATCCCGGATTTCAATATCAAACACCGTGCTTTTCTGTCCGGCCGCAATGATGATATTTTCCGGCACCCGGATTTCCTCCCTGTCATGGGAGGTCAGACGGATACTGAGATCATTTTTCTGTGCAAAAGGAATACCCGCCTTCCCCTGCGCGATAAGTACACCGTTTCCCTCTGCCGCTTTTTCCGGCAGTTCTATGGTCGGGGATCTGTAACGGATAATGGTACTGTCCCAACCGGCAACAAAAAAATCGGCAGCGGAAGTGCCCCATATGCTGCTCAGCATCCGTTTGGGGGCACTGTTTTCAGTCCATTCCCTTCCGTTATAATGCAGAATTTTTCCGTATCCGCAGGCATACACATTATCGGCGGCTGTTCCCCAGATTCCCCGGAAAGTTGTGTTTACACCATTCTCCGCTGAATGCCACCGGATACCGTCAAAATGAAATATTCTCCCGGATGAGCCCACCGCATAAATATCCGAAAGAGAACTGCCCCATATGCTGTAAAAAAAGAAGGAACCCAGCTGCTGCATCTGCCAGTCCTTTCCGTCATACTGCAATATGGTTCCGTCCCGGCCCGCAGCAAAAAGGCGGTATCCGGCAATGTTTTCCGCAGGTGCCGCCCATACCCCGTACAGGGTTGCTGCCGCCGGACTGTCCAGAGACTGCCACCGGTTTCCGTCAAAATGCAAAACCGTACCGTTTCCCCCGACAGCAAAAAGATCGGTTCCGGATTCTTCCCCCAATCCGTGAATACCGTAAAGATTTTCATAAGTGCCGCTTTCCGCCTTATGCCATTTGCTGCCGTTGTACATGAGGATGGTCCCTTCGTCCCCCGCAGCGAATATCTCCCAGACCGAGCGTCCCCACAGGGCATTCAGATCCGGATAAAACCCTTTTTCTGTTTCTTTCCACTCGGTGCCGTCATATGCCAGAATACTGCCGTTTTCCCCCACTGCAACGGCCCGGATATTGTCATCATAAACGCTGCTGCCGCCCCTTTCATCGTGAAAACTCCAGATGCCGTTATATCTCAGATCTTTTTCCTTCAGGGTCTTCCACTGGCGGCCGTCATAATGCAGCACCTGGGCATCCACTCCCGCTGCGTATATTTCATTTTCCCCATTTCCCCAGATTCCCCACAGCCCCAAATCTGTTCCGCTTTCCGCCTCCGACCACTGTCTGCCGTCATAGTGCAGAATCATCCCTTTGTTTCCGACGGCATACACATTGTCTCCGGAAGTTCCCCAGACACTGTAGAAGTTTCGGCCCTCTCCGCCTTTCATTTCCGTCCAGATGCTGCCGTCATAGTGCAGAATGGTACCCGGGGCCACGGCAAAAACATCGTCCGGGGCATTTCCCCAGATGCACGACAGATTTTCTTTGCTTCCGCTGTCCATTTCCGACCAGTCAGTGCCGTCATAATGCAGGATGATTCCGTTTTTTCCGGCAACAAATATATCTGCGGCAGAACTGCCCCAGATACTGCTGAAATCCGCATATCCCTCCGGCCCGGTTTTCCGCCACTGTGTGCCGTTATAATGCAGAATTATTCCGCCTTCGGCATCGGAATCCCCCACCGCATAAATATTATCCGGGGAACTGCCCCAGACCCAGTAAAAAATTTCGTCGGTGGCCTGATATTCTGTCTGCCAGCGGCTGCCGTCATAGCGGAGAATAATACCGCTGCTGCTGTCACCCCCGACCGCGTAAACGGTATGTCTGTCATATCCCCATATATGGCGCAGTGCAGTATCTGTCCCGCTGTCCATGCTTTGCCACTGACTGCCGTCATAATGCTGAATCATTCCGTACCAGCCCGCGGCAAAAATATCTCCCGCAGAACTTCCCCACAGGGCACGGATAATATTGGTGCCCATTTTCATGGTTTCCCCGCTGAAATCACTGTCTGTGATAAGAATTTCCGCATCCGCACCGGCAAATCCCGGGGCAGCGGCAGTGAGGTTTACAATTTGGGAACCGTCGGCCAGAAAATCCCTGAGGGGCAGGAGTTCAAAGGGGATTTCCCGAGATCCTGCGGGAAGAAGAAGGGTTTCCGGAGCCGATATTTCAGAAGCATCATCCCATGTCAGGCGGACAGACAGGTCTTCCGGCAGGGCTTCGCTGACGGAAATCTTTCCTGTCAGCGCGCCCGCTGCCTCTTCCGCACTTTCCGGTATACAAACGGCAAGGGCATAACGGTCATTGTCGGCAATCTGTACAGAAACACGGGACCGGGGCCAGCCCCGGACGGAAGCGCTAATTCCCGCCGTCCGTGTATCATCTGTTTCGCTGTTGTCCGTGATGTATATGTCAAAAAAGGTGCCGCTCTGCCCGGCCGGAACCGTGACAGCAGCAGGCACCCGGATATCTGCGGGATGATCCGATGACAGTGAAACACGAATATCTTTTTCCGGAAGGGGACTGACAGAAATGCTTCCGGATTGTTCCATCAGACCGCTTCCTTCAGAAAACACTTCGGGCAGTGTGAGTGTCAAAAAAGCCGATTCATTATCATGCACCTGCATCAAAGCACTTCCCGGATTATATGCTGCTGCGGAGGCCCGGATGAGAACAGATTCAGTTCCGTCGGCAATGCTGTCGTCTGCAGCGGAGATTTCAAATACGGCCGAAGTTTTTCCGGCCGGAATGACGAGGGATTCGGGCACTGTGATCCCGCTTCCGTCATCAGTGTGCAGGGATACTGTCAGATCCGATGTCCGGATTTCAGGAATAAAAACCCTTCCCTCCCCTGGGGCACCGCCTTCTGTGAGCGAATCGGGAAGCAGAAGGCTCATGGATTTGCAGTGCAGGACAGTTCCCTGAAAATCAACAGCAAGTATCCGGGAAAGATGCCCGCTTTCATCGGTGATACCGTGCAGATCATATATATTCGCGTCCCTGTCCGTCTGGGAAAGCTGCCACTGTTTTCCGTCATAATGCCGGATAAAACCGTTCATTCCCCCGATAAAGATTTCGCTTTCTCCGCTTCCCCAGATACTCCGCAGACTGACCGCGGGGCGGAAATCCGTTTCCGGTGCTTTCCATTTCAGCCCCTCATATTCCAGAATATTGGTCCTGTTTTCCCCCAGTCGGTCCCCGACGGCCATGACCCGGTATCCCAGGCTGTTTTCTGCGGGATATCCCCATACATTGTAGAGATTTTTTTCCACACCGCTTTCCATTTGCCGCCATTGCCTCCCGTCATAAAAAAGAATAAGACCTTCCCAGCCTGCCGCAAAGAGATGAATGCCGGAAAACCTAGCGGATCGCTCTGCATCCGATACATTCGGCACATATCCCCACAGGCTTTCCAGACGCCGGTTGCTGCCGGTGTCCATTTTTTCCCACTCCCCTTCATAGCGCAGAACGGTTCCTTTGTCTCCGGCTGCAAAAAGAACCGTTTTTCCTTCGGATATATATCCCCATATATCCCGCAGACCTTCTTTATTCCCGCTGTTCATGTCTTCCCATTCACTGCCGTCATAATGCAGCACGGTTCCGTCTTCTCCTGCCGCGAACACATTTTCCGCAGAACTGCCCCACAGTGCTGTCAGACGGGCCTGCGTGCCGCTGTTCATCTGTGTCCACCGGCTACCGTCATAATGCAGTATCTGCCCGGATTCTCCGACTGCAAAGGCATGGGAATCTGAAAAATAACGGACGGCCTGTACTTTTTTGCTGAATCCGTCTTCCGCCTGCTGCCACATATCCTGCCATTTCTCTCCGTCGAAATGACGGATAATTCCTCTGCTTTCGGAATTGCCCCCCCCGGCAAAAAGCCCCGCAGCCGTATTTCCCCATAAATCATACACGGGAATTTTGGAATTCATTCCCGTATCTTCCCATCTTTCATTTTCATAGCGGAGCACGATACTTTCCCCGGCAATAGAATAACCCGCTGCAAATATTTCTGAAGAGGATAATCCCCAAAAAGTGCTGAGCAGGTAAAAATTGTCTTCCTGAATTTCCCAGTTTCTGCCGTCAAAATAAAGTACTGCGCCGGAACCGCTTGCATAAATATCCGAATTGCTTCTGCCCCAGACCGAGTACAGCTTGCGGTTATCCGGGGAGTTCATGGGATTCCATGCATTACTGCTGTAACGCAATATTGTACCGCCGCCTCCCACAGCAAACACATCGCTTCCCGGAATACTCCAAAGCGAGAAAAAAGTGGTTTTTGTACCGCTTTCCAATCTTTTCCATCTGCTGCCGTCAAAATGCAGGATGGTTCCTTTTTCTCCGGCTGCAAATATATTGTCCGCGCTCTGTCCCCGGATACATGACAGCGATTCCCTGACCGGACTTTCCGCTTTCTGCCAGCGTCCGCCTGTATAATGAAGAACTGTCCCCTGATCCCCCACGGCAAACAGTGTGTTTTTATCTGTTCCCCATATAGCTTTCAGATGCGTATCCGTGCCGCTTTCCATCATTTGCCACTGTGTTCCGTCATAGGAAAGGATTGTCCCGTGATCTCCCACAGCAAAAACACTGTCCGGGGAAAATCCCCACAAGCCCCGGATAATCCTTACTTTGGGTTCCAGTGTAACTGTCCATTGGATGTTTTCCGCATGACACAGTCCCGAAAGGAACAAAACAGCGGCAAGAATCTGAAATGTTTTTTTTATGTGTGTTATCGGCATTTTTTCTCTCTTTCTTTTATTTCCGCAAGTCATATATTTTTCGTAACCATACGAAATTTTAAGTTTTTAGATGATTTCCGAAAAAGATAATACCAAAGGAGTGCCGAACTGAAAATTGATGAACCGGCAAAAAGTCATTTTTCCGGAATTCGGTCTTAGTAAAATCAGTATGTTAAATTACTGAAATCCCTGTATTTCGGACTTTTTACATATTCATCAAAATTTGGCAGTGTCCGGCAGATGACAGTCCGCTCACAGACTTTCAGTTTGCGACTCCTTCAGAGACGGTACATTCATATTCGGAAATCGCCTTACTCTTTTTAAAAAATGCTCTGAAGTATATGAATTTAACTCTTAACCCAAATTGCCACCTATCTTATTTCCTCCGAATCATTTGTTTTCCGAATCATTTGCCTGATGAGCTCGCGGAAAGTCGGAAAACCATGCTTTGACCTAAATTGAGCGGTTTTTTTCAGATAAACCGGCTGAATGTCCGGTAAGCGGAACTTTGCCTGTTTTACGCTTTTCACCCGGCGGGTGAAGAGCCGGAAACTGCTGAGCCCCTGATATTTCCGGCCGGAAATCATTTTCAGGTCTGAGAACCGCTCAATTTAGGTTTGATACACATTAATATGCTGATTTTATCAGCAGAAATCTTCTGAAATCTGACTCTTTACGGGTTCATCATCGTTTAAGACGATTTCCAAATGCAGCGCTTCAATGTTTTCAGGAAATCACCTTAGAATCTTAAGGAGTCCGGAAATTTGACACTGAACACCTGACACTGAACACCTGACACCGCACAGCTGACACTGAACACCTGACACCGCACAGCTGACACTGAACACCTGACACCGCACAGCTGACACTGAACACCTGACACCGCACACCTGACACCGCACACCTGACACCGCACACCTGACACCGCACACCTGACACCGCACACCTGACACCGCACACCTGACACCGCACACCTGACACCGCACACCTGACACCGCACACCTGACACCGCACACCTGACACCGCACACCTGACACCGCACACCTGACACCGCACACCTGACACCGCA
>JAABRU010000129.1 GCA_011390755.1 Desulfobacteraceae bacterium | reverse complement strand
CAATATGCGTACTGCCGGAATGAGCCGGGATGAATATTTCCGACTTCTGCATCGCATTTGAATAAGGAGAACCCCATGAAAAAAACAACACTGATCCTGCTCGCCCTTTTCCTCTGCCTCCCCCCACACCACGCCCATGCAAAATTCCGTGCGCTGCTGGTGGGGATCAATTATGAGAATGCCGATCCGGATATTCCCCGGCTTTCCGGCTGTGTGAATGATATTCGGGATATGCGGGATTTTATGACCCGTATGCAGGGCATTCCCGCGGCTTCCATCCAGACCCTCACCGAAGAACAGGCCACCCGCAGGGCGATTCTTTCCCGCTTCCGCTCCTGGCTGATGGATGGCACGGAAGCGGGGGATACGGTATTTTTCCAATACTCCGGTCACGGATACCAGTTGCCGGACCCTTTCGGGGTTCAGCAGCATGACCCGGTAAAGCGGGAGAACCCCGAAGACCTGAAATTTGCGGAAGCCTTTGTGCCTTATGACACGCTTGTTCATTTGGAAAGCGATACCGTGGAAAATCTGATCCTGGATTCGGAAATCCGCGTGCTGCTCTCGGAACTGAAAGACCGTAAGGTTCACCTTTTCCTGGACTGCTGCCATTCCGAGGGAACTTCCCGTGATTTTGACAGAATCAAAGCCGTAAACCGCTATCTTGAAACGCCCTGGGACCCGATGAAAACCCGCTTTGTCATATTTCCCCGGACAGATCCGGACAGCCGGAATACGGGGAATCCGCCGGAATCAGGCTGCCTCTCCGGGCGACCGACCGGATTACGAATTTTTTGCCGCTGCCCGTTATTTCCAGAAAGCTTATGAATATCCCATAAATTATGGTAAGAACGGGGCATTTACCTATTCGGCTTTACAACTGCTGAAAGCCAATCCCGGAGAAAATTTCAGCAATAAAGAGATTCTGGACTATGCCCGGAAACAGATGCACAATGGGATGGGAATTTCCGAACAGACCCAGTATCCGGTATTTCACGGGCCCGAAGGTGCGGAATCCCGGCCTTTTGTCCTTCTGACCCAAAAGACTTCTCCGGAACCACCGCCGCAGCCCGAACCGCCCCTGATTCCGGAACCCGGAAAAACCGCTGTCCGGCTAACAGGGTAGAACAGGGAAATGATTGCAGAACTGAAAAAATCCATTGAAAACAGTGATTTTTCCCAAATCAATGAGGATCAGCCCGATGTGATTGCAGACATCAGCGGGCGGGAAGCCAAAATGCACAATGCCACAGGACGGCTTCTGAAAAATATTCCCCTGACTTCGGACGGTAGACAAAGCCGACACACAGGAAGCCTTTGCCAAAAACCGGAGGGTGGTGATTGAGGTGATTGAGGTGATTGAGGTGAGGGAGTGAGGGAGGCAGACAACAGACAATTGCTATAACACCAAAATCATGCTAATTGCATATTACATGATTCACTTTTCAACTATGGCGAAAGGAAGAGAAAAATGATAATCCCCCGGTCTTTTGTGGAAGCAAATATCTATCAGAATGAAGAGGCCGTTATTCAGGATGCGTTACGTCATCTCCTGCGTTCACGACCTGAACTGAAAATTCAACTGGCTGTTTACCAATATCAGAAACAGAAAATCTCTCTTGAAAAAGCTGCCAATATGGCGGGCATAAGCTGGGCACAGATGAAAGATATACTGACAGAACAGGGGATTGAGCTCCGGCTAGGCCCTGAAACTGTTTCGCAGGCATTGGAAGAAATTCAGACTTTGCGTGAAGAAACGGAACTGTCATGAGTATTATCGCAAACACAACTGTAATTTCAAATTTTTCGGCAATTGGTCAACTGCATCTTCTGTGTCGGATTCACAGGGAAATCCATATCTCTGTGCAGGTTTATGAAGAGATTCAGAAAGGACTGGAAGAAGGTTATCTTTTTTATGCAGGGATTGAGCACCATATCAATCCTTTTTCCGAATCCGGGCAGATATACCTGACAGGCATGTCTGCCGATGAAGAATTCCGTTTATTCAGAGAACTGTCATCACATCTGGGCAAAGGAGAATCATCGTCCATAGCGATTGCCGCCCATCGAAACTGGCTTTTTTTTACGGATGATCTTGATGCCCGTAAACAGGCAAAGCGTATGAAAATCCGTATTTCAGGAACTTTGGGATGCCTGATTCTGGCAATCGAAAAGAATATCTGCACATTGGAACAGGCCAATGATCTGCTTCATCAGATGGTGAAGCACGGATACCATTCCCCGGTGACTGATCTGAGAGAATTAGCCGGATAAGACCGTAATGATTGTCTGAGCCGGGATTAGGGGGATTGTCCTGAACTCTGATTCGTCTGATTATTGTGATTTATCTGATTTCCTCTCGTTACGAGGCTCCGCCTCTGCCTCTCGTTGTCTCTCGTTACGAGGCTCCGCCTCGTAATGCGGTTTCCGGGGCTCTGCCCCGTAAGAATGAGGCAGAGCCTCACCCCTGGCGTTACGGGGCAGAGCCCCGTAACGAGTTGAAGACAACAACCCAAAACCAAAGGAGTCATTATGAAGAAAACATTTGTAACCGCCCTTATCCTGCTGTCATTTCTCAATGTATCTCTCCATGCGGCTGAACCGCCCACCGCGCCCATGCTGCGCATTGAAACCGGAATGCACACAGCAATGATAAGAAGAATCGGCACGGATGCCCAAAACCGCTTTCTGGTGACCGGTTCGGATGACAAAACCGTGCGCGTGTGGGATTTGGCATCCGGAAACCTGCTGAAAATCCTGCGGCCCCCCATTGGGGAAGGCAATGAAGGCAAAATCTATGCGGTTGCCATTTCTCCGGATGGCAGCACGGTGGCGGCCGGGGGATGGACAAAAGCAGGAACCGATTCACATAATATTTACCTCTTTGACCGCGCCACAGGAGCCATGAAAACCCGCATCACGGGGCTGCCGAATGTCATCAATCATCTGGCATATTCCAAAGACGGAAAATTTCTGGCTGCTGCGCTGGGAGCAGGTGAAGGACTTCGGGTCTTCCGCACGGACGGCACACTGGCAGGGGAAGATACGGACTATGGAGGCAGAAGTAACTGGACGGACTTTGACGCTGAGGGCAGACTTGTCACCACCTGCGATGATGGTTTTATCCGAATTTATGACAGCCAAACTTTGATGGATTCGTAAAAAGTCCGATAATCAGGTTTTGACAGATATTAACGCTCTGATTTTATTGATAGCGTTTTTTGAAATTTGGACTTTTTACCGATGCATCAAACTTTCAGTTTGGCACTCCGGGAAAAGGCACAGGGAGGAAAAGAGCCGTTTTCCGCTGTGTTCTCTCCGGACGGATCAAAGATTGCTGTGGGATTTAACGATTCCACCCATGTGGATCTGCTGTCTGCCAAAGATCTGTCCCATCTGTATTCGCCTTCCACAGCGGGCGTGGATAAAGGAAATTTAGGCAGGGTTGCCTGGTCTGATGACGGAAGCACTTTGTTTGCCGGGGGAACGTATTATAATGAACAAGGTAAGGGACCCGGTAAGAAATAAATCCTCCGGAAATATCCTGCGGATAAACAGAAACTGTGCATTCCGTCCCCTAATCAGATGAAACGGGGCAGTTATTTTTTGCTGAGTGCCTAAATGTTACATCTTGATATGGAATAAGAACGAAAACAATAAATTTTTGGAAGCCATTGTGGCAAACAGTAGCATCAACGGTATTCTACCATTAAAGAATGGCGGCATAGTTTTTGGTTCAGCGGACCCGGGTTTCGGTGTGTTAGAAGCTGAAGGCAGTAGAACTTTGTTTGTAGCACCATCCATTGCTGATTATAGGGGAAATCAAGTAGAATTTGCAGTATCTCCGGATAGTAAAACCATACAATTCGGGTATGACCTAATGGTGTAATGTAACACCCCTATTGAGAAAATCAGTTACCATCTGAATATATTCAGAATAACGATCTGACTCCTGTGCAGACCGACCGGACTGACGACAGCGGAATCCGCCCCGGAACCGTGTCCGACCGGGCCGGAAGTCGGGAGCATCCGATTTTCTCAAAGGGTATGTTACATTACAACCTAATGGGAAATTCTTCTACAGTTTTTCCGTTAACTCCCGAAATTTCTTATCCGACAATGCAGCCTCCGGACTCAGTTCACCGGATATGCAAAACCTGAACATCACGGACTGGAAATACACCGTTACCCCCAAACTCAACGGAAGCCCTCTGAAACTGGATCAGTATGAAAGATCCCGCAGCTTTGCGGTGAGTCCCGCAAAGGACGGGTTTTTGCTTGGCACAGAATGGCGTCTCCGGTATTTTGACGCATCCGGCAGTGAACGCTGGAATGCTCCTGTTCCGGGCGCAGCCTGGGACGTGAACATTGCCAAAAACGGGAAAACCGGTGCTGCCGCATTCAGTGACGGAACCATCCGCTGGTTCCGGATTTCCGATGGCAAAGAACTGCTGGCATTTTTCCCCCTCAATGACCGCAAACGCTGGATTCTGTGGACACCTTCGGGATATTATGATGCATCCCCCGGCGCGGAGGATTTGATTGGCTGGCATGTGAACAGCGGCAAAGACCGGGTTGCGGATTTCTTTCCCGCGTCCAAATTCCGGGATCGCTTTTACCGGCCCGATGTGATTGTCAAAATGCTGGATACCCTTGATGAAAACGAATCCGTGCGTCTGGCAGATGCACAATCCGGCAGAAAAAGGCAGGAAGCCGACATTACCCGGATTCTGCCCCCTGTGGTGACAATTCATTCCCCCGCGCACGGGCAGGAAATCAGCGATAAAACCGTTACCGTAACCTACAGCGTGCGCACGCCGTCCGGTGAACCTGTCACTTCGGTCAAAGCGCTGGTGGACGGCAGACCTGCGGAAGGTTCCAAAGGCAAACCCATGCGACCGGATTCAGACAGACTCACGGTCAGCATTCCGGAGCGGGACTGTGAAATCTCTGTGATTGCGGAAAACCGCTTTGCCGCGAGTGATCCCGCGAGCGTGCGGATAAAGTGGAAAGGCAGGGCAGCAGAGGAATTTGCAGTCAAACCAAAACTCTACGTGCTGGCTGTGGGCGTGGGTCAGTATCAGGACAAAACCCTGACGTTGCGCTATGCAGGCAAGGATGCCGCAGATTTTGCCGCAGTCATGGCAGATCAGAAAGGCGGTCTGTACCGGGATGTGGAAAGCAGGGTTCTGACAGACGGGGACGCGGGCAAAGACAATATCCTTGACGGACTGGAATGGCTCCAGCGTCAGACCACATCCAAAGACATTGCCGCGCTGTTTCTGTCCGGACACGGCATGAATGACAGTTCCGGCGTGTATTATTTCCTGCCTTCGGATGCGGATACAGACAAAATCAAGCGCACCTGCCTGATGTTTGCGGACATCAAAAACACGGTCAGCGCAATAGCCGGAAAAATCCTTGTGTTTGCCGATACCTGCCATTCCGGCAATATCATGGGCGGACGCAAGGGCGTTGCGGATGTGAATGCCTTTGTCAATGAACTGGCCTCTGCGGAAAACGGTGCGGTGGTGTTCACCTCCTCCACCGGACGGCAGATTTCTCTGGAAAGACCCGAATGGCAGAACGGCGCATTCACCAAAGCCATTGTGGAGGGCATCAGCGGCAAAGCCGCATACGGCAAAGACAAAGACAAAATCACGGTCAACATGCTGGATTTGTATCTGTCTGAACGGGTCAAGGAACTCACAGAGGGAACCCAGACCCCGACCACGACAAAACCTGACACCGTGCCGGATTTTCCCATAGCGGTGAAAAGATAGGATTGTCTGAACCGGGATTCGTCTGATTAAGACACAGAGTTGCAGTTGCAGGGTGGGTGTAGCGGAGCGTAACCCACTGCAAAATCATTGGAATCCGTAAATGGTGGGTTACGCTGTCGCTACACCCACCCTTATCCGCCTGAATCCGCAGTTCCGAGGGCCAGGCACACTGAAACACCTTCGCATTATTGCAGAAAGCCGGACATAGCTGTTCTTCCTGCCCCTGCATCACCCAGGGAATCCAGGGCACAAGTTTCGGGGGAATATCCTCTTTCGGAAGAGAAGCGCAGAGAGCGGATTTTGCCGGAACAAACAAAAGAAATAAAAAAATCAGGATATGTTTTTTCATGGGGTTTTCCTTTGCTGTGAAAGATGATAGCGGAAAAACTGCAACGCATAAATATTGAGACTTTAGGGACCCGGTAAGAAATAAATCCTCCGGAAATATTCTGCGGATAAACAGAAACTGTGCATTCCGTCCCCTAATCAGATGAAACGGGGCAGTTATTTTTTGCTGAGTGCCTTATTGGATGAACACATTTATTTCAAGAAAAAACTGTAATAATGCTGTTTTTTGAATCCCCCTTCCTTTTTTCGGAAAATCTTAAAAAAACAGAAAGTAGGGTGCGTTAGGCCCCAGCCATAACACACCGGAATTTTGGAGTTTACGGTGCGTTACGCTTCGCTAACGCCCCCTAATGTGACAGACTTTCATATAAGCGGCCATGAGCCCTGACTCACAACGAAACATGAAAGCTGCGCGGAGTGCGAAAAATAAGGCCGAAGCCGGTTTTTCGCAGACACTTTCATATAAACCGCCATGACTGACGGTCACAACGAAGCATGAAAATCTTTTCCCGGACTCGTTACGGGGCTCCGCCCCGTAACACCGGAGGTGAGGCTCCGCCTCATACTGTGTACGGGGCGGAGTCCCGGAAAAATGCGTTACGGGGCAGAGCCCCGTAACGAGTTGTGCAGGACTTTCATATAAACGGCCATGAACCCTGACTCACAGCGAAACATGAAAATGAAGAACTGTTACAGACTGTAATAATTAAACATTCAGCATTCACATTTTCATATAAACGGTCAAATGACCAAAATAATATTTGACAAACTGAATTTTTAAAATTATATTATTGTCAAATGACCAAAACAGAGAGGGCGGTATGCCGAGACCCAAGAAAATAAGATTTGTAAGTCACGAACCCTATTGCAATACTTTCGGGCCTCTGAATGCATTGCCGACCGGCGAGGCTTTTCTTTCTGTTGAGGAAATGGAGGCTCTCCGGCTCAGTGATGTTGAAAAACTGGATCAGGACACTGCTGCGAAACGCATGGGTGTTTCCCGCCAGACTTACGGCAGAATACTTTCGGTCGCGCGGGGGATTATGGCAACCGCGCTGATAAAAGGAAATATACTGCATGTAAAAGGCGGGAGTTTTGAATATCGCGGCAATCACTGCCGGCAGAGACGAAGGGGGCGGCATACAACTGCAACAGAAAGGAGGTGTGATATGCCGAAACGAGACGGAAAAGGTTCTGCAGGACAGGGCCAGGGCAAAGGGACAGGCCGCGGCGGAAAGACAGGTGGCCGGGGCGGCGGGAAAGGATGCCGGAAAGGTGGTAAGGGCAAAGGCCGCAACCAGGACGAAGAATAAGGGCAAACATTTGTTATTTCGGAATATAATCAAAAAAATACAAGGAGGTATCATATGCCAGGTTACGACAGAACAGGTCCCCGCGGAACAGGCCCCATGACAGGCGGCGGTTTCGGATTCTGCAATGCAGCAGGCGGATTCAACCGGCAGAATTTCGGAAGGGGGTATGGCCGCTGCCGGCCCGGAGGGCGCGGACAGGGCAGGGGTTTCGGGCCCGCCTGGGGAACAAACTGCGCCCCTCCGGTTTATTCTGCCCCGGTCATGAACAAAGAGCAGGAGATTGAAATGCTCAGGGCAGAAGCCGAAAATCTTGCGGAGATGATGAAATCGGTTTCGCAGAGACTCGAATCCCTTGAAAAAGAGGACAGCTGATTTCAGATCACTGCTTTGAACAATAATCCCCCGACTGCCGTCTCCTCCGGAGACGGCAGCCGGACTTATCTCCCCTGAAAAAATTCCGGAGAAAAACAGCATCCTGCCGTTTCCCCGAAATACAGATTTTCAAAAAATCATCCCCCTCATAGGGTTCTGATTCCCATTTCCGCAAATTCTCTCTCCACAGTTTCTGCCCAGCCCCGGTTGGCTTTGGGATTGGCCGGGCTGGGGTGGGTGATTCTCCCGATGCGGATATTTTTATCTTTCAGTGCAGTTTTGGCTCTCTGCGCGGCAAAAGCCCCGACACCGACAACATACTGCGGCCGGTAATAATCCGTGATCAGGCGGAGGGCACTGTCGCAGATGCGGAAAAGGGTGTTTTTTTCCGATTTGGGCAGTTTGTCCGGTGTCCGGTTGCGGCCGCTTTCTTCCATAAACAGCAGGGGACAGTAATTGACAGGCAGAAAACGGGCAAAGAATTTTTCCGGCCTGCCGAAACACTCTGCTGCCCAGCCCCACAGACGCCGACCGCTGACCTCACTCCGGCTGCAGGAAAAACCCTGCACAGGTCTTTTGGGATGTTCTTTTCCGGGTTTCCCCACCGCCACTTCTATCTTCAGCCAGTCCCGCACCGCAGCAATTTCACCAAAGGGTACACCGGTCTGGGCCATGCCCCAGGGGCCGGGATTCATACCGAGCAGTATGATTTCTCTGGGCTTTTTTCCATACCGGCTGAAATACAGATCATAACTCTCTCCCGCATATTCCAGGGGATTATATACATGGGTCACCGGAGCGGTGAAACAGAGGGCGGAAAGTTCTTTTACCAGATTTTTTCTGATTGTATGCAGCTGCACTGTTTTTTCCTTTCACACTGAATTCAGACCTCCTCTTTTGCCGGAATTTATTTTCTGAAAGTCTGTAATTTTTTGAAAATTATTGAAATTATTTAAACAGCATTCCATGCAGACCCGTGTCCGGATCGGCAGATATATGTAATTTCCGGATACTGTAAGTGCAATTACCGAATTTACAGTATTGACTACTGAATAAAAATATATCATATTCCTTAAAGAATAGAAGGAGGAATCGCGCGGGGACCGTACCGATACAGGGAGAAAACAGATATGGGACACATGAAATTTTCATACCGGAGACCTGACTGGCGAAGCTATCAGCATCATCTGAAAAAAAAGAATGCCCGTAAAAACAGAATGCGGAAAACCGGTTTTTACAGTCTTTTTTTTACCTTTCTGGCCTTTTCCGTTTACGGGATCAGCGGAAAAAATCTTGACAGTGCGGTATCCGATCCCGGAACCCGTGCTGCATCTTCCCCGGCACCGTTTCAGAAAAATCCGCCGCAGACACCGCAGGAAAACCGGAAAACAGTGCGCGCGGTTTCCCGGCTTCCTGCAGAAAATTCGCAGATCATCAGCAAAAGCGAAATCATAAGTCTTGTGGACAGTGATATTTTTCTCAACATAAAAGAAAAACGTTTTCCCTACCATTTTGACGGCCACCGCTTTCTGCTGGACACCAGCATTGATTCGCATTTGCAGAATTTTATTCTGAACCATCTGGATCGGGAAAACGCCCGCTATATCGGTGTGGTGGTTATGGACCCGGACACCGGCAGAGTGCTTTCCATGGCCGGTTATGACAGCAATGATTCGGGAAAAAATACCTGCACGGATGCCCTGTTCCCCGCGGCCAGTATTTTTAAGATCATTACTGCAGCCGCTGCTGTAGAGGAATGCGGTTTCCGTTCCGATTCCACCCTGTTTCTGCGGGGCGGGAGATATACCCTTTACAGGTCCCAGCTCAAAAAAGAAGCGCAGGGAAGACCTGTCAGTCTGCGGGATTCTTTCGCCCAGTCCATCAACCCGGTATTCGGTAAACTGGGGATTCATTTTCTGGGGAAAAAACATCTGGAATCCCAGGCTTTGGCATTTGGATTTAACCGCCCCATCCGCTTTGAAATTCCGGTGGAACGCAGCGTGATCCGGCTTTCGGATGATCCCTTCCATTTGGCGGAAATTGCCAGCGGTTTTAACCGCAGCACGGCCATTTCCCCCCTGCACGGGGCCCTCATCGTCTCTTCCATTGCCGCCAATCAGGGCCGACTGCCGGAACCGGCCATTATAGACCGGCTCAGTGATGAAAAAGGCCGGGTGCTTTACCGCAGTCGCCCCCGATATTTACAGCGGGCTGTCAATCCCGAAACTTCCGGGATTATCAAAAAGATGATGCAGGAAACCATACGCAGCGGAACCTGCCGCAAAATTTTCCGGAACCATGAAAAACATCCGGTCCTGTCCCGGCTGCATATGGGCGGGAAAACCGGCAGTATCGGCAGCAGAAACCATGAAAACCGCCGTTATGACTGGTTTGTGGGATTTGCAGAAGAAAAAGAGGGGGGCCGGAAAATTGCGGTTTCCATTGTCGTGACCCATGAAAAATACATCGGTATTAAGGCAGGGCAGTATGCCCGCATGATCATGGAAGAATATTTCCGCACCGCCTTTTCCGGAAATGCCGCAGAAAAACCACAGACCGGGGACAGGACAGAAAACAGGAAAACACATACATAAGGAGAAGATATGCCGGGTTTTGAAATATTCGGGGAGGAAGAAAGAAAAGAGGTGCAGGATGTGCTGGAAACCGGTGTGCTGTTCCGTTACGGATTTGACGGGGCACGAAAGGGGCACTGGAAAGCCGCATCTTTTGAAAAAGAGTTCTGCCGCCGGATACAGGTCGGATATGCCCATCTTTGTTCCAGCGGCACAGCGGCACTGAGTATTGCACTGGCGGCCTGCGGCGTGGGCGCAGGGGATGAGGTTGTGGTTCCCCCCTTTACTTTTGTGGCAACAGTGGAGGCCGTGCTGCTGGCAGGGGCCGTACCGGTATTTGCCGAAATTGACGAAAGTCTCTGCCTGGATCCGGCATCTGTGAAAGCCCTGCTGACAGATCGGACCAAAGCCGTGATTCCTGTGCATATGTGCGGGGCCATGGCACGGATTGATGAAATCAAAGCCCTGTGCGAAGCCGAAAATCTGATACTGATTGAAGACAGCTGCCAGTCTGTGGGCGGCTCTTTTCAGGGAAAATATCTGGGCACCTTCGGTCATATGGGCTGTTTTTCCTTTGATCCGGTCAAAACCCTTACCTGCGGCGAAGGCGGGGCAGTGGTTACCAATGACCGGGAACTTTACCGCAAAGCCGATGCCTATGCGGATCACGGTCATGACCATACGGGCAATGACCGGGGGCTGGAACAGCATGATATTTTCGGCTGCAATTACCGTATCAGTGAACTGAACGCTGCAGTAGGGCTGGCCCAGCTGCGGAAGCTGGACCGAATTCTGGAAATCCAGCGGAAACATAAAAATAAAATCAAAAATGCTTTGGCAGACTGCCCGGCTCTGCATTTCCGGAATCTGCCGGATGCCTCCGGAGATACGGGCACCTTTCTTTCCTTTTTTCTGCCCGATGAAGATGCGGCACGTTACGCGGCAGCGGAACTGACAAAGGCCGGTGTGGACGGATGTTTTTACTGGTTTGACAATAACTGGCATTATATCCGGCAGTGGACGCATTTGAAAAACATGAGTACCGCGGCCCGTCTGCCCCTTCAGCTGATGGACAACTGCCCGGATTACAGCAAAGTCGAACTTCCCCAATCCGACAAAGTCATGGGACGGACGATTTCCATGCTGATCAGACTGTCCTGGACAGAAGCCGGTATTGATACAAGGATTGAAAAAATGATGAAAATCCTCAAAGGATAAAGAGGTGATTATGCAAGGTCAGACCCCCATCCGTGATCCCCGTAAAAAAATTGAAAAAAAAGTTTTCTGTATCCTGAGTGATGAGCGGGCTTTCCGTTCCAAATCCCCGACCATGTTCAATAAAGTGCTCAGGCGCACCGGTATTGACGGTATTTATGTGCCTTTTATGGTGGAACCCGGTCATATTGAAGATGCCGTAAAGGGACTCCGGGCGCTGAATATTGCCGGGGCCAATGTCACCCTTCCCTATAAAGAATCCGTACTGCCTTTGGTGGATGTTTTATCCGAAGGGGCCAATATTATCGGGGCCATCAATACCATTGCGCGGGACAGGGAAATCCTGAAAGGTTATAATACCAATGCCATCGGTTTTATGGATGCACTGGAAGAGGCCGGATTTGAAACCGCTGGGAAAAACGCGCTGGTTTTCGGAAACGGGGGCGCTGCCCGTGCTGTTGTATTCATGCTGAACTGGCTCCGGGCCGGGCGTATAATGGTGGCCGGACGCAGCAAAGAAAAAACCGGGCGCATCATCAGCCGCATCGGCGGCCAGGCCGTGGATATGGAATCTATTCCCGAATCTCCGGTGCAGGCGGATATTGTCATCAATGCCACTTCTGTATCCGAAGAGCAGGAAGGGCCGGAACTGGCCTGTATTGCCCAGAAAATGCAGATTCCCGACTGCCGACTGCTCATTGATCTGAATTACGGCAGATCTCATTGTTTCTGGGAAAAAATTGCAAAAGAAAAGAACATTCATTACATGGACGGTCTGCCCATTCTCGCGAATCAGGCCCGCCGAAGTTTTGCCCTGTGGACCGGCCTGGATCTGGAACCGGAGGAATTCCTCAAAGCTCTGAAAAGTGATGGATGACGTAAGGCTCCCCTGTGTTCGGTGTCAGGGTGTTCGGTGTCAGGGTGTTCGGTGTCAGGTGTTCGGTGTCAGGGTGTTTGGTGTCAGGTGTTCGGTGTTCGGTGTCAGGTGTTCAGATTCCTTCAGACTCCCTTCCCCTGAGGGCAATGCTGCTGCCTTTAAGAGTCTATCCGAAAACCTCCGAAACCGATTTTTGGAACCGGTGAAAACAGGGGTTCAGAATACCAAAAGAGAGGTTTTCGGATAGGCTCTAAGAAAAACCGGAGTGCTGAACTTACAGTTTAGCACGTTTTTTTTAAATAATTTCAGCATGTCATACTGTAACCTAAATTGAGCGGTTCTCAGGCCTGAAAATGATTTCCGATCGGAAATATCAGGGGCTCAGCAGTTTCCGGTTCTTCACCCGTTGGGTGAAAAGCGTAAAACAGGCAAAGTTCCGCTTACCGGACATTCAGCCGGTTTATCTGAAAAAAACCGCTCAATTCAGGTGTAAGTTTGACACTCTGTCTCCCCGGGTCAGCAGTATTGCCGCCGGGGCGTTTTCTGCTTCAGTCAGGATATTGGGTTATGAGTGATGAGGAGGATATGCAAAAAATGAAAAAAGCGGTTGTTCTTTCCAGTGGCGGACTGGATTCCACCACTGTCATGGCAATTGCCAAGTCCCGTGGGTATGATATTTACAGTCTGAGTTTCCGCTACGGTCAGCGTCACTGTGCGGAACTGGAGGCGGCCCGAAAGATTGCAGAACAGATGCAGGTTGTGCAGCATCTGGTGATGGATATGGATATGAAACTCATCGGCGGTTCGGCCCTTACAGACAGCATCGCCGTTCCCAAAGATTGGGATGAGAAAGAAAGGGGCGATGATATTCCGGTCACTTATGTACCGGCCCGGAATACCATATTCCTCTCCTATGCCCTGGGATGGGCAGAAGTCATCGGTGCCACGGATATTTTTATCGGTGTCAATGCCGTGGATTACAGCGGTTATCCCGACTGCCGCCCCGAATTTATCGCCGCCTTTGAAAAAATGGCGAATCTGGCGACCAAAGCCGGGGTGCAGGGGCAGAAAATCCGGATTCAGACTCCGCTGATTCAGCTGAGCAAAGCCGAAATTATCCGGAAAGGCACTGCACTGGGTGTGGATTACGGTCTGACCCACAGCTGCTATGATCCCTCGGATGACGGCAGGGCCTGCGGTCACTGCGACAGTTGCATTTTGCGGAAAAAAGGATTTGCAGAAGCCGGAGCGCCGGATCCCACCCGCTATCAGTAAAATATTCCTTCCCTTTGTCTTTCCTCAGCACAGAAAGCATAATTGAATTCGGTAATGTCCCGCTGATATACGGGCAATTTGTTTTTTATATTTAAAAACGCTTATACATCCGCCGTTCCGGATTTATGAATAAACCCGCGCAGGTGAATTGTTTCAGCAGCAGACTCCGGAAAGATATTGATGAAACACCGGGAAAAACCGGATGAAAGGCAGTCCGCATAAAGCAGGGCATCCGCAGTGTTTCAGGAACGCGTACTTTTATCTTTCAGAAATACCCGGAAATATGATACAGTAAATACAGAAAAGATGATTGCTGTTTTCCGGTAAATGTCCGGAAGCATTGATGCTGTTACAATTCACCGTTTTTTAATCGAAAGGATATCCAATGGATAAACTGGATGCTATTTTCTGTCCGCAGTCTGTGGCTGTGGTGGGGGCTTCCACCAGCCCGGGTAAGGTCGGGCATGATATTTTTGCCAATATTCTCAAAGGAAAATTCAAAGGTACACTCTACCCGGTCAATCCCAAGGCCCGATCCGTCCTGAGTGTCCGCTGCTATCCCACGGTCCGGGATATTCCCGATCCCCTGGATCTGGCCATTATTATTCTGCCGCCCCGACCTGCCCTGCAGGCCGTGGAGGACAGTATTGAAAAAGGTATCAAAGGGGTGGTGATTGTTTCCGCTGGTTTCCGGGAAGTGGGACCGGAAGGGAGGGAAATTGAAGACCGGATTCTGGCCCTGTGCAAAGAGGCCGGTATCCGCATGATCGGTCCCAACTGCCTGGGGGTTATCAACCCGTTGGACGATGTGAGTCTTAACGCCAGTTTTTCAATCCGGATGCCCAAACCCGGCAATATTTCCTTTATGTCCCAGAGCGGGGCCTTATGCACGGCGGTGCTGGATTTTGCCGCAGATAAAGATTTCGGTTTTTCCAAATTCATCTCCATCGGCAACAAGGCCGATGTGGATGAACTGGATCTCCTGCGCTATTTTCATCAGGATATGGATACGGAAGTCATTATGATTTATCTGGAAGAGCTCCGCCGGGGACCCGAATTTATTGAAGTCGTAAAAAAGATTACTTCCGGAGACCGGCCCACCCCCGTGCTGGTCATCAAATCCGGACGCACGGGCGCGGGCGCGCAGGCCGCGGCCTCCCACACGGGGGCACTGGCCGGTTCGGAGGCCGTGTATGATTCCATTTTTGAGCAGTCCGGTATTATCCGGGTGGATTCCATCAATGATCTTTTTGATTTTGCCAGCACCTTTGCCTATAAAAATTTCAGCGCACTGGGGAAATTCCGGCGCAAAATTCCCGACGGCAACCGGGTGGCCATTGTCACCAATGCGGGCGGCCCGGGAATCGTGGCCACGGATATGACGGTCACTTCGGGTCTGACTCTGGCAAAATTCAACGAGGAAACCATTGAAACCCTGGCCAGTCACCTGCCGGCCACCGCCAGTCTGCACAATCCCGTGGATGTCATCGGGGACGCTGCTTCGGACAGGTATGAAAACGCGCTGGCCGCGGTGATCCGGGATGAAGGGGTGGACGGTGCCCTGGTAATCCTCACCCCCCAGTCCATGACCAATGCCCTGGAAACAGCGGAAGCCATTGCACGGGTGACAAAGCGATCCCACAAACCGGTTCTCTGCTGCTTTATGGGGATAGTGGATGTTTCCAGCGGGGTTAAATATCTTCAGGAAAACGGTATTCCGGTGTTCCGCTTCCCTGAAAGCGCGGCACGGGCCTTCGGCACCCTCTACCGCTATTCCCAGTGGATGAACCGCCAGGAACTGGCACAGTTCAGTCTCAGTCATGATTCCCAAAAAGCCGGGGAGATCATTGCAGACTGCCTGAAGCAGGGGAAAACCCGACTGGGGGAGCTGGACGGTCTGGATATTCTGAAATGCTACGGATTTGATGTACTGCCCACGGAACTGGCAAAAACAGGGGCGGAAGCTGCCCGCATTGCCGAAAATACCGGTTTTCCGGTGGTGATGAAGATTGTATCTCCGCAGATTCTTCATAAATCCGATGCCGGAGGGGTAAAAGTGGGACTGGATTCTCCGCAGGCCGTGGAAGCTGCCTTTGAAAAGATGCTGGAAAGTGCCAAAGCCTACAGCCCGGATGCGGACATTGAAGGTGTGCTGATCCAGCAGATGGCCGCGCCCGGAAGGGAAGTGATTTTCGGATGCAACCGCTACCCCATTTTCGGACCGCTGATTATGTTCGGTTTCGGGGGGATATTTGTCGAGGTTTTCAAAGATGTGGCTTTTCGCCTGGCTCCCATTGATCGCAATGAGGCCAGACGGATGGTAAAAACCATCAAAGGTTATAAACTGCTCAGGGCTTTCCGCGGCAAACCGGAATCCGATATTGAAACTGTGGAAAAACTGCTGGTCAGTCTTTCGGACATGACCATCAACCACCCGGAAATTAAAGAACTGGATATCAATCCCCTGCTGGTGCATGAAAAAGGAAAAGGGGCCACTGTGGCAGACTGCCGGATGATTCTGGAAGCGCCGGAAGTGTCCGGGTAACTGGCATTCGGAAATGTGGGAGAACGGGGAGTAAGGCTCAATCAGCGGATCAGTTATCAGGCGAAGTCAGGATCATTTCAATACGCTCCCCAACTGTTAACTCAGGAATCCGTACCGGTTCATATCCGTACTCACGATAGACTGCTTCCAGTAAATCCCGGCTGCGGATGGAAGCTTTCCTGTCACTCGTTCTTCCGCTTTCTGTTCTTTGCTCAAATGAGGATAAGGTATCCAGGATAAAAATCTGACTGTATCCGGCTTCCTCAATCAGCCGCAGCAGATCATCCGGAACAGGTAAATGATAATAACGGAAATAGGCAATTGCGTCATGCCTGCCCCGGTCAAGAAAAAGCCGTGTACAGTTTTTATCCGCATGGGATTCCTGCCGGGCCTGATGACGCGTTACCATATACTGAAATTCTGTCATATGCTGCAATCGCCATTTTATCTGTCCTTCCACCCCGTATTTTATGTTGAGTTCTTTTATTGGTGAGTGCAGATTCATATTTTTCGGAATACGATGTTAATGTATTGAAATATAAATATTTTTCATCCTGCTCCCGGTATTCTTCCGGAAAGCTTTCAATGTGCCTCACACACTTACAGCAGACCGAAAAAGACCGGCCCGGTGTCCATGCGGAAGGGCTGTGTACCGTGAATCAGGATTCTTTCCGGTTTGACGGGAAAAAGTGGAGATTTGCAAAAAAAGGTGATATGGTATTGGGGGCGGTGAAGGCCGCGGATGGGGGAGTTCCGGGGATTAGGATCGGAGGTGAGTATGGTTGGAAAATAAAATCAGAGTATTGTGTATTTTCAACTCGTTCCCACGCTCCGGCGTGGGAACGCTCCCGGACGATTGACCTGGCTGAGCCTGCCGAAGCCAGCGTCCCTGCCCCGTTGCCTGAACACGATTTACAGAATTTCCCCCATCCTGTAAATCCCTAAAATCCTGTTCAGACACAGAAAAAGCAGTAGCAGAAATAATTCTGTGGACTCATTTAAAATAATGATATATGTCTTCAGATAGGGCTGTAAAATTTTTACTGCCGGGAGAATGCGGTTCGGAATTTACGGGTACAGGATGCCGCTGCTTTTTCCAATAAAAAAGGAAAAACATCCATAACCGGATGCAGGCATCTGTATATGGATGCTTTCAGCCGAAAAAGAGAAAACTTATATATATGTATGCTTTACAGGTATTCATATACAGATGCTTTTATACAGATACAGATGCCGTCTTATGACGGATAATAAACGGTTGGGTGGCTGTAGTATTTTTTATCCATAAAGACCTGATATTTTAGGAGAGGGTGTACGATAATTTTTTCGGTGCGGGCGAATGTACAAAATCTGGAAATACTTTGGTGCGACGAAGGCTGCCCTGCATTTTGCGTTACGGAGCTTATCGTTGTGCATATGTAGCATCACAATCAATATGGATTTATGGAGGCAAATATGAAATGGAAGATGATAGGATTATGGATAGTTTTAACTTTTTTTGTTGCTTCAATGGCACTAGCTGGTGAATGGTATGAGGGTGGAAATCTTCACCAAGCAACCGTAAAAGAATGGTTAAAAGCAGATTATTCAAATAGACTTGCCACAAGTGCAGACTGGTTTATCTCTATAACTAAATCCCATAACCCCTCTTTACAATCAAAATTAAAACAAATCCCCACTGAAAAATATCTTAAAACCATCAAAGCATTTTCAGAACAACTCGAAAAATGTGTTTCTGAAACAGCAGTAACAGGCAAAATAAACGAAAAAATTGTTGAATACGCATCAATTTGTTATACCGCAATGTATCTTCAAAAGCAATGATATTAGATACTTTGGAGTGAGAGGCAAACCCTTTATGGCTTTGCTTTTATACGCCCCAAGCCACCCAACCCGGCGATCCAGCGGATTTCCGCTGCGCTCCACCCCGCCGAACCGCTGAGCTTAGCGTTATGCCGAAAGCAAAATATCTGAAATGAGTTGTTAAATACCTCACCATATATTTTGTAACATTCAAAATATTTTTTTTGTTGTAATTTCAATATATCATAAAATAAATTATGTTACAAAATAATTGATAAGGTGCTTATTGCTTATGATTGAGCCGTTTTTGATGTAAAATATGATGAAGGGAGTAAAATGTCACAGTCATATTCAGAAAGAGTAAGGGAAAATATTTTGCCTTTATCTGTGGCAAACACGCTTCCCAAAGCATTTGAGGAATGGTATTTCGCAGGAGATACAATTGATCATGAAGAAGCAGTGGAAGATTGCCAGCTTTGTGATCATGAACAGCTAAGATACCATTTTAAGATAGCAAACGAATACACAAATAAGACTTTATGGGTTGGATCTCAATGTATATTAAAATTTCAGGTAACGGTTTACGATGATTATGGACGCACACTTAACGAAAAAGAATCAAAGAAAAAGCTTAATAAGCTTCTTGAGAAAATGCGCATTGACTCTTGCATTAAAGCACTTGATATTGTAGCCAAAAAAACTAATAGTAAAATTCTTATATCTGCTCTTAATTATTATAAAAACAATAAATTTTTAACACCTAAATTTGCTTTTGTTGTATTTTGGCAGTTGCAAAAAAACAGGATTGATCACTCTCCGTCATTTTTTAAAATTAGTTTAAAAAAACAGATGTATAAAGATGACCTTGAAGAAATGCAAACTGAAAGAGTGCATTTCTTCTGGAAAGCGTTAACATCTTCTCAAAGAAAAATTGCAATCAAATTAGGGCATCAACCACCAAATGACTCATAAAATAGAACGATAAACGGCATAACCCGGTGCCGAATTCGGACGCAAAAGGGTTCCGGTCGCTATCGATCCCTACACCCTTTTTGTTGGTGAGATTGTCGTTAAGCTGATGCGTCTAATTTTGATGGTCCCGTAAAAAGTCAAAATAATAGGTTTTGATACGCATTAACAACTTGATTTTGTTAATAGCGATTTTTGAAAATCCGACTTTTTACCGGTTCATCAATTTTACATTAACAGGAGGAAGTATGCGTTGTTCAGGGTGTGGAAAAGATATTCCTTTCAACGGTAAAGTCTGTCCGTATTGTCAACGCGATAAGTCAAAAGATCAGCAGTACACCGTTTGGGCGTTTATTCTTGGCCTCGGTCTTGGCTATCTCGGCTACAAGGTGTTCGGTGTTTGGGGTGCAATAGTTGGCTTCGTAGTTGGCTGTGTCATTGCCTTTGTGGCGAGTAGTGCTGGAAGTAGCAAACCGCCCGATGTACGCGTAACAAAGGAGAGGCAGACCGAGATCACCGATACATCAAGCGAAGTTCGACTCAAAAAACTGAGAGATCTTCAACAAAAGGGACTGATTGACGACGACGAATACACTGCCCGAAAAAAGGCGATCCTCGATGAACTGTAGCGATAATTGGCAGGTTGGGCAAAATCTTTTCTTTGCCCACCACAGTCAAAAGAACATCCTTAAGTACACAACGGCATAGTTACGCAACCTGTTTTGTTTTATAAACCCTGAT
>JAABRU010000312.1 GCA_011390755.1 Desulfobacteraceae bacterium | reverse complement strand
CGTCCGGTCCCGGAAAAGGCGCAGGGCCAGATCATCCCCCTCGGTTTTCAGGCCGGGATAGGCCGTCCATTTTTCCTTTTTCGCCCCCTGTAATGTCAGGGTTTCGGGCAGTTCCCCGAAATCCCATTCTCTGATTCCTGTGCGTTCCCATTTCTGCCGGGAGATGCTGAAATGATCCGGGTTGATGTCCGGAGCGGCTCCCTGTACGAGAATCGAAGGGTCTCTCCCGGCCCGGAGTTCCTCGCCCCGCGGCCCCAGAAGGGAAATCCGCATTTTCAGGTGATCGGGCAGGCTGTTCAGATCCCAGGCCGAGGCAGGGATGTCCGTGCCGAAATTTTTGTAAATAAATCGGCTCAGGGCTGTGAGCAGGGGGATATGTTCCTCCCGTTTCATGTCCCGGACAATGACATCCACGGTCTGATTTACCGGGACCAGCTGCCTGCGGTATTCTTTGGGCAGTCCCTTAATCAGTGTACCCACCTTTTCCCGGAAAAGTCCGGGAACCACCCAGTCCACGGATTCCGGGGCAATGGAAGGCGCATGGGCAGAGGAGATTTTCACGGTAACGCCGTCAGTTTCCTGTCCCGGATCAAAACGGTATTCACAGGGAAAAACCGTGTTCCCCAGGGAAATCTCTTCGGGAAACAGGGACAGTTCCTCCTGATCCGGATCACTGAGCAGCAGGTCTTCTTTTTTCATGCGCAGAAAATCGTCTTTGCGGCTTTTCAGCAGTTTCCGCAGGCTGCGGATATCGCAGATGCCTTCCAGTCGGTCTGCATAAAACTGATACAGATCCTCATCACTGACCAGCAGATCCCGCCGCCGCATCCGGTCTTCCATTTCCAGGATTTCTTCTATGAGATTCTGATTATGCTCCATAAAAGGGAAGGACTGGCGCAGATCCCCCGCCACCAGAGCACTGCGGATGAAGATTTCCGATGCCTCTTCCGGTTTGATTCTGCCGTAAGAGACCGGTCTTCCCGGATCAATCAGCAGTCCGTAAAGACTGACCTGCTCGGTGGCCACCACTTCTCCCCGGCTGCGTTCCCAATGGGGCCGGAGGTAGGTATATTTGCACTGCTCCTTTCCCACGGGTTCAATCCATTCGGGCAGGATATGCGCTACCATGCGGGCAAAAAGCCGGGTGGTTTCCACCATTTCCGCGGCCACTATCCAGGGGCCGGGATTGCCAAACAGCCCGGAACCCGGAAAGAGCATGACCTCCTTGTCCTGGGTTCCTTTATAAAAGAACTTCTCCTTTTTCATGGCGATATTGGAGAGAAATCCGCTGAGGATGGCCTTGTGGATGGCGGTATAACGGGGGCGGAAAGGGGATTTGTCATCTTTGTTTTCGGTTTCCGGAATCTGTTTGGGAACATTCTCAATCCCCTGCTCTTCCAGAATCAGGGAAATCTGGTAATGAATATCCCGCCATTCGCGCATCCGCCGGAAGGAAAGAAAATTCTCTTTGCAGAATTTCCGCATTCTGCCGACTGATTTTACTTCTTTCCATTTTTTATGATAAGATTTCCAGATATTGAGCAGGGCAATGAAATCCGAATCCGGGTCTTTGAACTGCTGATGGGCCTGATCCGCGGCTTTCTGCTTTTCAGACGGACGCTCCCTGGGGTCCTGAATGCTCAGGGCGGCGGCTATGACTTTCACATCCTCCAGACATCCCTGTTCCCCGGCTTCCAGCAGAATGCGGGAAAGCCGGGGGTCCAGGGGCAGTCCGGCCATGCTTTTTCCCCGCTCCGTCAGTCCGTAGGGAGCCTTACTGCCTTCGGGATTGCGGACAATGGCCCCCAGTTCGTCCAAAAGACGGAAACCGTCCTGGATATTCTTATCCGCGGGCCGGTCAATAAAGGGAAAGTCCCGCACATCCCCCAGCCCCAGCGCAATCATGCGCAGGATGACCTCAGCCAGATTGGAGCGAAGGATTTCCGGAGGGGTGAAACGGGGACGGTTTTCATAATCCTCTTCGGAATAGAGCCGGATGCAGACACCGTGGGCCACGCGGCCGCAGCGTCCCTTCCGCTGATCCGCACTGCTGCGGGATACAGGGGAAACCGGCAGGGCCGTGGTACGGGTGCGGGGGGAATACCGGGAAATCCGGGCCAGTCCCGAATCCACCACATATTTGATGCCGGGAATGGTTACAGATGTTTCGGCCACATTGGTGGAGACAATGATCTTGCGCCCCGGAATTTTGGCAAACACACGGGACTGATCCCCCGCGCTCAGGCGGGCAAAAAGGGGCATAACCGTCACCCCAGTATAACTGCGGCCCTCAATCATCTCGCAGCATTCCCGGATGTCCTGCTCCGTGGGCATAAAAACTAAAATATCCCCGCCGTAGGGACTTTCCTGATGCAGTTTATCCACAGCCTTTACGGCCATGTCCACATGACTCTGTTCCTCCTCGTCTTTTGAGGAATTTTTCCCGTCAGACTTTCCCTCTGTGACCATATAGCGGACATCCACCGGAAACATGCGGCCGGAAACCTCAATAATGGGCGCATCATCAAAGGCTTTGGAAAATTTTTCCGTATCAATGGTGGCCGAGGTGATAATCAGTTTCAGGTTCCTGCGCCTGCGGATGAGATTTTTGAGAATGCCCAGCACAAAATCAATATTCAGGCTCCGCTCATGGGCCTCATCCACAATCAGGGTATCATATTCATTGAGCCGGGGATCCCCCTGGGTTTCGGCCAGGAGAATACCGTCCGTCATGATCTTGATATAGGCATCCGCCCCGCCCTTATCCTGAAAGCGGATTTTATAGCCCACGGATTTGCCGATCTCCTCTCCCAGTTCCTCGGCAATGCGCTGGGATACGGTCAGAGCCGCAATGCGCCGGGGCTGGGTGCAGCCGATCTTTCCGTCAATGCCCCGACCGGCTTCAATGCAGAACTTGGGAATCTGCGTGGTTTTCCCCGAACCGGTTTCCCCGGAAATAATCAGCACCGGGTTTTTCCGGATGGCCTCAACAATCTCATCCTTGCGTTCCGTAATGGGCAGGTCGGGATTGTAGGTGGGACGGGGGCGGTTTTTCTGCCGCCATTTTCTTTTCTCAATGGAAAATTTTATGCGTTTTTCCAGTTCGGCCATGTCTGCGGATATTTTTTCCGAACCGCCCTTTTTTTTCAATTTGCCGATTTCTCTGCGGAAAAGGTGACGTTCCGCAATCAGCGCCTTTGCGCAGAGATTTTCCAGTTTTCGGATGTCTTTACTGTTCTGTATCAATATAAATTTCCTTACTTTTCCCTCTTTCGGATGTTTTTGCCAATCTGCTGAATCGGACAACTCTGTATCAGGAAACAGAAAATGTGGCAATCCGTATCATGAATTATCTTTTCCTTCCTTTTTCAAACCGGAATCAGGCTGTAAATCGGAATTCAATGACTTACAGTCTTCCGGATAATAATTTTGGGTGCGTTATCAGTCGGAAATATACCATTACTTAAAAAATTTCCGGTTACCGCATTTCCCGAAAGTGCTGCGTACATGAATTTTTCCTCTGCCGGATACCCCGAAATGTTTTAAGTATCGGTATATACTTCAATACTCTCTCCTCCCTGCTGCCTTCCTCAAAATATTATCTGAAAGCCAGTATATCAAATTTGATGAATATGTAAAAAGTCCGAAATACGGGGATTTCAGTAATTTAACATACTGATTTTACTAAGACTGAATTCCGGAAAAATGACTTTTTACCGGTTCATCAATATTGAAAAAAAAGAATTTCATGGTGAATGGAATTATTCGATCCAAAAAGCTTAAACCGATGATTAATTTATTTCCAATTACTATGCCGCTGACGATTCCGTCCTTCTCTGCACCTACAATAAAACCCTCATAAAATATATGTCATATCTCTGGCAAAAAATTGACAGTGCCAAAGATACAGATTTCGATTCTCTTTTTGCCGCTCCGGACAGGAAAGCGGATATCAAAACCGCTCATGCAAATACACTGTCCTTAAAAAAACCCTCCGGTACTTACATGATTTCAAAAAATGAATTGATACTCCATTTATCATTGACAAATTTTGCTAATAACTGTTAATAACGGACAGTTTTTAAACCTAAACATGGAAACGGCATGGAAAACAGAGATAAAATTTTTACAATCAGGGAGCTATCTGAATACCTGAAAATTTCGACCAGTACCTTATATAAGTTGGCACAGGAAGGTAAAATTCCCGGGCAGAAAGTGGGCAGACATTGGCGGTTTCGGAAAAAGGCCATAGATAGCTGGCTGGAGAATAAAATTGAACAGGACTGAGTATAAAAGCAGCATTACAACAGGTTCTTTGCTTATTCGGGAAAGCCGGATCATTGCCCGCCTGCTGCTTGACAAAGTGGATGACAGGGCATGGCATCAGGCAATAATAATTGAAAATGTATTACAAAAGCGCAGCCTTGAGTCAGCAAAACGACAGGCACGGTTTATCAAAGAACGTTTAACTCTCATGGAGCCTGAACTCTGGAAGCTCATTGACAAAGGAAGCTCTGATGTCGTTGTCCAGGCCGTTCTTGCTGCTACTATCAAACATAGCCGTCTGCTTGGTGATTTCATGAACAGGGTTCTCAGGTCACACTGGCAGGTATTTAAGAAAAAAATATCAGCCAAAGACTGGCAGGAATATATTGAAATGTGCAGTCAGATTGATCCCAAAATCCGGAATTGGACGCAGGCGACCAGAGCAAAGTTAAAGCAGATTGTTTTCAAGATCCTTGCGGAAGCAAATTATATCAGCAATACCAGATCGCCTGAATTGCTCCCTGTATCCGTAACACATGAGGTAAAAACGTATCTGCTCCGTAATTCCGAGAATTATGTTTTACAATGTATGGAGATAACACCTTAACATGATTTCTTTTAAAAACCGTTTGGATAAGATTCCTGATCGGATCACATCTGACGAACTTCTCTCCAACAAAGGGCTTGGGAATGAGATCGGATTTTATATATTTGATTATCCGCCTGAGTATGAATTGGAAATGAGGGAACATATTCAATTTATCATCCGGCAGATTCCCAAAAAAAAGTCCGATATTCGATTCATACATATCAACCTTTTCGAGCTTGTGACGGATTATTTAAAACAAAGAAAACTTTTGGACAGAGCCATAGAGATTCAATTTAACAAAGGGAATCAGGAATTTTTAAACTCTGTTAAAGGTCTTCTGGCAGGGGAAAAGGTCGCCAGGACTTTCATAGCTGAAGCAAATCCGCAGAATAATGATTTGGTTCTGGTGTCGGGAATCGGTTCCGTATATCCGCTTCTCAGAATCCATAATCTGTTAAACAACCTTCATTCCCTGATGGAAGAGACTCCTCTGGTGATGTTTTATCCCGGCACTTATACAGGTAAAGGGCTGAGATTGTTCGGCAGACTCAAAGAAGTCCATTATTACCGTGCGTTTCAGCTTGTGATGTAAAGAAAAAAACTTTGCGTACTTTGCGCCTTTGCGGTGAATAAAAAAAGTTTTACCGCAAAGACGCAGAGAGCGCAAAGAAAAAATACAAAAACTTTGCGTACTTTGCGCCTTTGCGGTGAATAAAAAAAGTTTTACCGCAAAGACGCAGAGAGCGCAAAGA
>JAABRU010000128.1 GCA_011390755.1 Desulfobacteraceae bacterium | reverse complement strand
GCATACCTTTATAATACATTCGGATCAGATATCCAACCTGCTGTATTTTTATGTATTTTTTATTAATAACAGAGAATATCGGGGAGTGATGATGGAATGGACAAAATGGACACCGCCGTATGATCCGCGCCTTGTAAACGGTTCCACGGTAATAAACAGTGAAAATAACAGGATTATCGAAATCGCCGATTGCGGGATCCGATGTCCCGGATGCGGCATATGCTGTGAAGGGTATCGCGGCGGCTATACGGAAGACGGCAGCAGCATTTCCTGCAATGATGCCTGCCCGGGTTTCGGAAAATGCTGCCCGCCCTTTGATCTCCGGGTCCGTCCGGAGAATACGGATGATGCCCGTAAAATTCTGCTGACACGGAATGACCCGCAACGGTGGGAAATTCAGGAATCGTTAATGATTCTGGCACATGAGGGAACAGATGAGGCAATAGACATCCTGAAAAAAGCAATGCCGAAGCTTCCGGATTGCCTGAAAGGATTTTCCGAATGCGCTCTTGATGAATGCCGCTATTTTAAAACGGTTCCCCGCAATGAAGCCGAAGCGGTTCTGATGATGAAAAAGAAAGTTCTGGAGCAATGGGAAAACCGGGCTTTATCCGCACAGGCAAAAACAGAAGAGGAAATCATGCATGAACTCGAATGCCGGAAATATGAATATGAAATTGTAAAAAGACTTGCGGCAAAAGCAGCAGATGATAAAAAACGGGATATTTTCAGAATTCAGACCGATGTGGCTCAGATGATGGTCATGCAGTCTGAAGATGAACTGGAAAAGGAAAACGGGGATATTGAGTTATGCAATGCCATTATTGCAGAAATTCAATCTGATATCAATAGGGATATATCCGAATAAATATCAAACCGAAGTTGATGATACAGAACGGGTATCTGTTTCTGATCACCGTGCGGAGATCCGCAGTCCCGGCGCTTTGCCGGATACCATGACCGTGGAAAGGATGAATCCGGGGGTGTGTTACCACCGTAATCCGCTGATCGGTGCAAACGCAGGCTGAAAGAGATGAAGAGGAAAAGGCTGGATATCATTGATATAGGCTTTGAATTACGGGTGATACTGCATGATGACTGAGGATATTATACCATTCAGAAGATGTAATGGCTGATGTAAATTATATCAAGTTGATTTCGGAGTCCATAGTGGGCACATGCTTTTCCGTGCCCACTGTTTTTTATGAGAGTGATACATAATGATTTCAGGTAATACATTCAAAATCGGCATAGATATGGGCGGTACAAAGACCGAGGCGGTACTTCTTGACACAGAAGACAGGCTACTGTTCCGGAAAAGAATCCCCACACCCGGGCAGGAGGGCTATGAGAGTATTCTGCATTCAGTTTACGGTCTGATAAGGGAAACCTGCCGGATGATACCTGAAAATGCAGGATATACCATCGGTATCGGTATTCCCGGAATAATTGACAGTGAAACCCGGCTTGTTACCAACGCAAATACGGTCTGCCTGACTGACCGGCCTTTTCAGGATGATCTGGAAGCCCTGCTGAACAGACCGGTCCGGGTGGAGAATGATGCCAACTGTTTTACGCTGGCGGAAAGTCTGAAAGGGGCGGGAAAAGGATACGGACTTGTTTTCGGAATTATCATGGGAACCGGTTGCGGCGGGGGAATCTGCATCAACGGAAAAATCCGTAAGGGAATGCACGGAATTGCCGGAGAATGGGGTCATTTTTCCGTAGATACCCGCGGGGCAGCGTGTTATTGCGGCAGACAGGGCTGTGTGGAAACCAAAATCAGCGGCGGCGGAGTGGAAGCGGCATTTTATGCCCGCTACGGCGCAAGACTGACGATGACGGAAATTCTGGAGGGATACCGGAAGGGGGAAAACCGGTGCAGGACTGCTTTTCTTGACTTTTTGGAGGAATTCGGCAGGTGCCTGGGCGGTCTGATTTCGGTTCTTGATCCGGATGCTGTGGTCATCGGCGGCGGACTTTCCAATATGGATGAATTATACGGCCTCGGGATTCAGCGGGTGCGCCGTTATGCCTTTCACCCGAATATCCGGACCCCGATTCTGAAAAATCAGTTGGGGGATTCCGCCGGAGTGTTCGGGGCCGCGTGGGTGGGTGTCTGAGCATACAGAAAAATCCTATTTTCAGGATGTGAAAATGTTACAGTCTGTTAGAAGCCGGTGTGGAGAAAACAGCGGTAAAGCTGCTTCGCTCCCGCCTGCTGAATAAAGAGGATTGATAAGGAGCAGTATCCGCTGTACATTATCCGGGAACTGGCGGCAATGCAGTTATGCACAGGGATTATTCGGTTTCCGGTTCTGTCATCCGGGTATTTGTTTTTGATCACCGTGTGGAGATACGCAGTCCCGGTGCTTTGCCGAATACCATGATCGTGGAAAGGATGAAACTGGGCGTGTGTTACCACCGTAATCCGCTGATAATGGATGTGCTCAGGGATTACCGGTACACGGAAAAAGCGGGCAGGGGAATTTTGCGGTGCAAGCGCGGGCTGAAGGAGATGAAGATAAAACCGGTTGATATCCTTGATCCGGGGGTTGAGTTACGGGTGATACTGTATGATGACTGAGGATAAGATCAGGGCACAGGAGAAAGGCGGTATAAATGCCGCTGACCGGGGTGGTTGCCGGACAGAATCAGTAAGATAATGACAGCATCCTGCTGACTCTGCCTTTCTGCTGTGCTTGATGTATTGGGCTGGATTATTAATAGAAATATCTAATTTGAATTCCATTCCCTATTTGATTTAATGATTATATCCTCAATTTAATTAAGGATATAATGAACGATCCTCATGTATACCGTTATTTTAATAATCTAAACATTTTAATAAAGACATCATCAGCGGCAGGATTGACTTTTTTTGCTTCACTGCTTACACAAATGTCAGTTTTAAACTCGTTGCTATCTTTATCTTTATCGGTGTATTGACGTTTTATGCCGCTGATCGTGTAATCCGGTTTAAATGTTTTTATTTCATTTTCCGTAACTTCTATAACCGCCAAATAAAAACTGAACCAGTGCATTTTGTCTTTACGTTGCTGTTTAACCGGGGTTGTATTCCGTAGCAACAATGATATTCTGTCAGCATTTTTTATATCAAAATCAAGTTCTTCCTTCAGTTCTCGGATTATGGCGTTTTTAATATCAATCTCTGTTAATTTATCACTTCCTGCTTTCAAATCTTTCTCAGTTATCTTGCCGGACTGAAACAGCAGTTCCCGTCCCTGAGATTTTTTCGGACTTCTTTCAAAGAGAATGAGCTTTTTAGTCTCTTTAATTTTGAATGCAACAACTTCCACTGCCATATAATCATTGGGAGTAAACTCATTCTTCTTTTTAAATCCGATAATTTTTTCCTCTTTATCCAAACAGACAATCCTTTCCTCAAAATTACCTTTGGTGGCTTTGATAATCTTGGCATGAATCAGCGCGCCGATCTCTCCCTGATCCTTTATGGACTTCCCGTCTTTTTCTATAAAATCAGAGGTAAAATTATGGTAAATGGTGGTGTAACTTTTCTTTCCAACAATATTTTTCCCCAGATCCTCCTGATAAGTGTCATAACCGGCAAAATGAATATAATACTTTTGTTTTAAGTGATTCTTTATACTTTTAAGCATACATCTTGTGGACTGGGATTCGTTCATTATCCCTCCGCACAAAATAACTCCGTTTATCTTATAATATTCATGGATTAACATAATTGCATCTGACAATACAGAACCTGCCTTATCGAATACTTTTTGAAAAAATATTTTGAAGTCAGGCTTACAGGAAGTGAGAACATTGTTTGCCAACTTTGAGAATGGCTGAGCATTTTGCGTTTCGAGTTTAAAACCCTCTTTCACACTATTAAAACTATCGTTTTCTTCACTGGATTTCACAATGGCCTGCAATATCTCAATTACACGTTTTGCACCGATGGTATTGCATTTTGATTCAAGGGTCTTGACTGAGTCCAAGTCTAAAGCAGATAAAACAGGATTGAGTTCATCAAAAGCTGATGTATTCTCAGATAAAATATCCTCTATTATTTTCTTTGAAGTAATATGTTCAAGTTTTTCCCGATACAACTTGTCTGTCCCCAGTTGTTTTATCAGTTTATCTCCTTCTCTCCCCTGAGTTTCTGAAATGAAAAATTCCCCTATTGTCCCCACTTCAAAACTTGAGATTGAATAATCCGCATCCAATTTCAGGGAATCCCTGAAAATATTGGGCAGCAGATTCTGAGATACATATTTGTTCAAATCACCGGCAGGACTTAAGTCATAACCTGTTTCATGCGCTTTTTCAGTTGAATCTTTCAAATAAACATTTAATACCAATTTGCCAAACTCCATCAGTCCCTCAGAAATATCCTCTTCATTGATAATGCATCCTGCTGTTCCTGTTCCCATTTTAAGAATTGCCCATTTGCCGGATCTGTAGCCGTTATCGGAAAACATCCGGCCCAATGCCTCTGCATAACCGTCATTGCATAAACCCAATACAGTTTCTTTGTTTGGTATTTCTTTTTTTAATTCTTCAATAAGATTCAGTTTGCGAATACTGTCAACCGTGTTTTTTCTGATCCAGTTTGAGGCAGTTTTTTCATCAAAATATTTCAATACACCGGATGCACCGGCAATTTTCTGATCCCGTATGACACCGGGCCAGCATATTCCCATGACATCAATTTTATCAAATCCGATTTTTCCAGAACTATTTGTGGTATTATACTTGTCTAATAAAGCTTTTACTCCCTGTATCAGTTTTTTGGCAAATTCATTTAAACCGCCGTATTTGTCTTTGTCATCCGAAGGGTTTTTCCGGGTCCCGGTTCTGTATTCCGCAAGTTCATTGTCTTTGGCATCATATAAGCGGTATTTGATGGATATGCCGCCTATATCAATACCTATTGAACATAATCCATTGTTATCTTTGCTTATGTCCAATGCTTTGGGAGATTTCAACACTTTCTTATATTTCCGAGAATTTATCAGACGTTCCTCTGACACATTCACATCATGGGATCGCATGAAGCATTCAATATACCGGGTAAGAAGTTCATAGCCATATTTGTCACTTTTCATCAGGGAATTAATACGACTGAGCCATCCCTTGTCTTCAAGACTGCTTTCCATTTCTATTCTGTCAAATCCCGCGCAAATGCCTATGTTTGTGGCATAGGAGCATAACAATTTCTCTACAGTAAACTTGATATTCTCTTTTGTATGCTGTTTATGTGGTACAACAATTTCAAAAAAACCGGGAAAATGATCATCCAACTGGCCTTTGAAATTATAGGTGATATTTTCCATCTCCTCAATGGCATTTGTAGCATTTGTGAAGTCTTTGGAATAATCATAGGCATATCTGAAATACCTGACCAAAAGTGGAAGAGGAACATAGTTGCTCAAAGGAATGGGATAGTACTCTGATTGATTGCATGTTGAATTGGCAATGCAATTGATGAAATCCAGCCAGTTTTTATTTTCAAAAGATGATGAAAGATTATCCATTCCAATCAGCTTGGTCAAAGCCAATTCCATTTGTAAGCGAAATTCAAATATGACTGGACACTTACCATTTTGTTTTTCTGCTTCAAGTTCTGCTTTTAGTTCATCATACTGTTTTATTTTGGAAAAATAAAATTTTTTATCCAAATTATTATTTTTCTTCAAATCTTTTCTGATTTCACCATCATCAGTTGGATTGCTGATATCAAATGACAACATCCGTGATTGAGGATAGTTGAAAGTAAGATAAAAAGGTTTTGTCAAATTTTGTTTATCAAGAAATTCCTTAAAATTTTTCAATAATCTGTCATCAAAACCTGTTCTGTCAAAATCAGGTTTTCCAAGTTTACAAACAGGCAAATCATATAAAATAACATGATCAGCTTTGTCGCATGAAGTGCCTCCATTTTTCCATAAATCAATAATTTTTTCCATTTTCTCAGATTTTTTGTCAGGAGAGGATTCGCCGGGTGTATCATAGCAGACTGCTGCCATAATTCCGATATGGTTTGTTTTTTCTTTGATTTTATCATACCAGATTTTGGGCAGTCTGCCGCCAATCACAAGACAGGCCATTTTGTGATATTTTATCAGATTTTTAATATTTTCTATGAAGCCGTTTGAATATATACGTTTATCGTATCCATATAAATCCTGTAAAAGTTTAATTTGTGTATCCTCACTGTATCTGCCCACAAACTGATGCGCCACTTTATATTCCCACAAGGGAAACGCCTTGCTGCTTTCACTGTAGAGAATTGCAATCAGAACAGGGATAAATTCTGTTAAATTTGTCTGATCTTTAAAAATATCTTTTCTTATATCTATAACCTTATGAAATTTTTTCAAATTCTTTCCAACTCTTCTTCTGTGCTTTATCTCCCGCAAAGGGCGCAGGTATGAGGGAACATAATGTTCTTTCATACCGATGCTTTCTTCTTTTCCCGTATCATACAAATACAACTCATTCCGAATCCGTTTCACAAGATAAATAAAAGCATTTTTATTCATGACTGTTCCCTTGTTCTGACTGGCATTGTTGCACATGATAATTCTCCTTTAGTTTGAAATGAATAATCCAATATTTCCGATGATTTTTTTAAACCCTTCATTATCAACAGATTTATCATCATGTCCCAGACTTATGTATATCAGTCCGGAACCTGATTCCAATACCCGTTCATATCCCACAGGGGAATTATCTTCACTTTTCAGAAATACCTTGTCCTGCGCATTCAGGAGCAGAGGCTGATCAAAAAAATACAGTTCATCCTGAGTCCAGAAATAATTATCCAGACCTTTGGTCAGCGGATGATTTTCGGCAAACACTCTGAATTTTCCATAAGGCTCATGCGTTTTGAAGCGGACACCGAACAGTTGTCCAAACACAGTATTCTGTCTGTCATAGATGGCGGCTTCATGAAAGAAAAACAAAAATTTGCCGCCGCATTCAGAGAATTTCCCGATATCTGCCAAAACCGCCGCTTTGGCACCTTCCAGAGAAGTGAATATCAGAATATTCTGATACTGCAGCAGTTTTTCCAGTGTAAGGGCATTCAGATCCGCACAGTCTGTCTGTATTCCGACCAGCAGACTGCACAGATTCCGGATGTGCTTTTCCCGACAGGGATGTCCGGGATTTTTGCCTCCGCTTATCATCAGCATCCGATTACTCAGTATAGGCATATTTCCATACATTCCCAAAAATTTCTGTCAGTTTTTTTATATCTCTGCTGTCTGCCAGTTCGGCATCTATATCAAATTCATTGGATCTGTCCTGAAATGTGTGATGACAGGCCCTGACAAGCAATCTTCCGTTTTCGTTCATCAGATAAGCAGCATAAATTCCCTGACAGAAATCCCCGCATTTTTTCTTTCTGCAGTTTTCTGTAATATGAAAAATTTTTGTGGGAATAATGACTTCCATGAACCCATCTGCAAAAACCGACTGACCCGCATGATTTTTCTGAATGTGCCATCGGGAATCCTGCATAAAGCCATTGGTGACAATATGCGGAGATACAAAAAGGTTATTAAAAACCTTTGCATTTTCCGCTGTTTTGTGCAGCCGGAAATAGGCAATTTTTTTAACACCGATTATTCTCAGTCTCTCAGCAAGAATCATAAGTTCCCTGTAATTTTTTATGCCGGCTGCTGAAAGAGGAATGTCAACCCTGATTTCAATACCGTTATCCAGAGCATTTTCAATTCCCCTGAAAATCATATCCAAATTCTTGTCTGATCTTGAATACTGTCTGTATTTTTCATTTGTTTCTGCACCAATGGAAACAACAGTTTTTTTCAGACCTCTTTTTCTCAACCGGGTGCAGAATCTGTAATCATCCAGTTTTATGCCGTTTGTTGTACACCAGAAATCTGAAATTCCCTTTGCAGAAGATATGGCAGAAATTATACTGAAGAGCCGGTTTTCATCAGCAAGAAAAGGTTCTCCGCCTGTCAGCATCACTCTTTTACACCCGGAAGCAACCATTGCTTCCAAAATAAAACTTAGTACATCCGGTTCCGGAAGAATGTTTTTTTTCTTATTAAATTCCTGCGTACTTTTCCAGCAGCAGAAACAGCAGTTATAATTGCATTCATCAGATACATGAAGCCGCAGCAGTCTTTCCGGTTTTTGGGAAAAAGGCAGTTCCTGGCCAATTTTTCTGTTTTGCTCCTTCATTCAATCTATATTCCGATAGACTGATTGATTTTTAATTTTCTGAAAAAAATTAAAAATCAATCAGATTAGGACTTACGCAGTTGAAATATAATCTGCTGTTTTTATTGACTGTCAATTTTTAAGGCACATAATAAATTTTCAAACAGTTAAAATTCAACTGCGTAAGTCCTACAGATAATAGCAAATTTTAATTCCTGATACAACAAATCTGACAGCACACTATCCAAACACAGCATCTTCAAGTTCAATCACAAGATATGTGGTTCCCTGTGGACGGTGATTCGGTGCGACAGCCAATTGGCAATATTCTCCGTCAATTGTTTCTCCAATCCCCTTACTGAAAAACTGCACTGTAACCGAACCGCTGTTGTCAACGCACAAAGCCCGTTTCACTCCCCACAGATTTTTCATCTGTGTTCCCAAATCCTCCAGTTTCCCTTTGGCAATCAACTGACACAGATTTCCTTCCCCATCCACCCCCAGAAGATTATGAAGATAGGCATGTTCCCGTTCCAGTGAACCGGCAGTTGCACAGGCATTCAGTGCAGAAAAAGCCTCAGTTTCCGGCAGTGTCAGCGTGGAAACAAATATATCCTGCAAAGATTTCCACATATTTCTTGTGGTCTCCGTTGCTGCGGGATGGGAACCTCTTGGCAGTTTCCATACATGGGAATGATCTGCTGCTTCGCACACAATCATCCGGAAAAGGGAGCTTTCATCTGCATCATCCCATATAACCGGAACACCGGATATAAACCATGAAAAAGGACAGTCCTTTTCAGAATTCCATGTGTTCGGATCCCATTTATCCAAAACAGGCATACCGTTTTTTTCGCCAAGTATATAATAAGGTCTGCTTTTCAGAACAATATCATTTTCCTCGGAAACCGCAAGCGGCTTTTGGGTATATCCTTTCAGGTAGGCAATGCAGCGAAGATTGGCAAGCACATTTCTTGCACTCAGAAGCATCAGAGGCCGGTCAAAGTCAGTGATTCTTCCTTTTCTGATCAGTTCGTCCAGATGCTCTTTCGGGGTTTTTCTTGATGTTTTTGTATGTCCTCCGGGACCTGCAAGTTCTTTCTTTTGGGGAGGTTCATACTGGCTGAGCGAAAGATGAATTTTGCGGATACCTGTAAACCGCTGTTCACATCTTATATTGAATTCAAATGACATATGATAAAAATATCCTTGATGAAAGTGGGTTATAAAAATAAGCAGTCAGAAAATTTCAGGTGTAATTTTCCAAAATCGGGGAAATCTGTGTGGAAGAATGTATAACCGGATACGCAGAATCATGCTTTTTGTTCACAGATATGTAAGCAACTGTGCAAAAAACTGTGACATTCTTTGGGAGATCGGACATAAGAAGAACAATACCCCTTATTCAGATTGGTGGTCGTAAAAAACGAACCACATACAGAGAACATTTAACAGACAGCCATTTAAAAGTCAACCGCCGATTAAAAAATTTCCATTTTATTTTCAATATATTGTATCATATCCGGGTATCCTTCCGCACCTGATCCGGTCACCAGTTTCAAAACCATCCTACCGGCCCATTCTGTCAACTCCTCACTCCTGCGCACCATTTCAACAAAGGTATCCGGCGAATACTGCTGTGTCCAGTTAATGAGATTGGAGTAATAAAACATGGGATAATCCCGGCTTTCATTTTTGGACCATTCTTTTTTACAGATGGGATGCTCCAGCACTTCCCGAAGTTTCCGATCAGCCTCTTCAAAGCTCATTCTCTCCCCTTTCATCACAAACACCGCATCTTTTACCGGGGCCGTCAGTCTGTTCAGCATTTCTTCATATATTCCCATCATTTTACTGAACAGTCTTTCATATTCCCGGGCCAGTCTTGAAAAATCCACAGCATCTTTGCGGATAAAAGGCATGAGAACTGAAAAAAGAAAATCTGTCTGACGGCATAAAACCGGACTGCTTCCGTTTCCGTAAAACCAGTTATCCGACAGATACACCCGCAGCATTCTTTCGGCTTTTTCCCTGTTTTCTTCTGAAATTCCTATCAGTTGGCATATCGGCCCCGTTCTGCCGTCCGCCTGTTCCGGTGCCCAGTCTGCCAGCAGTTCATTAAAGACTCTCACGGGAACAAATCCCAGAGAATAAAATGATTTGCTCAAGGCGTAGGCATCCGGGGACAGCACATTATCAGAAATGACCGTATGCCCGGTTTCATGCCACAGAACCCCTTCCATAATTTCTTCGACAAAAAGGGATTTCTGCTTTCTCAGATCATCCGGATTTTTCACCCTGTATGCCTTCAGTGCGGCCTGTTTCAGCTTTTCAGCGGTTTTCATTTCCGGAGAAAAGGCATATTCCGGCTTCCGCAGCCATTTGTGCTGAAAGATCATTTCCGCAGACTCTCTGCGGACTGCGATATTGTTTTCTGAAGTGCTGGCAATAACGGATATATCAGAGTAGGGACTTCTCATGTCCTCAGAATCAAAAGTATAAAAAACATGCGAGCCTTTCTGCTCTGTCCTGCCCTTTCCGAAAATAATATTCCGTTTTCCCTGTTTAAAACTGCAGAATATCATCTTTTCCGAACCCAGACTTTTCAGTACCGCATTGATCTGATCTCTTGTTCCGCCCCCGTAATACCTTCCCATGAGAAAGAGTCTGTATTCTGCAACTGTTTTATCCAGTTCCTCATCCGTCAGATTATCTGTTTGATATTCCCGGATTCTTCGCCTGAACTCTTCCAGATCGCTCAGGGTCAGCTCTTTTTCCGGCGGAATTTTGAGAAGCAGACGGCAGAAACTGTTTGTAACATTTTCTTCGCCCGTGATACCGAAATCCCCGCTGCGCTGCATCTGCGTGTACTGGAGAACCGCAAAGCGGAGCAACTGGCAGTAAACCCATTTTTCCGCAAGATTCCGGATAAATGGAATATCCTGTGTTAGAATTTCAGGATTTCCTTCACATTTTTTTACAAATATTCTATGGAGTTCCTGTATTTCTGCATATGTCAGATTGTCTTTGTTCAGATTCAGCATAAAAACCTCCTGTGAAATTATGTTTTAAAAATCATTATGCGGGCCGACAATTTCATATATAAGCAAATTTAATGCCGATTCTTTTTATTATTTTAACAAATTGAAATTTAATATAATTATATATTATTATCTTTGAAATTGTTACAAAATGGCATTCCATTTACATTCAAATGGAATGCCATAAATCATCAATTCCCCGATCAGACGGCCTGCCGCATTGCAACACTGCCTGCGGGGACAAATTCATATTCTGCCTCAATCTGACCGGCTTCCTCTTTTGTATTGAATCCCAGAAATTCATTCCGTTTGCAGATGGGCAGGGCTACTGCGGGCCTGCCTTCCTCATAGAGATACTGAAGAAGATAGAGAAATTTAAAATCCGTCCCGTATGGTTCCGGGATACCGAAATCACGGAAATCATAAGTCCCTGCATCCGAATGAAAATACTGCGTATGAAGTGCAGCCGCAGCCTGCTCCAGACGGTTGCGGTTTATTACAAAAAAGGAACAGTCATGCTCTCCCCGGAGATGAATCTCTCCGTACTGCCGGAAGGCAGCCCTGCATACCCGATCCTGCTCATCCCTCAGAATTGCCACATAGGGATTGGGTTCCCACATGGTGGGAAAAGTCATGCTGCTGCCTGATTCATAATGCATCTCAAGAGTCTTCTGAATTTTCTCCCGGTTTCCTTTTATCAGATCGGCCCAGGCCACAATCACATCCCGGCAGTCCCCGCCCGCATGAGGCAGCGCATCCCGTACCGCCCTGCCTTCTCCCGTCTGAATATCGTGATCCACAAGCACTATCCGCTCCTCCCTCTTCTTCAGTACCTGTTCAAAAGCCTGACGATGGGAGGGATTGATGAGAATGATAATCTGCTCTGTAAAATCGGAAAACAGATCCAGCACATGCACAATCGCAGGTTTTCCGGCCACCGGGTACAGGGGTTTGGGAACATCCGCATTCAGCCGGGAACCTTTTCCGGCAGCCGGGATAATCAGAACCGGCTTATGGCGCAGAAAGTGAATGCTGTTCAGCAGACTTTCTTCATATTTTTGATGGGCAACCGGATCAATGCGTACATCCAGCAGGGTCTGATCCACATCAAAAATAACAGCACCCCGTGTGAGAATCATCCGAATTTTCGGGATTTCCGGACAGGACATTCCAGGAATATGGGAAACAAAAGACATGAGTTTGTGTGAATTATGTTTTCCGCTGTTAACGGCATCTTCCATGTCCGTATGAATCACTCGGATCATTCCCCTTCTGTTTCTTTCTTTATTCCGGAGAAATTCATTTTCCGCCATCACCTGAAATTCCGGTGATCTTCTGAAATATTCAATATCAGCAGATATATAAGACCGGTGTAACAGGGGCGGTGTATTGACGAAAACATAATCCACCAATAACGGAGCTGAAAAATGTGCTGCTGAAGAACGGCGCAGATAAGACAGTGCGGTATTGAAAAGTTCTGGTGCGGAATAACCGCAGATATCTTTATCTTCCCGGATATTGCACAGAAAAATTTTTACTGCACGGGTATTGTCCGCAATGCAGTCTGCCAGTCCGCTAGTCATATAAGTGGGATACAGAGAAGAATGCGGTGTTCCGGGAGCATAAATGATGATATCGGCATCCCTCAACGCATCCCTGACTTTCGGATTCAGACAGGGGGAAACCGAACGGGGCCGAAGTTTTTCCTTTATTTCTTCCGGAGAAATGGATGTCAAAGAATCCGTTTCATCCGGGTGCAAAGGAGATTCCAGCAAAAAAAGTTCCTGAATCCGACCAGGAACTGCCTGACTGACAATGGCAGCTTCATCCTGAACCACTCCGTAATGATGATTCCCGCTTTTCCGCACGGCGTACAGATGAAGATTCTGCAATGAATTCAGCAGCACTTTTCCCCGCAGGGGCATGGCATCGGATATTAGATATGTTGCTTTTTGCAGACAGCCCTTTTTTCCCATTATTCCGGCAAACACGGCATTCATGATACTGAAATCAGAATAATCCGGCTTTTTTCCGTTTTTTCTGATTTCCCCCAGATAATTCCGCATCCCCAAGCTGACAGGATCACGGAATTCCAAAGGCAGTCTGCTGTAAACATTCCATTTTGCACTGCATTTACCTATAGTTTTTGTATCATTTTCCGCAATGGCTCTGAGAATTTTTCCGGCATTCCTCATATCCCGGTCTTCCAGACGGAGAGAAAAAAATTCTCTGATATGCCGGGCATCCGGGTTCCTGTCATCCAGCAGATGCACCAGATTCTTCCGGGCATCAGAGGGGCCGAGGGTGTGGTAATCCTCCCGCACTTTTCCGGTTGACTTTCCATTGTCATAAGCGTTAATAATGACAGTAATGAAATTTTCCGGGTTTGTTTTCAGTCCCTCAAGTAAAGACTGAGCACCGCTGCCGCCACCAAATACAGCAATTTTTTTTGCTTCCATTGTCTCCTCCTTCTTTACACGTCATGGTTGAAAACTGTTCTCCATCTGACTGTAAAGAAAGCAAAATACATGCCGCAAAAAAGAAAATCTGTATATTTATAAAAATCAATTATTTATAAATATACAGACATTCAATTTTTTACTATTTTTGAATTCAATCAGAATTAAAATTGAATTTCAATAACTATGTTATCGGCTTTTCAAAATATATCTGCCTGCTGTCCTCTATCCTGCCGCACTCCCTCAGAATCCTTTTGACAGTTTCCTTCATACAAAATCGGATGCTGTCTGAACCATGATTTTCAGGATTTCGGGATTGCCCTGATGGTGATGGCTTTTATCATGAAAATCCTGAAATCAGGTGAATCAGGGTTCAAAATGTTACAGCCACGAATTACACAAATTACACGAATAATGGTTTGTGCGATTCGTGCGGATTCGTGTCATTCGTGGCTGATGTAAACAATATTAAGCTGATTTATCTCATTTTCGGAGTCCGCAAGTTCCGGAAACAGGATAAGCGAAATGTTTTAAGTACCGGTATATGCCAAATGATTCATATCTGTCTGTCTTCTGAACCGCTCTGTATTATCCATATCTAATTGAACATACATATGTTTTTCAATGCCGGATTCACCGGTTTTCAGGCTGTCTGAACCATGATTTTCGGGATTGCCGTGATTGTGATGACTTTCATCTTCAGTACTCCTGCACCAACGGCTGTTTTCCCGTCTTCTCCGATGATCAGACCGATATACACCTTGGAACGTTCACTGCTGCCTGTGAATTCTTTGACAGATCGGACATCTTTGACTTTGAAATGCTCTTTGAGTACCCGAACGGCATCCTTTTGGGTAAATTGGAAATTGGCGGAATTTTCCGGCATGGCAGTCTCCTGTGTGTAAAAAACTGTCTGAAAAAGAAAGGAATTATCCTGGATATGTAGCGAAACCCTGTCTGAAAGTCAATGACTATGGTTTATATGAAAATGATGAATGATGAATTATAAATTATGAATGATTACAAACTGTAACAATTCAGCATTTTCATGTTTCCCTGTGAGTTCCGGCTCATGGGCGTTTATCAAAAGGCAGAGGAGTGCCAAACTTGCAGTTTGGCACTCCGGATGAAAATCCGGTCATCGCTGCACGCCTGTCAGACAGAATCATAGTCAATCCGTACGGTTCCGTATTTTATGCTTCCATCGGGCATGGTGATTTCCGCTTTGGCCCTCACCTGCTTTTTTAGCGGATCATCGTGAATTTCCGAACCGTCTGCGGAAAAACAGATACGCTGAAAGGGTTTGTAATCCGGATTGATCCATACCCGTTTTTCCATCTCCGGACAGGGAAGAAACCAGGGAACCTGTTCAACCGGAGAATCTGCCGGGGTTTTTCCCCTGACCCTGAAATAAACCGGTCTCGGAGTGTTCATGACATCCACAGTCACATAATATTCCGATTTCCGGGTATTGAACACCGCCCCGGCAATCTGAAAGGGTTTTCTGCCGTAAGCCGTGCATTCATGGGATTTTGCTTGCAATGCCACCATATCTCTGATCCGGGTGTATGTCATTTTCTGCCTCCTGTTTTCGGATTATGCAGGGTTTCTGTTTTCATTCTTCTCATTGTCAGAACCGGGATTCACAGAATTATGGGATGAACCCGGATATTACGGATTGGAAAATCCCTTTAAATCCGGAAATCCCGTGAATCCCGGTTCTGACAAAAGCAAAGCAAAACTTATGCCGATTTTTTAAATTAATATAACATACTGATATAAATTGATTAATAATCATAAAAACAGGGATATTTCTGTCTTCTTATAATTCAATTTTAATTAAAATTGAATTGCAATCAGTAAAATTGTATGCTAAACAGATTTCCGGGCAGACTTCATTATGAAAGGAGATAAATATGGGGAAAGCAAAAAATACAAATCTGTATTACAGATTGCTTCTGGATACATTGGAAGAAATCAAAAAACAGAATGATGTAAAGGATGAGGAGGAAAGAAAACAAAAAATCCGGGAACAGTTTGAAGCACTGGTTGAACCGGTCACTGCAATGGGAACAGAACTGAATTCCTATGGGGGGAAAGGTCTGAACAGGGGTTCAAAAGATATGTATGCACTTCCCGGTCATGCCGAACTCTCTTTCTGCGGATTCCTGGAAGGGGATTTTTCCGAAAGGTCCTATCTGCAGACTCCCATTACATTTTCCGGCGGATTCTTCCTGCGCACCCATGTGGCCAATATCCTCTTTGATCCGGGAAACGGAACCATTACCGGAATGCGGGATATGGGCATACAGTTGAATCCGGAAACCGATATTATCATTGTCAGCCATTATCATCCCCAGGCCCGGCTGGATCTGCATACCATTTTCAATGAACTGGGCGGATACTGTCCGGGGCGATCTGAAAGTGATAAATCCCGTGAAAAGAAAGTGCATTTTTTCTCTACGGAAGCGGTGATACATGGCAGAAATAAACATCCGGCCCTGCTGATACCGTCTGATAAAAAAGTCATTAAAAACTTATATGTCAGCAAACCCGAAAAAGTATGGGAAATTACAAATACAGATGGTGAATGCAATGTAAGGGAATTGGAAGATAAGGAAGATATAAAAAATATAAAACCGGATAAAAATTCATTAATCCTGAAGACGTTTCCAGCATATCATTCCGAAGTTGTTTCTGATACAAACGGAGAAGATTTAAAAGGTAAAGGAGGTAAAGAGGTTTCCTGCTTTTTTATCCAAGCAGAAAAATACGGGATTCTTTTTACCGGGGATACGGAATGCCCGGTGGAAAAGGGTAAGTGGTCCAAAGAAATTATTGAACTGTTAAAAGACAAAGCAACCGTACTAATAGCCAATATGAAGACAATTGAATATCTGTGCAAAGGTCCTCGGAGCAGTTCACAATGGCATGACCGGAGACTGACCAAAAATCAGCTTGGCTTTGAAGGCACAAAAAAGCTGGCCGAAAAACTGAATCCCAGGGTACTTGTTATCCGGGCATTAGGTTTGGAATGCGTAGTGGAAAAAGATGAAAACAACAGTCTGAAATACGTACCGCAGAATCTGGCCATTATACGGGAAGCCATGGAAATGGCATTATGCGAAATAAAAGGTAACAAACCCCGCCGATATGTTATCATCCCCGGAAGGCATCAGGTATTTATCAGTTCAGGCTATAACAACAGACTAAAAATCAACGAAGAGATACTAATACCGGCTTTCCCCAAAATGGGCATGAAAGAATACGGAAAAAAAAGGAAAAAAGGTATCCCCCTTTTTATCACTACAAATCAGGAACTTGCCAAAGAAATTGATACATATATTGAAGAACTGAAAAAAGAGAATATTGACAAACCCTATCTGCTTATACAGGGCGAAAGCGGTTCCGGCAAATCCGCACTTGCAGAAGCCATTGTCAGGGAAGTGGCGAAAAATACCGGTCAGAAAGATAAAATCAGGCATTATGATCTGGCGACGGCCGGAAGCGGTGATTTGTTCGGGTCTGACCTCTTCGGCTGGAAAAAAGGTGCTTTTACCGGGGCGGATGAAGACTTTGAAGGATATTTCGGAATTGATAAGGGGCTGGTGATATTAAATCAGCTTGAAAAACTGGAACCCTCCAACGCATCCAAATTTTTGGATGTACTGGAGGATAAACGCTACCGGCAATTGAAGTCAACCGAAGATCGTGAAACAAATGCAAGACTGATATTTACTTCCAATATTGACATTGATGACCCGAAATCCCTGCTGACCGAAGACATGAAAAACCGCCTGCGGCACAGAATCCTGAACATTCCCCGTCTGAGTACACTGCCTTTGGAAATGAAACATGCCGAGATTTCCGAATTCATCAAATTCTGGTGTGAAAAGGAACAGGCCGTGATTGACAACCGGGCATGGGAGATGCTGCCGGAGCTTGATTTCAGCCGGGGGGCCTTCCGGATGCTCAGCGGTCTGCTGCACAAAGCCAAATGGATGACAGAAAAAGAATACGGTATCAACACATCGGAGTCCGGAGTCCGGTCCCCGGTATTCATCAGCATGGATTTTATTGAAGAAGCCCGGAAAAAGCTCGGAATTGATTTGGCAAAAGAAAATGTTTCTGCTAACAAAGGAATCCGGAAAGAAACCGCATGGATTATGGCCGTGTGGCTCAGTCACGGATGCGAAAAGAAAAAAACCTATGACCTGATCCTGGGGCCGAAAGGCGGGACAATGGGCCCCCGCGCATTTGAAAGGGATGTGCTGTCGGAATTCAGAAAATCATTTGAGATTCCTGAAGACGCATGGAATTTTTTTCATGCCCCGGAATCCCTGGACATACTGAAACGTGAAAAAGACATCGGGAAATATGTGGAAACCCTGAATATAAAAAACATCGGAAAAGAGGCAGATGATATATTCAATTTTGAGGCAGTTCAGACTTCATACAAAACCGGCAAAAGTGAATGGCTGGCACAAAGAGGAAAAGAACTGGCGGAAGTGCTGAACGATCCGGGAAAAATAAAAGACACCTTTCTGAAGATAATGGGAAAACCGGAATAAAGTGATTCATAAGACGCACTGCTGCGGATGACCGGCTGCCGGTGCAGGTTCCGCTTTGAGAAGCAAAGCAAAACTGAGGAAGGGCAGAATTCCGCAATACGGGCCTCCGGGTACCTGAAAGCGGACGGTCTGTACATTTATCAGATGGAAAATTTCGGGCTGCGGCTGGTCGGGAACTGACAATGCCAATGAAGAGTCAAAAACTCCGGAATCAGTAAAAACAGGATATTATAAAATCAGACGCAGCAGACATGCCTTATAGGCAACTGATTTTACAATACCGGATTCAACCCTTCATTGGCATTGACAGGGCACAGGTATGGATAAAACAATGGAAGAGATCACAAACATTCACGACAGATTTTTCCGGGAGACCTTTTCCCGCAGGGAGATTGCACAGGACTTTCTGGATGAATATCTTCCGGATGAGATACGCCGGCAGATTGATCTCAGCACACTGGATATTGTCAAAGACAGTTTCATAGACAAAGAGCTGCGCGAGCATCGCTCCGACATCACATACACGGTGCGGATGAAGGACATAACGGTTTACCTTTATCTGCTGTTTGAGCATAAAAGTTTTCCTGATCCGCTCACCGGATTCCAGCTGCTGCGCTACATTGTCCGACTGGGGGAGCATCATTTTCAGCAGAATCCGAAATCAAAGAAATTTCCGCCCGTGTTCCCCACAGTGTTTTACCACGGAAGAACAGAATGGAGGATACCGGATAATTTTCAGCATCTTGTGGAACTGAAAAAGGGCAATCCCCTGAAAGACTACATTCCGGAGTTCCGTTTCCGGGTTTATGACATTTCCCATCTGAAAGATGAGGAAATCAGGGGGCAGGTCATGTCCCGGATTGTGCTGCTCATTGCAAAGCATATTTTCCGGCCGGATCTCCGGCAGAGACTCCCGGAGATTCTTTCCCTGTGCCGGGAAATTGCGGATCGGCAGACCGCACTGGAACTGCTTGAAATCATACTCAGACATGCTGTTCACGCCCGTAAATATGAGGAAAGGGAGATCCGTGAAATACTGAAAGAAACCAAAATGGAGGAGGGAATTATGCAGACATTCATTGACAGATATATTGCACAGGGTGAAACCCGTTTTTTCCGGAAGATGATGGAATCCCGTTTTGGCAGTCTGCCGGAATGGGTGTTGAAAAAAATCGAATCCGCTTCTCCGGAAACCATAGAGCAGTGGGGCATACGTCTGCTGAAGGCGGACTCTCCGGAGGATGTGCCGGCACATCATTAGTGTTCCGTCCATATTGAAATGACGGGTAAAATCCCCGGCAGGGTGGGCACATGCTTTTCCGTGCCCACTGTTTTTTATGAGAGTGATACATAATGATTTCAGGTAATACATACAAAATCGGCATAGATATGGGCGGTACAAAGACCGATTCTGAAAAATCAGTTGGGGGATTCCGCAGGTGTGTTCGGGGCAGCGTGGGTGGGGGTTTGAGCATACAGAAAAATCCCATTTTCAGGATGTGAAAATATTACAGGCTGTTAGAATCCGGTGTGGAGAAAACAGCGGTAAATCTGATGGAAAAAAATTCGGAATCTGCTATATAGTACTCCAATTTTGACGGTCCCGTAACCTGAATTATTCACAGATTCACTTTTTGCTGTAAATTCAGGATATGGCAAAAAACTGAGTTTGAAAACCGTTTTTCTGATTTTTTCTGTTTATCAGTAATATAGCCTGATTTTGGCGAAACGTA
>JAABRU010000127.1 GCA_011390755.1 Desulfobacteraceae bacterium | reverse complement strand
TTCACAAATCAGTTTTTTGCAGTAAATACAGGAAGACACAAAAAACTGAGTTTTGCAGCCGTATTTTTGTATAAGCAAAATAATCAGCAGCTTATCTAATAGAGACGAAAACGTGTGAATAATGCAGATTAAGGCACTCAGCAAAAAATAACTGCCCCGTTTCATCTGATCAGGGGACGGAATGCACAGTTTCTGTTTATCCGCAGGATATTTCCGGAGGATTTATTTCTTACCGGGTTCCTAACAGGAAATACAAACAGCAGAAAACATAATAAATCCTCCTGGTAATGGGTCAAATCCGTTGACAAGGTCTCCCCTCCCGCCGGGGGAGGGGATGGGAATCAACGGATTTGAGCCACTACCATCCTCCTTTGTTTCATTGCCGGTTTCTTCTTTCTGTGCCGGATTCCGCTTTTTGCCGGCCGGATTCCGCTTTTTGCCGGAATGATGCAGAATAAGAATTCCGGATTTTTTACGGAATCATCACCCCTTCATCCGTATTATTTCCGTATTATTGATGATATACCTGTTATCACTGTTTGACAACAGCATCATATGACTTAAATCAAATCCGGTCATTATTTTTGCCGATCCGCCATACGGCACCGCTTTTAATGCTGACAATCACCGATGTGCCCCTAAAAATCAGACTTCCGACATTCTTTATTAACAAAATCTGTTGTTTTACCTGTATCAAAATCAGACTTCCGGATTTTTTTTACAGAATCATCATCATTAACATTCCTTTTTCCCGGAATTTATTTTCTGAATATCCTGCCTGCGGTTTTTTCCGGAAAAGGGATGGATATATGATTGTTTTTCCCGGATGAATATTCTATACTGTATTTTTGCATTTTTTTACAGAAACCGCGAAACACACAAAATAATATTTAAAAAAACAACAGGATATAAACATTTTCCGGTAATCTTCTGTGTCTTTCGTGGCTAAAATAAAATCAAATGATTATAAAAAAATGCGAAACTATGGATTCCATAGTCTTCCGGCACTGTACAGGGCAAAAAAATAATATTTTGATATTATTAGCTTATACACGAATCTTTGCGCGAAATATTATTAAAATCAGCCACGAATAACACGAATCTGCACGAATCGTACAAACCGTTATTCGTGTTATTCGTGTTATTCGTGTTATTCGTGGCTATAATATTAAATCTTCTGAGCAATGGCACAGATTAATTTTTTTGATATTAAACAGTTTTTTGAAATCGCAAATAAATTTTGTCCTGTACAGTGGTCTTCCGGATAATTATTTCGGGAGATTTACCGTTTGGGGATATATCCATCATTATTCCCGGCCGGTGCCCTTCAGATTACTGTTGCCTTAAAACTCCCCTCCCCCTTTTTCAAACGGGGAAAATCAGGACTTATACTGTTAAGGATGTCACAATGAAAGCATCTCCGGCCCCGGTTACAGAAAAAACACTTTTTTCCTGGGTTTTTTCCGGCAGTCTCAAACTGCAGCTTCTTTTGATTTTTGTAATTCTCATCACGGTTTTTGCCCGGGTTCTTCCCCTGGAAATGCAGAAAAAAATAGTCAACGAGGCAATTTTTTTCCGCAAAACCGATTTGCTGATGCACTATTGCGGTATTTACCTCATTTCTGTAATTACCGCCAGTGCCCTGAAATATCTTATCAATATCCTGCAGAACCTGATCGGGCAGAGGGTGCTGGCGGATATGCGCAAGGCATTGTTCCACCACATCCTGACACTGCCGCTGGGATTTTTCCGCAAAACCCAGCCGGGTACGGTGGTTTCCTCCCTGGTAGGTGAAATTACCGCTGCCGGGGAATTTGCCGGTATGGCCCTGGCCGTTCCCCTGAGCAATATCCTAACCCTTCTGGCTTTCGGTGCCTATCTTTTCTGGCTCAACCCCCTGCTGGCGGCAGTATCGCTATCCATCTATCCTTTGGCAGTGCTGCTGATTCCCCTTTTACAGAAAAAAGTGAACATTTCCAACAGAAAACGGGTGGATATTACCCGCACGATTTCCGACAAAATCGGGGAATCGGTTTCCGGCATTCATGAAATTCACGGAAACGGGAGTTATGAACTGGAAAACCGGAAATACGACAGCCTGGTGGATCAGCTGTTCCGCATCCGCATCATCTGGAATCTCTATAAAGACGGTGTAAAATTCTGTAATAATTTTTTTAATAATATCAGCCCTTTTCTGATTTTTATCCTGGGAGGCTATCTGAGCATCCGGGGACAGTTGGAACTGGGCGCGCTGGTGGCCTTTCTCTCTGCCCAGGAAAAAATTTACGATCCCTGGAAAGAACTGATGGATTTTTACCAGACCTATCAGGATGCGGGGGTGCGTTACAAACGGGTGATGGAATATTTTGATGCGGCTCCGGAACATCTTCTGGAAACACCGGGCCGTCCCCCCTATGAACTGGAGGGCAGTATTGAAGTCAGGGATCTTATTTTTGCGACTGAAAGCGATATTCTGCTGCTGGAGAAGGTAAGTTTTTCCCTGGCACCGGGCGAGCATATGGCACTGGTCGGTTTTTCCGGCAGCGGCAAAAGCACACTGGCCCACTGCGTGGGACAGTTATACAAATACAGTCTGGGGTCCGTCCGCATCGGGGGGCATGAAGTCAGCGAACTGAGTAAAAAAGACATTAGCAGCAATATCGGTTTTGTCTCCCAGACCTCTTTTATTTTTGACGGCAGCATTGAGGACAATCTGCTGTATTCCTGTGCTGCCGTAAAGAAAGAGGAAGACATGCCTTCGCTGGACGATATGATTTCCACGCTGCAGCAGGTGGGTCTGTTTGCGGATGTCCTCCGTTTCGGGCTGAATATGATTCTGGAAAATCAGAAGTATGGGGAACTGATGGATCGCATTATCCGGATACGGGAAAATTTCCGCAGGGAATACGAAGATTTTCTGGCAGACTATGTTGAGTTTTTCAGAGAAGACACCTATCTTTACTATTCGGATATTGCAGAAAACATTGTTTTCGGAACCACGGAAAATCCCGGTTTTGCCGGAGACAGTCTGGCCGGAAACAAATATTTTCTGCAATTTCTTGACCGGGCAGATCTGACCCGTCCCTTTCTGAGTCTGGGCGCGGAACTCTGTCGGCAGACCGTGGATATCCTGGGGAATCTTCCGCCCGAAGCTGTTTTTTTTGAGCAAAGTCCCATTACTGCCGAAGAGCTGGAAGATTATAAAGTGCTGGCAGAGCGGTTGAAGAAAAAACGCCTTCACGAACTGTCTGACAGTGAAAAAAAACTGCTGATACAGGCTGCCCTGCGTTTTTCACCGGGACGGCATAAAACAGCTGCGCTGCCGGAAATTTTTGAACACCTGATTCTGGAAGGACGGGCTTTGTTCCGGGATAAAATCACAAAAGACTACCCGGGGCTGATTCTTTTCTATGATCCGGGCCGTTATATTTCTTCCCAGAGTATTCTGCATAATATTTTATTCGGAAAAATCAAAAGCAGCGCGTCCCGGGCCGGGGAAAAAATTGACCAGAGCATTGTCCGCCTGCTCATTGAAGAAGATCTGCTGGAAACCGTGCTGAAAATCGGAATGCAGTTCCGGGTCGGCAGCAAAGGGGATAAATTATCCGGCGGTCAGCGGCAGAAACTGGCCCTGGCCCGTATTTTTCTGAAATCCCCGAAAATCATGATTCTGGATGAGGCCACTTCTGCTTTGGACAATAATTCACAGTCCCGCATACAGAAACTCATGGAGCAGAAATGGAAGGGCAAAAGCACGGTGATTTCGGTTGCCCACCGTCTGGATATTGTGAAAAATTATGACCGGATTGCGGTGATGAAGTCCGGTAAAATTGCCGAGATGGGCACTTACCGGGAACTTATGGAAGAGAAAGGGGTTTTTTATGAACTTGTCTACGGGAAAAAATGAAAGTTTCGGAAACTGTGAATACAAAGAACACCTGAACATTCTGCGGCAGCTGTATTTTTTTTCAAAACTTCCGCTTGAAACCGTCAAGGTATTCGCATATCTTTGCAGCAAAGAATACTACAAACCGGGGGATTTTCTCTTCCGCCAGGGGGAAGATGAGGGACGGGCTTTTTATATCATTTCCGGCACCGCCCGTCTGTACCGGAATATGGAAGGAAGGGAGCAGGAAATCCGGGACTACGGCCCGGAAGATTTTATCGGGACAATGGCCCTGCTGGGAAATATTCCGCGGCTTTATTCCCTGAAAGCCTTCAGCAATCTCAGCTGTCTGGTCATGCAGCGGGATAAAATCAGCCGGGCTTTGCAGCAGTATCCGGAACTCATGCCCAAAGTCATGCGGACAGTGGTGGAACGGGTCAACTTTTGGGAAGAGCAGTTTCTGATGCGTCATGCGCAGAAAGATGAAAAATATATGAAAGAACTGGGAGTCAGCCTGATATAGACTTTCAGAAAAATAATTTTGATGATCTCGTAAAAAGTCCGAAAATCAGGTTTTGATACACTTTAACAGTCTGATTTTATTTACAGCAATTTTTGGGAATCTGACTTTTTACCGATTCATCAATTTTGCTGTACAAATGTGTGCGGAAATGGCAATCAGAATTGATTTTGTATTAAAAAACGATCTGTCCGAACTGGATACACTTCGGAACCATCTGGAATCCCTCGCCTGGCAGACGGATATCACAGACAGGTGCCTCTTTCAGATGAATCTGGCCCTGGACGAAATATTTTCCAATATCGTCCATAACGGTTTCCGGGATGGAAAAGAACATAAAATTCACTTCCGTATCTCATTGTCTGATGATATACTGCACATTTGTATCGAAGACGGCGGGATTCCCTTCAATCCGCTGCCGGTGAACTGCCCCGACACCCAATGCCCTTTGGAAAAAAGATCGGTGGGGGGGCTGGGAATTCACCTGGTGCGGAATATGATGGATGAAGTGGATTACCGCCGGGAAAAAGGCAGAAATATTCTGATGCTCCGGAAGCAGGTCAGAAAAAAAGGGGAAGCAGAAGGGCGCGGCGGTGAATTCCGGAAATCCGCAGCAGAAAATACATACAGTCAGTAGATCGAAAAGTTTCCGGAGGAGTGCGGAAACTGTATTTCTGCACGGGTCAGCCGGGAGATGCGGCGGTGCAGAAATACAGTTTCCGCACTCCGGGACAGCCGTAAAACCGTATCCGGGGGAAACTTTTCGATCTGCTGACAGTGTTTAGGATAATTGTTTTGGACAGGGCCGGGGGTGAACGCAGTGAACCCCGGCATACGGAATCTGCCGGGGTCCGTTTTTCACCCCGGCCTGCAGAAAACCCAAAAAATATTTTCTGAAACACGATAAACCGGGAGTCTGAATTTATTATGGAGATTATCGAAGAGGAAAAAAACGGGGCATATATTTTCCGTATCGCAGGACGTTTGGATTCCAAAACATCCCCGGAGTTTGAAACACGGGTATATCACGCCATAGAAAAAGGATTTGTGAAACTGATAATGGACTGCGAGACACTGGGCTATATTTCCAGCGCGGGGCTGCGCGTAATCCTCAAAGCCACAAAAGACCTGAAACCTTCCCGTGGAAAACTGATTCTCTGCACCCTGCAGGAATATGTAAAAGAAGTTTTTGAAATTGCCGGTTTTGACACCATTATTCCCATAACAGCAGGTGTGGGAGAGGCCCTGGAGCAGTTTGGGACCCCATCCGGGGATGAATCTGAAAAACAGTCCGGGAAACCGGTTCCGGACGGGGATGAATAATTTGCAGAGAAAAAATCAGAAATCATTTTTGCACATAGCCGATATTCTTTCCGAAACGGTTGCCGTATACCGCACAGAATCCGATCAGGAACTCACCCGGGTCTGGAAATGCTGGGACAGTGCCGTAGGCCCTGCCATTGCCGAAAACACCCGGCCCGCTGCTTTTAAAGGTTCTCTGCTCATTGTCCATGTTTCGGCTTCGGCATGGGTGCATCAGCTGCAGTATTTAAAACAGGATGTAATGGAAAAAATCAACCGGGCTCTGGAAAAAAATCTGGTGGAGGATATCCGTTTCAAAATCGGGGATATATAAGACATGGATGCACTGACATCGGATACTTTTTTTGCAGGGGCCGTCCGTCTGAAACAGCAGCGCAAAGGCTACCGTTTTTCCATAGATGCTGTGCTGCTGGCGGCCCATGCCCAGCTGCGGAAAGGGGAAAAAGTGCTGGACCTGGGAAGCGGCTGCGGCATTATTCCGCTTCTGCTGGCATTCCGCCACCCGGATATCACCGTGTACGGAGTGGAAATTCAGCCGGAACTGGCAGAAATTGCCCGAAACAATATCCGGGAAAACAAAATGGAGGATCGGGTTCATATTTTTCAGGCGGATATGAAAAAACCGGATCTGCAAAAAATTTCCGGACCCGCGGATCTGGTTATCAGCAATCCCCCGTACCGTAAAATCAGTTCCGGCCGTCTGAATCCCCGCAGCCAGCAGGCCATTGCCCGGCACGAGATTATGGCCGGACTCGCGGATGTAACCGGTGCTGCCCGGCGGATACTGCAGATTTCGGGCCGTTTCCTCATCATCTATCCGGCAGAGCGCATGGCAGAACTGCTTTCACAGATGCAGGCTGCGGATTTGGAACCCAAATGGCTGCGGCCGGTCTATTCCAGACGGCACAGCGAAGCCAAACTCCTGATTGCAGAAGGCATCCGGGGCGGAAAACCGGGGATGAAAATCCGCTCCCCCCTGCTGATCTATGAAAAAGACGGTTCCTATACACCGGAAGTGAAACAGATATTTGCCCCCTGAGCAGCCTCAGTACATCCGCAATGCTTCCCTTTTGTCCCGGATTGGGTTTCCAAAAGACGCTTCCCTTTCCCATTATCCCGTTTACATCGGCAAAGGATCATGCTATGCATCAGTATAATAAATGAATTTTATTCATAGTAAAAGACAGTGGCGGGAAACTTTAACGGATTACGGTGATTTCCGGAAAAGATGATACCAAAGGAGTGCCGAACTGAAAGTTTGGCAGTGTCCGGCAAATGACAGTCCGGTCACAGACTTTCAGTTTGTGACTCCGGGACGGTACATTCATATCCGAAAATCACTAACGGTTTTTTTCAGAAAGGAGTAGACGTATGCAAAAGAAAAATCTGTTCCGGCTGATGGTGAGGGCAATCATCTGTATCAGCGCTTTATTGCCCCTGCATGTTTTTGCCGCACAGTACAAAGTGCTGGTGGTTCAAAGTTATGAGGAAACCATGCCCTGGGTGCGGGAAATCAATGAGGGAATAGAGAAAATACTGAAAGACCGTTGTGAAATCCGGTATTTTTATATGGATACCAAAAGCAGTCCGGAAAAAGGCCCCCAAAAAGCGGAAGCGGCCTTTGCACTGTATCAGGAATTTCAGCCCCACGGCGTGATTGTCGGCGATGACAACGGACAATCCATGTTTGTGCTTCCCTATCTGAAAGACAGGGTGACAGTCCCTGTCATGTTTTGCGGGGTGAATGCGGAAGCGGAAAAATACGGCTATCCCGCTGCCCATATTTCCGGCATTCTGGAACGGCATCATTTTAAAGAAATGATAGCCTTTGCAAAGCAGTTTGATCCCTCCGTAAAAACCTTTGCCTATATGATTAAAAAAAGTCCGGTAGGGGAAATTATTCTTAAACAGATTGAAAAGGAACAGGAAACCTATTCCGCAAAATTCGTGGGATACAGAATGCCCGAAACCATCAAAGAAGCCAAAGCCATGGCCGCTGAACTCAGCCAGCAGTGCGATCTGCTGCTGCTGTCCACTCTGACAGGACTGAAAGATGACGGTGCCGGTGCCATGCCGGACAAAGAGGCGGTTCCCCCTGTGGCAGAAGCCTTTGGCAAAATGGTTGTGGGAACGGAAGAGCAGGTGCTAAAAACCGGTGCCCTGTGTTCGGTTATCCGGACCGGTCAGGAACAGGGGGCAGAGGCCGCAAAAATGCTGCTGAAGGCCATGGAGGGAACCCCGGTTTCCGAAATTCCGGTGATCCGGAACCGGAACGGAAAACGCATGATCAATATCAGTGTGATGAAAGAGATGGATATAACACCCAGACCGGAAGTACTGCGCGGAGCCCAGCTGGTAAAAACGGAATAATACAGTCAATGCCGTTTCCTTAAGACTCCCCTCCCCTGAGGGAGGGGCAGGGGGAGGGTGAAAAAGGAGCATAAATTCAGACAGTTGCTATCCCCCTCCCGCCGGGGGAGGGGAATATTCGGATCAACGGATTTGACCCACCACCTATTATTTATTATTCCGGTATTGGCAGATGCTGACTGCAGTCCGTCACCAGCAGTCTTGAATTGCACCCCGTACCGTTTCTGTTCTCCGGAAAGCTGCGGAATGTTTTCCGGAGAAATTCCCTGTTTGAAAAAAATTCCGGGGGGATAATGATAAAAAACATATCATCTTTTTTCCAAAACAATATCACCCGTCAGCTGCTGCTGATCAACAGTCTTCTCTGCATTGCATTTTTGGTGATTACAGCGATGGTCATCTTTTCCTTTCAGCATATCAAAAAAACCCTGAGTGATGTATTCAGCAAAGAGACTGCCCGGATTATCGAAAATTCGGAATTCAGCCGGGATCTGGCACGGAATCTGTCGGATATGAATCTCATCCGCAGCACTTTTTACGGAAATGAGGAAATTCTGGAGAAAGGAGGAGACAGTCTTCTGCATCAGACGGAAATACTGCTTTCCAAAACCGGGGATCAGAATCTCCGCGCCCCCCTCAGGAATTTCCGGCAGAAAACAGAAAAATGGCTGCAGCAGTGCAAAGCAGTGAATCTTTCCCGCCGGGATATTGAAGAATCTGAAAAAAATATGGGAGATGCCCTCAGACATCTGGATGAAACAATCGCCCGGCTGATGATCGAAATGATGATGACCGGGGAAGATACCGTCGGCATAGAGCAGCTGAGCATACTGGTTTCGGGATACCGGGAATCTCTTCATCTGCTTCGTATTGAATTCATGAAGGCGGGTCTGAGACATTTTGAACAGCCCCGGAAAAAAGAAGAGCATCCTGTTCTGCTTCTGGCAGATGATCTGCATCTGAGATTCCGGACCCTGACCGCATCCAGACCTGAAATTGCCGGGATAGGGGAAACACTGCTCCGAATGATCGGACAGTATAAAGAGAAAATCAGAACCTTTCATGAAACCGCTGCGGAACTGCGTATCCGCATGAATCATCTGCAGGAAGAAAAAGAAAAACTGCTGTCCGTGATGGAAAAAACAGATAAATCACTGGGCAGCAGAACCAGTGAATCCCTTCAGCTGCTAATCAGCCGGATCAACGGGACGGTCGGATTCAATTTTCTTATTTTTATTCTTATTCTGCCCGTTGCCGCTTTGGGCTTTTTTACCGCATATTCCATCAAAGATCCCATCCGGCAGATGATTTATTATATTCAGAGATTATCCTGTGGGGATATACCTGAAAAAATTACCCAAAACTATAAGGGTGAATTCAACCGGGTGCGGGACAACCTGAACTGCCTGATCCGGAGTGCCGAAGATACCACCTGTATCGCAGAAGAAATTGCACGGGGAAATCTGAAGGCGGATGTCATGATCCGTTCGGAAAACGACCGGCTGATGAAGGCCATGCAGGTAATGATCCGGCGTTTAAACGAAATATCGGAAAATATGAACGGACTGACCCGCAGCATCCGGGACGGCAGACTGGACTGCCGGGGGGATGCCGACGTTTTCAGCGGTTGCTGGCATGAACTGATCTGCGGGGTGAACGCACTCATTGAAGCCTTTGTTTCCCCTTTCAGCATGACGGCCTCCTATATTGAAAAAATTTCCTCCGGCAGTATTCCGGAAAAAATTACCCGGGAATTCAAAGGGGATTTCAACGAAATCAAAAATAATCTGAACAGATGCATTAATGTTGTCAACGGTCTGACTGCTGAAACCCTCCGGCTTACGGAAAATGCGGCCGCAGGAAATCTCACGGTACGGGGAAATGCGGAAAAATTCGGGGGGGATTACCGGCGGATCCTTGCGGGGATCAACCGCAGTCTGGATACCGTTATCGGTCCCCTGAATATCAGTATTGAATATATGGAAAGAATTTCCATAGGGGATTTTCCGGAACTCATACAGGAGGAATATCCGGGACATTTTAATAAAATTAAAGAAAATCTGAATATGCTCATTGCCAACCACAGACGCTCGGTACAGATTGCGGAAAAAGTGGCGGACGGGGATCTGTCTGCGGAGGTAAAAATATTTTCGGATAAGGATATGCTGGGAAAATCCTTGAAAAAAATGGTGGAAAATGTAAAAAACATAGCCGATGAGATTCACTGTCTCACCGATGCGGTACGAAAAGGAAAACCGGATGCGAGAGGGGATGAGACAAAATTCCGGGGGGAATACGCCCGGATTATCCGGGAGGTCAACGGCACACTGGATGCAATGGTCAATCCCCTGAATATGGCGGCGGATTATATCCGGCACATATCCGAAGGGGATATTCCCGAAATCATCCGTCAGGAATACCAGGGGGATTTTGATGAAATCCGGAAAAATATCAATACAATGATAACAAATCTCATATCTTTTTCCCTGGATGTGCAGAAAGCCGCCCGCAATGTGGCCGAAGGCAGCCGTCAGATGAACAGCAGTGCGGAGCAGATTTGTGCAGGAATTGCCCATCAGGCCGCGGGTATTGAGGAAATTTCGGTTTCCATGGAGGAAATGAGCAGGCAGGTGAACCAGAATGCCCGGAATTCCGGAGAAACAGCCGCAATTGCAGCCAAAACCGTCACCGGAGCCGGGAAAGGCAGTCAGGTCGTGAATGAAACCGTCACAGCCATGAAGAAAATCAGTGAAAAAATCCGGATTATTGAGGATATTGCCCGGCAGACCAATATGCTGGCTCTGAATGCGGCCATAGAGGCCGCAAGGGCCGGGGAACACGGCAGGGGATTCGGGGTGGTGGCTGCGGAGGTACGGAAACTGGCGGAAAAAAGCCGGAAATCCGCCAAATCCATCAATGCCCTCTCCTTTTCCAGCCTGGAAATATCTGAAAATGCAGGAAAAATTCTGGAGGAAACAGTTTCCGGCATCCGGAAAACCGCAGAACTGATACAGGAAATCAGTGCATCCGGCGCGGAACAGGCCGAAGGTATCGGGCAGGTAAACCGGGCCGTACAGCAGCTGGATCAGATTATACAGAAAAATGCTGCCGCCGCGGAAGAAATGGCAGCGGGTGCCCGGGATTTTTCCTCCCAGGCCGAATACCTGCTCCGCTCCGCAGCCTTCTTCCGGGTGCCGGAAGACATGCGGAAAAATTTCCGGAAAGAAGCGGAAAACTCCCGGAACACCGATTCCGCAGACAGGGAGGCTGAAAAAACACAATGATCGGAAATCCGGCATAATGGAGAAAAAAGCGGAATGACTCCCAACCATCAGGAGAACAAAAACATTCCCGGCATGGAGAAAAATGATTTTGAAAACAATGGGACGGGAATACCGGAAATGAATTTAATAATATATAAGTTCAGCATGTTATGGAAAATATGCCTGAGTCTTGTACTGGTTCTGACCCTCAGTCTGACGGTTTTCGGCTGGTACCAGCAGCACAGCACTTCTGTACGTCTGCATAAGGCATTGAAAGAAAAACTGAATCTGGCCGCAGACCGCATGGCCATCAGTCTGAAAAAACCGCTTTTTGATTATGACAGCGAGGGGGTCAAAAATGTTATTACTGCGGAAATGGCTTCGGACCTGATTGCAGGTGTATTTGTTGAGAATAATGAAAAAATTGAAACGGGCTTTGTGAAAAATGAAAAAGGGGAAATAGTTCCCGCTTCAGCATTTCTGCCGGAAGGAGAGTTTATCAGCGAAACCCGCCCCGCCGGGGAAATGGACATTGTGCTGTGGCAAATCCATGTCTTTATTACCAAAAAATTTCTGGAAAAAGAACTGGAACGCTCTTTGCGTAATATCATGGTGCAGGTGCTGGTGCTGGACATTATTACGGTCGTGCTCCTGATTCTGCTCATCCGTTTTATTGTTCTCAGGCCTTTGAAACGGGTTATGAATTTTATCCGGAATGTCTCCGAAGGCAATTTTTCCGATTCCCCGGATGCGGACCGGGAAGTTTTTTTCAGGGAAATTCCCGCGGCAGTGTTAAAAGATGAAGTGGCCATTATGGCACTGGCCGTGATGGAAATGAAAAACAATATACAGGATGTTCTGCAGGAAACCGGGAGACTGACCCGTGCTGTCCGGGAGGGCCGTCTCACTGTCCGGGGCAATGCGGCCGTATTCCAGGGCGGATGGGCCGAACTGATTCTGGGAGTCAATAATGTGATAGAATCCTTTGTCATTCCTTTCAACACAACGGCCGCATACATAGACCGGATTTCCCAGGGCGACATTCCCGAGCCCGTTGCAGCGGATTTCAAAGGGGATTTCAATCAAATCCGCAATAATCTGAATACCCTGATTTCCAACCTGAGCGGGGCTGTCCGTGTGGCCGAAAAGATTGCCGCGGGCGATTTATCCGCTCCGGTCAGTATTCTTTCGGAAAAAGATATACTGGGGAAATCCCTGGAGCTGATGCTCGGCAATATCCGGAATATTATCGGCGAAATCCGGATGCTGATGGCATCCGTATCCGAGGGCAGACTGAATATCCGCGGCAATACCGGCCGTTTTGAAGGGGATTATGCCGAAATCATCGGAGGGATCAATCAGACTCTGGACGCTGTCATCGGCCCCCTGCATGTGGCCGCCGCTTATATTGAAAAAATATCCACGGGAGATTTCCCTGAAGAAATCCGTCAGGAATACAAAGGGGATTTTAACGAAATTAAAAACAATATCAATACGCTGATTTATAATCTCCGGGAAACGGTATCCGTGGCCGGAAAAATCGCGGAAGGCAATCTTTCTGCAAAGGTCACGATTCTTTCGGACAAGGATATACTGGGCAAGTCTTTGGCAAAAATGGTGGAAACAGTGCGGATGATTGTGGGCGATATTTACAGTATTACCGATGCGGTACGCGAAGGCCGTCTGGATGCACGGGGTGATGACAGCCGTTTCGGCGGAGAATATGCCCGGATTATCCGGGGCGTGAACCGCACCCTGGATGCAGTGATCAATCCCCTGAATATGGCAGCGGATTATATCCGGCGTATATCCGAAGGCGATATTCCCGAAATCATCCGCCAGGAATACAAAGGGGATTTTGATGAAATCCGAAACAATATCAATGTAATGATAAGCAATCTCAGCCGTTTCTCCGAGGATGTGCAGCAAGCCGCCCGCAATGTGGCCGAAGGCAGCAGTCAGATGAGCAGCAGTGCGGATCAGATTTCCACGGGGATTTCTCATCAGGCCGCCAGCATTGAGGAAATTTCCGGCTCCATGGAGGAAATGAGCAGCATCGTCAGCCAGAATGCCGATAATGCAAAAGAAACGGCAAAAATAGCTGCGGGTACAGCCCGGAATACTTTGGAGGGAAAAAAAGCCATTCGGGAAACCGTGACCGCCATGAAAAATATTTCCGAGAAAATCCGGATCATCGAGGAAATTGCCCGGCAGACCAATATGCTGGCACTCAACGCGGCCATCGAAGCCGCGCGGGCAGGCGGGCACGGAAAAGGTTTTGCCGTGGTGGCAGCGGAAGTGCGCAAACTGGCAGAAAAAAGCCAGAAAGCCGCCGGGGAAATCGGTTCCCTTTCCACTTCCAATCTGGGACTGGCCGAACAGGCTTTTCACCTGCTGGAAGAAATGGTGTCCGGTATTCAGAAAACAGCGGATCTGATTCAGGAAATCAGTACATCCGGTGAAGAACAGGCAGACGGTATTGTGCAGGTGAATAAATCCATTCAGCAGCTGGATCAGATTATCCAGCATAATGCGGTATCTACCGAAGAAATGGCCGCCACCAGCCGATCTTTTCTGGACCAGGCCGAAAAACTGCTGACTGCCGCGTCATTTTTCAAAGTATCCGAAAAAAACAAAGCAGAAAAGCCGCGAATGCATAATGCAGACCGGAAAGATGCTGAAAAAACAGAATCTGCAGCCGACCCCCTTATGGAAAAAGATCCTGCATCAGAAAAAAATACCAGCGAAAGCGCTGCATCTGAAACAGAGGGCAGAGGCCATGCCGGAGAATATATGCGGGATTGCCGGGACGGACAGACCTTTATCGGAAAAATCCCTTACACAAAAACGGATGAGGCACAGGAAACTGTAAAAAAGTAAAAAAAAACAGATAAGCATGATCCTATGAGTGAATCAGGCAGTCCCATTGAAATATACCGGCAGGAAGCGGAAGAACTGCTGGGCGACATTGAAACCACAGTTCTGGATTTGGAACAGAATCCGCAGGATCGGGAAAGCATAGACCGCTTATTCCGTTCTGTTCACACCATCAAAGGTTCCGGAGCCATGTTCGGCTTTGATGAAATATCCGCCTTTACCCACCATGTGGAAACGATCCTGGATCATATCCGCAGCGGGGATATTGCGGTCAGCAACAGGTTCATCAATCTGATTCTGGTCTCACGGGATCATATCAAGGCCCTGCTGGATGCATCCGACGGGGACTGTGAGACAGACAGCACTGTCAGTAACAGACTGATACAGGAACTGTATCAGCTGTTACCCGAAAAAATGCGGGAAGATTTTACTGACAGGGATGATGAAGAAGCAAAGGAGGAAATAAGAAAAACAGACAGAATCTGGCGCATCCGTTTTCAGCCCCATGCCGGGATTATTCAGACCGGAAACGAACCCGCCATACTGCTGGATGAATTGCGGGAAATGGGCGAATGCCGTGTTATTGCACACAGCGATGCTGTCCCCCCCCTGGACGATCTGCATCCGGAGCACTGCTATTTCTGCTGGGATATACTGCTGACCTGCGAAGAGAAACCCGACATCATCCGGGATATTTTTGTCTTTGTGGAAGAAGAAAGCCGGATCAGCATCAAAGAAATCTCAAAGGAATCCGCGGAATCTGGCCCTGTTCTGGTACCCCGCCTGGGGGATATTCTGGTGGAACGGGGAGATGCCAGACCGGAAGATATCAACCGGGTGCTGAAACCGCATCAGAGACAGATCGGAGAACTGCTGGTGGAAGCCGGAATTGTTTCACAGGACAAAGTATATGCGGCACTGACAGAACAGCAGATTTATGAAAAACGGAAAAGCGGCACAGCTCCGGAAAGCAGTATCCGGGTAAGATCCTCCCGCCTGGATCACCTTATCAATCTGGTCGGGGAACTGGTCATTACCGAAGCCGGTCTGGCGCGCATTTCTTCCATTGCAGAGGATTATGAGGAATCAGAAAATGACAATGCAGCGGAAATGCTCGAACAGATTCGGGGGCAGCTTCAGAATGTCACTGAAAACCTGGAACGCCTGACACGGGACCTGCGGGACTGCGCGCTGGATATGCGGATGCTGCCCATCGGAACCATTTTCGGACGATTCCGCCGTCTGGTCAGGGATCTCTGTCTGGAACTGGAAAAAGAAATCGAGCTGGTCACAGAAGGCGGGGACACCGAGCTGGACAAAACCGTTATTGAGCGCATGAGCGATCCCCTGGTGCATCTCATCCGCAACAGCATAGATCACGGTATCCGGAAACCGGAAATCAGAGAAAAATACGGGAAAAATCGCAGCGGCACCATCCGCATATCGGCCGCACACCGGGGGCCCAACGTGCTGATTACCATTGAAGATGACGGAATGGGCATGGATGCCGACAAAATACGGCATAAGGCACTGGAAAAAGGTCTGATCGGAGAAAATGAATCCCTTTCCCAGGAGGAAATTTTTTCTCTGGTGTTCACACCCGGTTTCTCCACAGCAAAGTCTGTAACCAGTGTATCCGGCCGGGGAGTGGGTCTGGATGTGGTCAAACGGGAAATCGAATCCCTGGGAGGCACTGTCCGCATCAGCAGCAAAAAAGGCAGTTATACCCGGTTCAGCCTTACTCTCCCCCTTACTCTGGCCATTATAGACGGACTTCTGGTGGATGCGGGCGGCAGTTTCTTTGTGCTTCCCCTGGCACAGGTGCTCGAATGCCTGGAACTGTCAGAAGATATGATTACAACAGGCCGCGGCCGGGATCTTATCCGCCTGCGGGAAGAAATTATTCCTTTTGTGCGTCTTTGCGATATTTACGGCATCCCCGGCAGAAAAACAGAAAGTGAACACATTGCTGTGGTGCAGTCCGATGAATACCGCATCGGCATTGTTGTGGATGAAATTATCGGAAATATACAGACCGTTATCAAATCCCTGGATCGGAACTACCGGAATGCGGAAGGAATTTCCGGGGCTACCATCATGGGGGACGGAGCAGTGGCCCTTATTTCGGACATTCCGGATATCATCCGTCTGGCCAGAAAAGATGAAAAAAGAAAACTGGAAACAAACTGATACGGGACCGCACTGTTTTTACAGTGTGCTCCTGTACTAAAGAACTGGAGACAGAAAATGGGTGACAATATTTCAAAAATGGTGGTCATTCCGCTGGACGGGACCGGCAAATCCCTTCAATCCGTTCACTACCTGGATAAACTTTTCGGTTCCGGGCATCCGCTTCAGGTGGCATTGCTTTACATTATGCCCTCTCTGCCCCCTTTTCTGGTGGAAAACCGGATGAAGGATGTGGAAATTGCCAAAGAATTCAAAGCAGTCAGAGAGGAAAATGACCGTATTGCAGGGGAGGTACTGGAACAGGGCAAAAATCTTTTACTGACGCAGGGCTATGCGGAAGAAAGCATTAAAGAAATCCGGCATGGGGAAAAACTGGGAATTGCCCAGGATATCTGTATGTGGGCTGAAAATGAGCGTGCGGATGCCATACTGCTGCACAGCCGCGGGCTGACCAAACTGGAAGGATTTTTTATGGGGCAGGTGACAATGAAACTGCTGGAATGCTGTCATACCTGCCCGGTCTGGGTCATGAAAGGAACCCCGATGGCAGAAAATGTGCTGATCCCCGTGGATATGACGGACAGAGGATACCGTGCTGCGGATCATGCCGGTTTTATGCTCAGAGGAACCGACCGGAAAATTACGCTTTTCCACAGCAAACAGGCCCTGGACAGTTTTGTACCCAAGGCCCTGCTTTCCGGTATTCCCCGCATCCGGGCCATGTGGTCCGATGAATCCGGGGAAAAAATAGGCCCCTTTATGAAAAAATCCCGGGAAATTCTCATTGATGCCGGCATTCCCGAAGAAAATATCCGGGAAAAAATCCGGGACGGCAGCGGAAGACCCGATAAGGATATTATGAAAGAGGCCCGGGAAAGTGATTGCGGCACCATTGTTTTCGGACGGCAGCCGCCCACCTGCGACCGTGATTTTGCAATGGGAAGCATTGCGTTGCGGGTTCTGGAAAATACTTCGGATATAACCGTATGGGTTGTGTAATTCTGCTGAATAAGGAAACATTCTATGCTTGTATATTTCAACGGAAAAATCAGAAATAAAGACGAAGTCCGTATCTCACCCGATGACAGAGGTTTTGTTTTCGGAGACGGTGTATATGAAGTGATTCTGTCCTACAAAGGCAGGCTTTTCCGGGCCGGAGCCCATTTTGAACGCCTGCGCCGCAGCCTGAAAGAACTGCGTATCAGAGACCCTGAGCTGAAAGTGCTGCGGAATGTGGCTGACAAACTGATCCATGAAAACCATCTGGATCAGAAAATCGCCACCGTGTACATACAGATTAGCCGCGGTGCTGCACCGCGGAAACATTTTTTTCCGGCAGAAAATACGCCCGTCAGTGTATATGCTGCGGCGAGTCCTTTTGATCCGCCGGAAGAAGAATGGAAACAGGGAACCTCCGTCATTCTGCTTCCGGATAACCGCTGGCTGCGGTGCGATATCAAAAGCACCTCCCTGCTGCCCAATGTCATGGCATGTCAGCAGGCAAAAGAAGCCGGTGCAAAAGAGGCCGTTTTTATCCGGGACGGGGCCGTCACAGAAGGGTCCCACTCCAGCTTTGCAGCCGTTTTCAAAGGAACCCTGCATACCTGTCCTGAAAGCCATTATATTCTTCCGGGCATCACCCGGCAGCTTGTATTGAAACTCTGCCCGGAAATGAATATCCCCGTATCCCTGTATCCCATACAGGAAAGTCATCTGCAAAATGCTGATGAGTGTATGCTGCTGGGGACCACAACCGAAGTCATGCCGGTTGTCCGTATCAATGAGCAGCAGGTAGGAGACGGCAGGCCAGGTCCCGTAACACGCAGGCTGCAGCAGGCCCTCCGGAAAATGATTCGCGGGGAATGAAACAGGTTTTTAAAGACTCCTTTTGGGGAAGGCGGTGATCTGAACCTGCCCGCAGGATGTCCCTTCCCGGCAAATCGGAGAGGAAGCAAATCATTGACTGCATTATCATGTCCGTTCTGCAGATGCAGATTTCCTTTCCCATCGGCTTGCTTAGCGGTGCTTCCGGAAGCCCGGATTCCGATATCTTATTGTCGGGCACTTGCTGATTCAGCTCTTTTCTTTCATTGCACCTGTATTTGACAACAGCTCGGTAATTTTTTCTGGTTTCCGGGCTGCAAAAATGTACCTTAGGAAATCATTAAATAAGAATTTTCAGGCATGGATTTATAACCTTCTGAAATTATTAAAAGCGAATTTTTTTTACGAACTATTACCTGAATTGAGCGGTTTTTTTCAGAGAAACCGGCTGAATGTCCGGTAAGCGGAACTTTGCCTGTTTTACGCTTTTCACCCGGCGGGTGAAGAGCCGGAAGCTGCTGAGCCCCTGATATTTCCGGCCGAAAATCACTTTCAGGTCTGAGAATCGCTCAATTCAGGTATTACACTGTCAACGTTAAAATGACGGGTGACATTATCTGTAGGGACGAATTGCATACGCCCGCCAGGCAGATCCGGGTCGTATGCAATACGCCTCAACAAAATTTCAGGGTGTTACTTACTGGATTGTCAAATAAATTTTTTACCCTTTTAAAAAGTCCTGACCGGGGAGTCCAAACTGAAAGTTTGGAAGCCTGCCAAACTTTCAGTTTGGCACTCCTCCGCAGCTTTTCTGAGTGTGCAGAAATATATCTGACAGCCCACTTAGAAGCTATCCGAAAACCTCCGAAACCGATTTTGGGAACCGGTGAAAACAGGGGTTCAGAATACCGGAAGACAGGTTTTCGGATAAGCCTCTTACCCGTCAGTTTAACCTTGACAAACCACTATTGATATAATCCGCATTTCGCTCTTTGCGATCCAGCAATCTGAATTTTTCTTGTGTCAGCAGCACTGTCCCCCGGGGAGGGGAGTCTTAAGGCGATTTCCGAATATGAATGTACCGTCTCTGAAGGAGTCACAGACGGAAAGTATTTGAGCGGACTGTCATCCGCCGGACACTGCCGGACTTTCCGTCCGGCACTCCTCCGGTATTATCTTTTTCAGAAATCACCTAACCTGTATTATTCATAAACCTGAACAAATCTCCGAATCATAAGTTTTCGGCTGAAAACCGGGGGGAAAGCCGCTATTGCGCATTTGTCTTATTTTCGGGCGAGTGCCGGAATGTATGAATAATGCGGGCTAAGGAGTCCGGAAATCCGGATTCAGAATCCGGGAGCCGGAATTCCTGTGACACCGGACACTTTTCCCCGCCGGTATCATCAGCGGATTTGCCCGCTGCCCTTTCCGGAGGCCTTTCCCCTCATCGTTATACACATCTTCCCGGACTGATTTTCAGATTCTCTCAGACCCTCTGCTTTCAGTCAGTTACGGATTCAGAAAACAGCCGGGGGCAGGTTTCCTGCTTTTATCCATGCTTTTAAAATCAGACAGTTACGGACCCTGTGCATAACGATGAGGGCCTTTCCCCCGGGTCAGGGGAAAGGCGAAAATCAGGCAATAAAAAACCCGTCCGCATTTTTGCGGACGGGTCTTTTATAAAAATTTCCCGGCAGTGTCCTACTCTCCCACACAGCTGCCCGTGCAGTACCATCGGCGCTGCGGAGCTTAACTTCCGTGTTC
>JAABRU010000029.1 GCA_011390755.1 Desulfobacteraceae bacterium | reverse complement strand
CTTCCGGGTTTTGTATCCCCTGGCGTACTCAAAGTTCTTGTGGAAAACTTTGACATTAAACTTATTGGAGAAGCAGAAGCGGATATTGCGGCAATGATGGCCGGTAAATAGTAATTTGTGAGGGATTCATTTTCAACAGACAAAACAGGCTTTTGGCCGGTTCATAAACCGTATAGTGTTTAAGAAAAAATTTTTTGGGGTTTCCTGTAGGTTGGGGTGAGGAACGAACCCCAACAGATTCAGCATGTTGGGGTTCACTTCGTTCACCCCGACCTACCCCAAAATAATTATCTTAAACACTATAGTGGGTCAAACCTGTTGATGAAACAGAATTCAGATTGCAGCAGCAGAGACAGGGCATGCCCTGTCTCTACGGGGCACTGTATCTGCGGATATCTGAATCCCGGATTAAGGATCAACGGATTTGACCCACCACCCTAATGTTATTTACATCAGCCACGAATGACACGAATCTGCACGAATTCCGCAAACCATAATTCGTGTCATTCGTGGCTGTAAATTAACTCTTCTGAATAATAGCATATCTCCCAAATATTCTCATGGGGAAACATCCTGTTTTTTTCAAAACACAGCGGGTCTTCATATGACATCCAAAAAAAGCAACTGCTGGGAATATATGAAATGCGGCAGAGAACCGGGCGGTAAAAATGCTGCCGAATTCGGTGTATGCCCGGCCGCGCAGGATACTTCCTTTGACGGACTCAACCGCGGGAAAAACGGGGGAAGAATCTGCTGGGCCGTGGGGGGAACCTTCTGCGGCGGAAAAGTTCAGGGAACCTTTGCCGAAAAGCGGAAATCCTGTATCCACTGTGAATTTTACAGACAGGTCAGAAAAGAACAGGGAAAAAGCGGTTCCCAGAGCAGATTTTTAAAATTCATTTCCGAAAATTCCGACCCTTCCTTTCTGAAACAGCTGACCGGCAGGCATTTCAAAGCAGGTGAACGCTTCATTACCCAGGGAGAAAGTGCAGAGGAAGCCTATCTGATTGAAAGCGGAACCTGTCTTATCATTGTGGAAAAAAACGGGGAACTGTTTCCGGCCGGACATCGGGGGGAAGGCGATATTGTGGGGATTACGGCCATTCTCACAGGAGAACCCCGGCACGCCCATGCAGAAGCGGAAACAGAAATGGATGTATGGGTAATCCGGAATGCGGATATTGATGATATTTCAAAACAGAACCCCGAATTAATGACCTTTCTCACAGAAATTGTTGCCCACCGTTTTGATTCCAAAAGACCGGTGGCTGACCGGCAGATCGGGAAATATATTGCCACGGATATCATCGGAACCGGGGGATACAGCATTGTTTATAAAGGAATCCATCCGGGCCTGCATATGCCGGTGGCCATCAAAATGATGCGACATGACATGGTGATGAACAGCGAATTTTACAGAACCTTCTGCAATGAAGCCAAAATTGTGGCAAAACTGAATCACCGGAATATTATCCGGGTCTATGATATTGAAGAGCGGTTTAAAACCGTGTTTATCATCATGGAATATCTGGAAGGCCAGTCCCTGAAAAATATGATTATACATCTGAAAACCATCCCTCCGCTGCTGGCTGCGGATTTTCTCTTTCAGATCTGCCTGGGGCTGGAGTACGCGCATGAGCAGGGCATTCTTCACCGGGATATCAATCCCCTGAATCTTTTTGTGCAGACAGGGGACTGTGTGAAAATACTGGATTTCGGAATTGCCTGCCCCATCGGCACGGATGATTTTATTTTCGGCGGGGCTTTGCCCTATATGTCTCCCGAACAGATTGAGGGAGAAGCGGCCGACTGCCGCAGTGATATTTATTCTTTGGGTGTCACGGCCTATGAAATGCTGACGGGCCGACTGCCTTTTCCGGATACGGATTCATGGCAGTTAATGAGAAAGAATTTAAGCAGTGATATTCCTGATCCTTCTGAAATAACAGCGGATCTGCCGGAGGCTTTGTGCCGCTTTGTCATGAAATGCGGCCGCTGCAGTCCGGAGCAGAGATACAGCAGCGTGCAGGAGGCACTCGCGGAACTTCGGTTTCTGGTAAAAAAAAGGGATGAAAAAAATCTGTCTCTGCCAAAACAGAAAATGAGCAATCTGCTGCTGATTTACCGTGAGGAACAGCAGCAGGAACTCAGCCGGATACTGGAGGATTTCCGTGTCAGGGTAAAGGCAGCGGGCGCGGAACTGAAAATCGCATATTTTCAGGATACAGAAGGCACGGCATGACACAGATAGGGATAAACTGCTGGGAATATATGAAATGCGGCAGAGAACCGGGCGGAAAAAACACGGATGAATCCGGCGTATGTCCTGCGGCCGCGGCCAATGTTTTTGACGGATTCAATTCCGGCAGAAACGGCGGAAGAATCTGCTGGCTCATTGCAGGCACATTCTGCAACAAAAAGGTTCAGGGAAAATTTGCGGAAAAACGGCATTCCTGTAAAGACTGTGAATTTTATAAGCAGGTTCAGGATCAGGGGGAAACGTATTTTCATGCGGACCATGTGAATATTTTCGGGACAACCCATATCGGAAAAGTGAAAAAAATAAATGAAGACAGGTATCTGATAAAACAACTGTCCGACCGTTCCCTGCTGATGGCCGTTGCCGACGGGCTGGGCGGCGATGTGGCCGGGGATTATGCGGCTGAAATCATCCGGGGCAGGCTTTCGGCCATAGACTGCATTGAAAAAGGCAAAGAACAGTCCTTTCTTGTCCGCCTGCTCAAAGATACGGATTCGGCTGTGAGAAAACAGGCAGAGGCCGACGCTGATCTGGAAGCAATGGGAAGCACCCTGATCTGTGTGCTGCTCAAAGAAAAAATTGCGTACTGGGTTCATGCCGGAGACAGCCGCCTGTATCTTTTCAGAAAGCGCAGACTCATGCAGATCAGCAAAGACCAGACCCTGTCCCGTTTTCTTCTGGAAGAGGGGCTGATTGCTTTGGAAGAAATTCCGGAGCATTATTCAAGGCATGTCATGGATCAGTTTGTCGGGTGCGGATACTGCGAACCGGAAACAGGTCATATAAAAATACAGGCAAAAGACCTGCTGGTTCTTGTTTCGGACGGGCTGCACAAATATATCAGCAGTGAAACCGTATCCTGTATTCTGAATATGGAAAGCCATATGGAAAGCAAAGCCGAATCCTTAATCGCTTCGGCCCTGGATGCCGGAGGGGAAGACAATATTACTGTGGTGCTGTGTGAGTGCCTTTTCTGAAAAAGAGTTTATTTGGGCCACGAATCACACGAATTGCACGAATTATATTTATCTGATTTTGATAGTGGTCCAAATTCAGGCCACGAATCACACGAATTGCACGAATTATATTTATCTGATTTTGGCAGTGGTCCAAATCGGATGACAATACAAAAAAACAGATTCCCCGCCCTTGAGGGAGGGGCAGGGGGAGGGTGAAAACGGCATTTGATTACAAACTGTTATCTCCCCCTCCCCTAACCCTCCCACCAGGGGAGGGGGATTTTTTTCTTAAGGCAACAGCATTGGGGGCAGGGGGAGGGTGAAAAATCAACAGATTTGACCCACCATCATCAATAGACTTTATCGGAACTGAACAATTTTGTTTTAAAATCTGTTTTATGTCCCGTAGGGACAGCAGAAAATAGCCCGGCAGTTTACTGCCGGGATCGGGATTCCATATCTGAATCAGTCCCGTAGGGACGGCAGAACTTACTGAATATTCTTATTTTTCTGCCGTCCCCACGGGACTTGGATGTATTAGTTCACCATGTCCCGGCATTAAAATGCCGGGCTGGTATCTGACACCCCTCCGGGGTTAAAAAATGCCCAACTTTATTTCCGATAATGTCTGATTTTTTCAGGAGGAAACAATGGATACGCAAACATGTCCCATAGATTTGTCAGATGAGGATATTCTGGATGCCATGAAGAACATCCCCGGATATCTGGATATAACCACACGGGATTTTAAAGAAGTTTATCTTCTTGCCTACAACCAGGCCCTTCATCGCATAAAACACTCTCTCAAAGCACGGGATATAATGAGCTCTGAGGTCATTTCGGTAAAACCGGATTCATCTCTTGAAGAAGTGGCTGAGATTCTTTCTGAAAACGGAATTTCCGGCGTTCCGGTGGCAGATGCGGAAGGAAGAATCTGCGGCATGATCTCTGAAAAGGATTTCCTGATTCATATGGGGGTGAAAAAGACCGGAACTTTCATGACGATTATCGCGCAGTGTTTACAGAACAAAGGCTGTCTTGCACTTCCCATCCGCAGGCAGAAAGCGGAAAATATTATGAGCAGCCCGGTGGTGACGGTGACAGAAGATGCCACTGCTTTTGAAATATCCGGCATACTGACGGAAAAGAATATCAACAGGGTGCCGGTAGTCCGTCAGGAAAACAGACTTGTCGGAATTATAACAAGAAGCGATATTGTAACTTCATCCTGCTCTATCGGATATTGACATAAGGACAGAATTATGGAATATTTTAAAAAAATGAAGGGGGACGCAAAAAGTCCGCCCTTTGTCGGTTTTACAGAGATATTCTGGTCATGGATCGGCGCATTTGTTGGAATTGCGGCGGTTGCATTTATTCATTACAATATACTGACCGAAACAGACCTGCTCATGATTATCGGTTCTTTCGGAGCCTCGGCTGTGCTGATTTACGGAGCTGTAAGAAGTCCGCTCGCGCAGCCGAGAAATTTTGTCGGCGGTCATCTGATTTCCGCAATGATAGGGGTTGCTTCCTACCAGTTTTTTTACAGCCATATGTGGCTGGCCTGTGCTGTGGGAGTTGCCACGGCCATCGCAGCCATGCATGCAACCAAAACCCTTCATCCTCCCGGAGGAGCAACCGCGCTGATTGCGGTCATCGGTTCCGACCAGATTCACAATCTCGGATATTTCTATGTGATAATGCCGGTCGGCGCAGGTGCATTGATTATGCTGCTGGTCGCTCTTTTGATAAACAATATTCCCAAAACACGCAAATACCCGGAATTCTGGTTTTAGGTGATTTCCGAAAAAAATAATATCAAAGGAGTGCCAAACTGAAAGTTTGGCAGTCCGTATTTTTCTGAGAGCTTATTTTTCAAACACGCTCTCAGAAGATGTAATATTACAGCCACGAATTACACGAATTACGGTTTGTGCGATTCGTGCAGATTCGTGTCATTCGTGGCTGATTTCAACTCGTTCCCAGGCTCCGCCTCAATGGCATTAAGTTAAGGGCGGAGGAGTCCCGAACTGAAAGTTTGGGACATTGAAATAATTCAGAAAATACTGCCAAACTTTCAGTTTGGCACTCCAAAAAATCCTTAACTTAACGGCATTGAGGCAGAGCCTGGGAACGAGTCAAAGATCTAATATTACAGCCACGAATTACACGAATTACACAAATTACGGTTTGTGCGATTCGTGCAGATTCGTGCCATTCGTGGCTGATTTTAATAATATTTCGTGCAGAGTTTCATATAAAAGCCAATGATATAAAATTACACGAATCACGGTTTGTGCGATTCGTGCAGATTCGTGCCATTCGTGGCTGATTTTAATAATATTTCGTGCAGAGTTTCATATAAAAGCCAATAATATAAAATATGTTATTTTTTTGTCCTGCACAGCGGATCATGCCAGACCTTCGGGATTGGTCTGACCCTTCATTCACAGATTGAAAGGAGATAATATGAAAATGGTACACCGGATAAAAACAGCATTATCATTTATGGCAGTTATTCTGCTTATGGCAGCGGGTACCGGCCATGCGGAAAAAGTTACCATTCTTGTTGAAGAAGACTGTCCCTATTCATGCCGTTCTGAAACAGACGGAGGAGATAAGGGATTTGTACAGGACATTCTTGAAACCATATTTCAGAAATATGGATATGAAACGGAATTTCAGATAGTTCCCTGGCTGAGAGCCCTGCACAGTTTTAATGATCAGCCCCCTCATATTGACGGCATGATCGGAATGAAAGTCCATCCCGTCAAAAAAGGAATTGCTGTATTCCCCGAAGAGGAAATCGCCCGTTACACCCACAGATTTTATGCAATAAAAGATTCTTTTCCTGTAAATACATGGAAATATGAAGGCATAGAATCCCTGAAAAATCTGAAAGTCGGATGTGTGAAAGGCTGGAATTACTGTGATAAGGATATCAGTAAATATCTGGCAGAAGGCAGCAGACCCTATGTGCAGGCAATGACCGGAGAATCACCGGAGAGCAGAAATATAATCAAATTGCTGAACGGGCGGATTGACCTTTGGATTGCCAATATCAGCAACACGGAATATCTGCTTGCCAAAGAATACAAAGCCGGAAACAAAGCCGTGAAACAGATAACAGGATTTCTTGATTTGCCTGTTACAAACGAAGTCAATGTATATCCGGTATTCTATCAAAATGAAAAAGGGCTGAAATATGCAGAAATATTTACAAAAGGGATTCGTGAATTACGAAAATCAGGTGAATTGGATAAAATTATGGAAAAATACGGATTGACAGACTGGAAATGAAAAAACTGACGGAAAAGTGTTATCCCCGCCAGAAAAATTCAGGGCCTGCAACCCGTCAGTTTACCCCTGACAAACCACTACCCGACACTAACCGATGATGAATTGTGAATTATGAGCAGCCAAAAGGAAAAAAAATGGAAACGTCTTATCCTTTTCCTCCCGGTCATTCTTGCGGTGATTGCGGTGGCAGCAATGGTCCGCAGCCGCAAAGGCCCGGAGCAGCGACCGGCAGTGGAAAAGGCCCGTCCGGTACGGGTGATAAAAACAGAAATGACAGATGTGGTTCCCCGGATCAGCGGTTACGGTTATGCGGAACCCGGCCAGGTCTGGCAGATCGTCCCCCAGGTCAGCGGAAGGATTCTGGCAGTGCATCCGGCTTTTAAAAAAGGGGGATTTATCCAAAAAGGGGAGGAGGTGCTGAAAATTGATCCCGCGGAATACCGTCTGGCCGCGGTTCAGATGGAAGCCGGTATTGAAAATAACAAGGCCCGGCTGGCTGAACTGAAGGTAAAGGAGAAAAACCTCAGTGTTTCCCTGGAAATTGAGCGCAAATCCCTGGGACTGAAAGAAAAAAATCTGCATCGCTACCGCACGGCCATTGCTTCCAACTCCATTTCCCGGACTCAGCTGGATCAGGCACAGATTGAATACCATAACCAGTCCGCACGGGTGCAGGAACTGGAAAACAGCCTGAATCTGCTCCCCTCCACCCGCAAAACCCTGGAAGCCGAGCTGGCCCTGAACCGGGCAAAACAGGAACAGGCAGAACTGGATCTGGATTATACCGTGCTTCCGGCCCCTTTCCACTGCCGCATTACGGAAACCAAAGCCGAAATCGGGCAGTTTGTGCAGAAAGGTCAGGCCGTCGGCTCCGCGGACGGTACGGCCACTGCGGAAATCGCCGCACAGATTCCCATGGAAAAAATGGCCCGGATCGTCCGCTCTGCAAAAGGCAGTGGGGTGGAACCGGGATTCCTGAATATGGAAAAAGTCAGGGAATTTTTCGACCTGAAGGTCAAAGTCCGGGTGCAGTCCGGCAGCCTGAGGGCCGAATGGGATGCGGATTTTGCCAGAACCGACGCGACCATTGATCCCCGTACCCGCACGATGGGGATTATTGTTGTGGTGGACAAACCCTATGAACAGATCATTATGGGGGAGCGTCCCCCCCTGGCCCGCAATATGTTCTGCGAGGTGGAAATCAGCGGAAAACCCCTTGCGGAAAAGATGGTCATTCCCCGTTCCGCACTGCGGGATGGTCATGTTTTTGTCATGAACGCGGAAAAACGCCTGGAACGGCGCGCGGTGATCCCGGATTTTTATCAGGATGATTATGTGGTTTGCAAAGAAGGACTGAAGGCGGGTGAATGGCTGCTGGTGTCGGATCTTGTTCCGGCCATTGAGGGAATGCTGCTGGAAGCCGTGGAAGATAAAAGCCTGGCAGAGGAAATGCGCTCCCGGATGAATGGGGAAGTAAGGTCGGAACCGGTTCCGATTCCGGGAAGCCATGGGGAATCCGGGCAGAAAAATCCTCCAGAAGCGGAAAGGGAGGCCCGGCCATGATCCGCTTTTTTGCAAAACATCCCACTGCCGCCAATCTGCTCATGATTATTTTTGCTGTCATGGGACTTGTCAGTATTTCATCCCTGCGGCGGGAGACCTTTCCGGATTTTTCCGAAAAAAAGGTGGAAATCCGGGTGATTTATCCGGGCGCGGGTGCCGAAGATGTGGAAGAGGCTGTTTGCCGCCGCATTGAGGATGCGGTGGACGGTGTCAGTTATGTGGCTGAAGTCACGTCCGAAGCCAGGGAAAACGTGGGCATTGTGGTCGCGGAAATGGAGGAGGGCGGGGATATCCGCGGCTTTCTGGAAGACATCAAAACCGAAGTGGAGGCCGTTTCCGACTTTCCGGAACAGTGCGAAGACCCGGTAATTAAGGAACTCAACCGCACGGACAATGTGGTCGCGCTGGCCGTGAGCGGCCCCATGTCCGTGACCGATCTCAAGGCATACTGCGAAGATATTAAAGACCGCCTGAAACTGGAAGCCGGAATTTCCCTTGTGGATATCAGAGGTTTTTCCGACCGGCAGATCCGCATTCAGATTCCTGCGGAAATCCTCATGCAGTACGGCATTTCCATGTCGCAGATTGCGGATGTGATTTCCCGGCAGAGTACGGACCTTCCTTCGGGCAGTATTGAAACCCGGGAACAGGATATTCTCATCCGTTTCAGTGATGAACGGCGGACCCCTGCGGAATTTGAAGATCTGATTGTGGTGGGAAGTGACCGGGGCGCGGATATCCGCCTGGGGGATGTGGCGGAAATCCGAGATATTTTTGAAGCAGATGAGGAAAAATTTCTTTTTGACGGGCAGCGGGCCGGTCTGCTGCAAATCTCCAAAACAAAATCCGAAGATACCCTGGATATCTATGAGGCGGTAAACATTTTTGTGGAAAAAGAGAAAAAGACCGCGCCTCCGGGCATCCGTCTGGAACTGACCCAGGACAGTTCCTCCATTGTGCGGGACCGTCTGCAGATGCTGGGAAAAAACGGATGGCAGGGACTGCTGCTGGTTTTTTTCACCATGTGGCTGTTTTTCAATTTCCGTCTTTCCTTCTGGGTGATCATGGGACTGCCCGTGTCTTTTCTGGGCGCGTTTTTCTTTATGCCCCATATGGATTACTCCCTGAATATGCTGACCATGGTGGGCCTGCTCATCGGCCTGGGGCTGCTCATGGATGATGCCATTGTCATTGCGGAAAATGTGGCCAGCCATCTGGACAAAGGCAAAACCGCCCTCAATGCCGTGGTGGAAGGTGTGGGGGAAGTGAAAAACGGAGTGATTTCCTCCTTTATCACCACAATCTGCGTATTCGGTCCGATTTCTTTTCTGGAAGGAAATATGGGCAGGGTACTCAAAGTGATGCCGGTGGTGCTGATCCTTGTACTTTCCGTCAGTCTTATTGAAGCCTTCTGGATACTGCCCAATCATCTGGCCCATTCCCTGCATCATTATGATCCCTCTCAGAGAAGTAAATTCCGGCGGCGGTTTAATGCCTTTATTGAAAAACTGAGGGAGGATTTTCTGGGCCGGGCTGTGGATCGGGCCGTGCGCTGGCGTTATCTGATTTTCGGTCTCACCCTGGCGGCCTTTATCCTGTCCGCGGGGATGCTGGCCGCGGGAAAACTCAAGTTCAAACCCTTTCCGGATATTGACGGCGATGTGATACAGGCCCGTATTCTTCTGCCCCAGGGAACCCCCCTGCACCGTACCGAAGCCGTGGTAACCCGGCTGAGCCGGGCCCTTGCTGAAACCGATAAGGAATTCATGCCCCGGCAGCCGGGGGGAAGGCATCTGATTCAGAATGTTTCCGTGCAGTTCAATGTCAATGCGGACGCGTATGAATCCGGTCCCCATGTGGCCACAATCACAGCGGATCTGCTCAAAGCGGAACAGCGGAATGCACGGGTGGATGATATTATCAACCGCTGGCGGGAACTGACCGGGCCCCTGCCGGATATCATTTCCCTGAAATTCACGGAACCGGTTATCGGCCCGGCCGGAAGGCCCATAGACATCCGTCTGCAGGGTCGGGATATGGAGGAACTGAAACAGGCCGCTTTGGAAATGCAGGGCTGGCTGAGGCAGTTCAAAGGCGTATTTGACATCTCCGATGACCTGCGGCCCGGCAAACCGGAAATCCGCATCCGGATGCGGGAAGGCTCGCTGGGAAGGGGCGTGAACGCGGGGATGGTCGCGGATCAGCTGCGCAGCGCGTATTACGGCAAAACCGCGGGGGAAATCCAGGTGGGAGCGGAATCCTATGAAATTGACGTGCGCCTGCGGGATGAGGACAAGGACAGTCTGTCCGATCTCAGCAGTTTCTACGTCACCCTGCCGGACGGCAGACAGGCCCCCCTGGAGGCCGTGGCCGAACTGACAGCGGACCGGGGATACGCCAGAATCGCCTCTGTCAACGGACTCCGCACCGTGACCATACAGGCAGATATAGACAGCCGCATCGCCAACAGCAATGAAATCATGAAAAAAATGCAGAAGGAATTCATGCCGGGATTTGCGGAAAAATACCCGGAAATCCGCACCTCCCTGGAAGGCGAAGCCAAAGAATCGGCCAAAACCGGGGGAAGTCTGCGCCGGGGATTTCTCATGGGCATGATCGGCATCTTCGTGCTCCTCAGTTTCCAGTTCCGCACCTATCAGGAACCCCTGGTGGTCATGGTGGCCATTCCCTTTGCCTTCATCGGTGTGATATGGGGACACATCCTCATGGGCCTGGACCTCTCTATGCCCAGCATGATGGGGGCCGTGTCCCTGGCCGGAATCGTGGTCAATGACTCCATCCTCCTGGTGGAATTCATCAAAATCCGCAGAAGGGAAGGGCAGAAAGTACCCGATGCGGCCCGGCACGCCAGCCGGGAAAGATTCCGGGCCGTGCTGCTCACATCTTTGACAACCATAGCCGGACTCCTGCCTTTATTGGCCGAAAAGAGCCTGCAGGCCCAGATCCTCATCCCCCTGGCCGTCAGCATCGTCTTCGGGCTGATGGCCTCCACGTTTCTGATTTTAATTGTGATCCCTTCCCTTTATACCATTTTGGATGATCTGGGGTTTACGGAGGTGATGGAGGAGGAGTAAACAGTGAACGGAGTGCGAAAATAAAGGCCGAAGGGCCGGTTTTTCGCAGACACTTTTTCAGGAGTGTGGCATAAAAGCCAAAGCTCAATGTGCAAAGGACGCTGAATCGCCCTGTGAACCAGTCGCCATGCAATACATTATGCCGCTACTGCTTCAAATGCAACTTTCATATCTTCGGAATCTGCAATTGAAAAATTCAGTTTCTCAAATCCGATGACCTTTCCTGACCTGTCTTTCATCAGGATTACCTCATCCCCTGTTTCTTCACATATATATTCATCTCCGGGATTTCCGAACCAGACAGTAAGTGTGTTTCCGGTTTTATCGTGAAATATCTTTATCTGTTCCATATGCGCTCTCCTTCTTTGATTTTATCCGCAGGATATGCTGTAATCAGAAAGCCCTCACTGTTTAACCTTTTCACCACAGCACATACCCACCGCCTGAAATCTTCCCTTCTGTAAAACAGGTACACATCCGGATCACTTTTGCTTCGCATGATTTCATCAGGATCAGCAAGCAGTTTTTTTACATCGGATTCACGATCTGCCATCACAGGATGTTTAAGCGTGACAATCAGCTTCCAGTATGAATGGGTAATGCGGACATGAAAGTCTAAGGGAGTCAGAATTTTAAAAAGTAATTCGTTTTCCATATGTTTCAAATGCCTTGCCAATGAACTGCCCACGCTGCGCTTTATTCATCTGCAATATGACGCAGGACGTAGATTACATCTTCCGGATCAATTCTGTTATTTCCATTTATTTCAGTATGATCATAGGAAATAGTCTGGCGGATTTCTGTTCCGTTTTTTTCTTTCATCAGTTAAAAATAAGATTTTTTACAGATGATTGCAAGGATTTTCCTTCTTTGAAACCATCGCGGACTCCTGCCCCTGCTCGCGGAAAAGAGCCTGCAGGCCCAGATTTTCATCCCCCCGGCCGTCAGCATCGTCTTCGGACTTATGGCCTCCACGTTTCTGATTTTAATTGTGATCCCTTCCCTTTATACCATACTGGATGATCCGGGATTTACGGAGGTGGTGGGGGAGGGGGCGGAGTAATATTATTTTCAAACGGATTGACGCGTTGTAAGGAATCGGATATATGAAAAAAAAGGAGGCGGATATGCTGCAGGCAAAATTCACCATTGAGAATCAGCAGGCCGGTTTTCTGGAAAAATACAGAATTTTCGGATTTAAAAATAAAAGTGAAATGGTTCGGGCGACTCTTGAACATTTTCAGAAATCATTTGAGCAGAATCAGATTATCGCATCAGCAGAATTGTATTCGGAAGTATATGAAAAAGATAATGAACTGAAATATCTGACCGAAAATGCTGTTACAGGGTGGCAGGAATGACAAAACCCGGAAGGGGGATGATTATGGATATTAATCTTGATTCCACAGTCGGTGCAGAAAAAGGAAAGATCAGACCGTGATGACAGCACAAAGCAGATTCCCTGCCCCGAACCGGGCCAGCCCTTTTTCGGACAGTCCAGTTATTGGTCTTCCACTACCTACGCCAGTAGTATGTACAATGCGTGGTATGTAGATTTCATATCCGGAAGTTGTGACTACGACGGCCATAAGTACGACAGCCGGTATGTGCGTGCGGTTCGCAGCGGACAGTGAATTTGCCTATTTTTTTGCCCTGATCTGTGATTCAAATGATGACTGTGCAGTTGCACCGTCTGCCTGAAAGGAGTCCAAACTGAAAGTTTGGAACCACATGGAATGATATGAAAACGGAATCTTTAATTCCAAAGCACGGCGGATACCGAAACCTGAAGAGTTTTCAGGTGGCCCAACTGGTGTATGATATTACCGTCCGGTTCTGCACCCGTTACGTTGACAGGTTCAGCCGCACCAAAGACCAGATGGTTCAGGCAGCCCGTTCCGGTGTGCAGAACATAGCCGAAGGCAGCATGGCAGCCGGAACCTCCAAAAAAACAGAACTGAAACTGACCAATGTGGCACGGGCCAGCCTGGAAGAACTGAAACTGGATTATGAAGATTTTCTGCGCCACAGGGGCCTGCCCCTGTGGGACAGAAACGACCCCCGCCGCGTGGAACTGATTGACCGAAGACTGAAAACAGTTGATGAGGTTTCCGCATGGGTGAAAGATGTGCATGACAGGGGCCGCCGGGCACTTGGTGGACTGAGTGGACAAAGTGGACTAAATGGACAGAGTGGTTCTGCGAGATCATCAGTATCCACCCGGTCCACAATGTCCACTCCGTCCAACAAAACCAAAATCACTTACCGTGAAATTGCAGCAAACGCAGCTTTGGCCTTAATTGCGGTTGCCTCTGCCCTGCTTGACCGGCAGATAGCGGCGCAGGCAAAGGCTTTTGAAGAAGAGGGCGGTTTTACAGAAAGGTTATACCGTGTCCGAAGGCAGACCCGTCAAAAGCGGCAGGGATTTTAGCCGGGAGATTTATCGGGAAAGCAATTGAAACCAATCATAAAGGATTACAGTTATGAAAAAATATGCCGAAATACTATCTGTTACCGCATTGATATATTTGAATGGAATCAGGATATTCTTAACCATTGGTCAAATGGACAGGCTGCTGCGCCTTTCAAACCCTTTCAAACCCTTTCAAACCCTTTAAAACTCAGACATATTGGATGTATTCGGATCCGGAAACATACAGTCCAAAAGATCATTGGACAGCACAGGCTGCAAAGAAAATCATGTATTATCATTAACAGGATTACCATAAAAGATGCCATTATTAAGTTGCAGGAAATATCGGGAATCCGTCAGTAAGATACATGGGCTTCAGCAGGTTTGAAAGAATTCAGCCCGGAAATTCATTTCCGGGCTGAAGGCGTTAGGGATTTTCTTCCGGACTGAGACCTGTGAGGCGGTCTTTCCGTACTGGCTGCCTTAAGACTCCCTCTGAGGGAGGGGCCGGGGGAGGGGGATTTTCTGCTTAAGGAAACGGCATTGAGTCTAAGAAGTCAGAATGTTAAGCAGTAAATACGGGAGAAGACACTTTACTGACAGCAATTTTTCAATAATCTGATTTTTTACAGGTTCATCCGCTTTGATCAAAATGGGAAAAATGCATGGTGAATGTCCCTCTTCCCTGGGTGGCGGAGCGCAGGGAGGTGGAATAACCGAACATTTTTGCCAGGGGGACCATTGCCCGGATAACCTGAAGTCCCCGCTGGGCTTCAATGGCCCCGATTTTTCCGCAGCGGGAGCTAATGTCTCCGATAACGTCCCCCACAAAAGCCTCGGGAACAAATATTTCCACTTTCATAATGGGATCGAGCAGAAAAGGTTCTCCTTTGCCCATGGCCTCTTTGCAGGCCATGGATGCGCTGACCCGGTAGGCCAGCTCGCTTCCCTGGGATTCCCGGAAAGAACCTCCCGTAAGAACAACTTCTGTATCCACCACAGGATAACCCATCAGGGAACCGCTTTCCAATGATTCTGTCACCCCGGCTTCCACTGCGGGAATAAAGGAATCCGGAATCATTTCCGCGTTCACTTCAGAGCGGAAACGGTTTCCGCTGCCGCGGCGCAGGGGGATCATTTTCAGATGCACTTCACCGAAATGCTGCTGCCCGGCCACTTCCTTATCAAATACCACCGCGGCTTCCGCCTCTTTTCCGATGGTTTCCCGGTACACCACCTGGGGTTTGCCCACATTGACATGGGTGGAAAACTCCCGCTGCATACGGCTGATAATGATTTCCAGATGCAGCTCCCCCATGCCCGAAAGAATGGTCTGGCCGGTTTCCTCATCGGTGCGTACCCGGAGGGTGGGGTCTTCTTCCAGAAATTTGGACATTACCTGTTCCAGTTTTTCCTGATCCGAATGGGTTTTGGGCTCAATGGCCATGGAAATGACCGGTTCGTAGAAATCTATCCTTTCCAGCAGCAGGGGGTTTTCCGCGGAGCACAGTGTTTCACCGGTTCCGGAATTTTTCAGTCCCACCACACCCGCAATGCCGCCCGGGCCGATCATATCCAGTCGTTCCCTTTTGTTGGCATGCATACGGAGGATGCGCGAAATTTTTTCTTTTTTCCCCAGGAAGGGATTATAAACATCCTCCCCGGATTTGAGCCGTCCGCTGTAAACACGGACAAAAGACAGTTTCCGTCCTTCTATCATGGAAACCTTGAAAATGAGGGCAGCCAGGGGATCATTGTCTCTGGGATAGCATTCAATGACTTCCTGTGTGACCGGGTCTGTTCCCCGGATGGGCGGGACCTCCAGGGGGCTGGGCAAAAAGCGGACAATGGCATCCAGCAGGGGCTGAATTCCTTTGTTGCGCAGGGCAGAGCCGCATAGAACCGGCACCAGCCGCAGGGCAATGACGGTCCTGCGGACAGCATCCAGTATCTGTTCTTCGGAAATGGCTTTTTCGGACAGATAGTGTTCCATGATTTCATCATCGTTTTCTGCCAGGGTTTCCAGCATTTTTTCCCGGTATTCTTCGGCCTGCTCCTGGTACTGCGGGGAAATATCCCGCTCAGAATATGTCGCGCCTTTGTCATCCCCCTCCCACAGAATTTCCTTCATGCGGATCAGATCGATGATGCCGGAAAAGCGGTCCTCTGAACCGCAGGGCAGCTGAATGATCAGGGGATTGGCCCGGAGCCGTTCTTTCATCATTTCCACGGTATGGAAAAAATCCGCGCCGATGCGGTCCAGTTTGTTCACAAAAGCCATTTTCGGCACTTTGTATTTATCAGCCTGCCGCCAGACCGTTTCCGACTGGGGCTCCACACCGCCGACCGCGCAGAAAACACCCACCGCTCCGTCCAGCACCCGCAGGGAGCGTTCCACTTCTATGGTAAAATCCACATGTCCGGGCGTATCAATAATCTGAATCTGACTGTCTTTCCACTGGCAGGTGGTTACTGCGGAGGTGATGGTGATGCCTCTTTCCTGTTCATCGGTCATCCAGTCCATCACGGCCTCCCCGTCGTGGACTTCACCGATTTTATGGGATTTACCGGTATAATAGAGGATGCGTTCACTGACAGTCGTTTTTCCTGCATCAATATGCGCGATAATGCCGATGTTTCTGATTTGCTGTAACGGATTTTTTTTCATATCCCTGATCCTGATCTGTATGAGATTGTAGGGCGGGCAGAGCGCAGCACAACCCGCGATTTTGTAAAAACGGCGGGACAGACAAAAATTTCACCCGCCCTGCCTTCTGTTCCTGCATTCAATCCGGGCTGTTCTGTTTTCCCGGCTCTGCGGCGAAAACTTCACCCGCCCTGCCTTCTATTCCTGCGGTTTCTGCACCGGCAGCCGGACCGTAAAACAGCTGCCTTTGCCTGTCTGGCTTTTGACGGCAACACTGCCCCCCAGCTCTTCGGTCAGGTTTTTTACAATGGGCAGTCCCAGTCCGGTTCCGGTAATGAAACGGGTATTGTCGTTTTTTTCCCGGTAAAAACGTTCAAATATTTTTTCCAGATTTTTTTCCGCAATGCCGAAACCGCTGTCTTCCACCCTCACATATATATTCTCCCCGTCACATTCTGCTTTTACGCGGATGCTTCCGCCTTCGGGGGTATAATTGACAGCATTTGACACCAGATTGCCGAAAATACTTTCCAGGGCCACCGGATCCGCCGTAAACAGGGGCAGCGGTGAGGAGGGCGGCTCGAATTCCAAATCCTGTTTTTTGCCTTTGGCCCGCGCCTGCATAAAATCCGCAATGTTTTTGAGCATATCTTCAATACTGATGCTTTTGGCCTGCTGAAAAGCCACACCGGCTTCAATGCGGGAAAGATCCAGCAGGTCTCCGATAAGAGAAATCATTCCCTGGGTTTTTTCTTTTGCACGGGAAAGAATATAATGATCCTCCCGGTCTTCCCTGCTGCTGTCTTCCACCATATCTTTGATGACCATTGCCAGCTGCTCATGAATGGTCGAGAGGGGGGAGCGCAGCTCATGGGATACTTTGGCCACAAATTCGGATTTGACCCGATCCAGCTCTTTCAGACCCGTAATATCCGCAATATTGACGGCGGCCCCCAGGCAGCTTCCGTCTTCCCCGGTTACGGGTTTGCCGCGGGCCATGAGAAATTTTCCGTCAGGCAGTTCCATTTCATAGCCCGGAATACTGTCGGATTCCGCATATTTTCCTGCGGAAATATCCTGCACCAGTTTACAGAATCCTTCGTCCCTGACATATTTTCCTATGAAATCGCCCAGCCCCGCGTCTTCGGGCAGGCCGAAATGATGGAGAAAGGCCGGATTCATCAGACCGACCCTGCCTTGGGAATCCGTCACCATAACCCCGTAAGGCAGTGATTCCACAATGGTGCGGATACGGCTTTTTTCCGTATGCAGATAGGTAAGGGTCCGCTCCCGGTCCTTTGCCATGGCTTCGGCTTCCCACCGCAGACGCATCCTTTCCCGTGCGCGGCCCACCACAATGCGCAGATGATCCGGTTCAAAGGGTTTGGGGATAAAATCATAGGCCCCCTGTTTCATGGCTTCGATGGCGGTTTCCACCGTGGCAAAACCGGTAATGATAATTACCAGTATTTCCGGATATTTTTCTTTCACCTGCCGCAGCACTTCCATGCCGTCAATTCCCGGCATTTTCAGATCCAGCAGCATAATTCCGAAATGCTCTTTTTCCAGAATTTCCAGAGCGGTATCTCCGCGGGAAGCCGTGGAGACATCACAGCCCATCCTTTTGATAATCCGCTGGGAACCTTCCCGAATATCCTGTTCGTCATCCACAACCAGTACGCGTGTGGCACCCTTATTGTTATTATCTTTCATCTTTTTCCCCTTTGAAATGTTTCGGATTTACCGGCAGTTCAATGAGAAATGCGGTTCCTTCCCCCGGTTTGCTTCTGGCTGTGATTCTGCCGCCGTGATTTTCCACAATCCCGTAAACAAGGCTGAGCCCCAGACCGGTTCCTTTTCCGGCTTCTTTGGTGGTGAAAAAAGGTTCAAAAATATGGGAAAGCACTTCATCCGGAATACCCGGCCCGGTATCCGCAATTTCAATACAGATAAATTCATTTCCCGCACAGAAACGGGTTTTTACTGTCAGTTTCCCTTTTCCTTCCATGGCTTCTGCCGCATTCAGGATAATATTCATAAACAGGTGGTTTATCTGCCGAATATCGGCGGGAATGCCGGGCAGATCTTCCGAAAAGTCCTTGATGATTTCAATATTATGAAAAAGAGTCTGATTTTCCAGCAGAAAAAGGGTGCGGGACAGGGCAGTGTTCATATCGTTGAGACGGATATTCTGGCGGGGCTGACGGGCAAATTCCAGCAGCTCTTTTACCGTATCACTGCATCGCTGGGCATCCCGCAGAATGCGCTGCAGGTCCTCTATGGCCGTTTCGGGCAGATCATATTCTTCCATCATGAGTTTGGCAAAAAGAATAATGCCGCCCAGAGGATTATTAATCTGATGGGCCACACCTGCTGCCAGTTTGCCCAAAGATGCCATTTTTTCGGCCTGCAGGAGTTGTATCTGTGTCTTTTCCAGTTCTTTTTTCATCCGGATTTTTTCCCGCATATCATGAAAAAAACCGATGGTCGCAACTTCTTCTTTCCCTTCATATATAATGGCCGCGTTGAGACTGATGGGAATCGGGGTTCCGTCTTTATGCCGCACATCCACCTTGTATGCCTCGAGTTTCCCGTTATTTTCACGGAGCTTTGCCATAATATCATAGGCAGCATCTTTTTCCGTGTATATTTCCCGGATATTGATATGATTGACGGCCTCATTTTCATGATAACCGCAGATTTCACTGGCGGCCTCATTGAACATGAGGATTTTTCCCTGTCTGTCCGCGGCAATGATGCCGTCAACCGCGCTCAGAATAAGATTTTTAAGAAATGCATTGGAATAACGGAGCTGTTCTTCCAGACCTTCCAGGGTCGGAATTTCAAAATCCAGTATCACAATGGCTTCCATATTTTTTTCCGAGCAGATGGGATAAGAATATTTGCAGGAAGGATTTTTCAGCCCCGTATACTGTGTCTGCCTGGAAATGGCAACCGGTTTTCCAATGAGCTTGACTTCTTCCGCAGGACAGCCTTCGCAGGGGAAAGAAAGGTTATAAAGAACTTCGTAGCATTTTGCACCCACGATCTCTTTTTCCTGCATACCATTAAAATGGCCGTTAACTGCCAAAATGCTGAAGTCCGTTGATATTACCAGAATTTTGCGTTTGAATACTTCCAGGGCCCTGATCAGATATTCCTTTTCTGTATCCGTCGGCATGATTTATTCCTTATTGATGAGGTTGGGGTTTTTTCCAAAAAACAGTGTATTCCGGATAAATATTTTTATAACAGATATCCGGAAACGGTAATCATATAAACCGCCATGAGCCGTGACTCACAGCGAAGCATGAAAGCTGCACGGAGTGCGAAAAATAAGGCCGAAGGGCCGGTTTTCCGCAGACACTTTCATAAACCGCCCATGAATTGCATTCACAACAAAAATGAAAGCAGGGTGCGTTATGCACCAGGCGCAAGACACCGGAATTTGTAACTTAGGGTGACTTACGCTTCCCTAACGCACCCTGGTATATTTATGACCGCCCGCCCGGCTGAATTCTCTGAAAGTCTATATAAAAGGATTAATTATATAACCAAAATCCGGATAAAAGCAATTGAAAAAAATAATGAAGGCGCGTAAAAATCATCCGGCAGCAATTTATAAGAAAAATTTCATATTTTTACATATTTGAATTGAAATAGCATATCCGGACAGATTTTGCAGGAAATCAGCGGCAGAGAAAAAAAAATGATGAAGGCTTGACTCATTCCGGCAATTGGTATATGGCTTTTCTTCCGCATCCGGAAAGATGTTTCTGCTCCGGAATATTCAAATTTTCGGAATAATAAACAATTTTATATTTCCGGCACGGATGCAGTGCGGATAAGCGATTTTTTCCTGAAATGCGGAATTAATGACAAAAACTGTTTTTTTTTAATTGAAAGGAGATCAAACATGGGTTACCCGGTAGTTGATGAGGAAAAATGTGTAGGATGTGAAGAATGCGTGGATAACTGTCCCAATGACGTTCTGGAAATGGAAGACGGCAAAGCCAAAGTAGTGGAACCGGATGAATGCGTTGACTGTGAAAGCTGCGTTGAAGTCTGTGAGGCAGATGCTATCGAACTGGTTGAATAGTCCATCCCGCGCAGTTATATGTCCTGTCTCTTCCCTGCGGAGAGACAGGTTTTCTTTCACATTTTCATGCGGATAATTCCGCAGAACGCAGCAGAGAACGTTCCGCCGGGCTGAAACACATTTTCAGCAGCCCGAAAAGTTTCCGAAGGGTGCAAAAAGTGTCTGCGAAAAACCGGCCCTTCGGCCCGAATTTTCGCACTCCCTTACAGTTTTCATGCTTCTTTGTGAGTCACGGCTCATGGCCGTTTATATGAAAATGTTGAATGCTTAATTATTACAGTCTGTAACAGTTTTTCATTTTTATATTTCGTTGTGAGTCATGGCTCATGGCGGTTTATCTGAAATGCTGTCATTATTCCTGAAAATATTTTACGGCCCGCTGTGAAATGCGGTACGTTCCGAATCCGGAATTCCTGCTGTCATATGCAGAGAGTTTCTGAATAAAGAAAGGAGAGTCTGATATGGCTTTTACGCCCATTGTTGATGAAGACAAATGCGTAGGGTGCGAAGAATGCGTGGATGTCTGCCCGGTAGAGGTTTTTGAAATGCAGAACGGGAAATCTGTTCCCGTCAATGCATCTGAATGTATCGGTTGCGAAAGCTGTGTGGAAGTCTGTGAAGAAGATGCCATCACAGTGGAAGAGTCCTGAATTCCCTCCCGGTTACAGGCCCGGCATTCCGGATGCCGGGTTTTTTGTCCCTACGAATAAAAAACCGCCCCCTTCCCGTATTCAATGATGGCCGCCTGTCTGTAAATCCCTGAAATCTGAAAATATCATTTGCTTTTTTGCAAGTATCTGATATATTTGGCTGCAATTGGATTGTGCGGGCATAACGGTGCAGAAAGTCATCGGCAGATTTCCCGGATCCCGGTTTTTGTATCCCCCCGGAATCCGGTTATCCGTCCTGCTTACACCCAAATGATTTCAGACAGTCGAGGATCAGTTTCACCTGGATCATTTTTATAGTGCGTCGCGGGTGGACTGATACTTCATTCAGTTCCTGACAGACTGATTTTCAATATTTCTTTATGCCGAAACGGGTATCACTTCATATGCGACGCATTTTTCATGGATCAGTTTCACCTGGAACAGTTTCGGAGACTGGCAAGCCCAAAATTTATTTCATTACAGGCAAAAAGGCGGGTTGGTACAATGGAAAAAATGAAACCGTTTACCGGGGATTTCTACTGTTTCATACTTTTTTCTGTTCTCGGAACAGCTGTCATTTTCATCAATGTAAAAATTCCGCATACCGAAGTACTCATTGACGGGAGATGGGCTGCCGGATTTGTCGGTTTTGTTTTTCTGCGATGGAACTGGGCATTCCTGCTGGCCGCCTGCCTGTCAGTTCCGCACGGCACGGATATTTCTTTTTTTACCGGTTTTTTTGGAAATATGATGTATGCTGTGCCCTGTCTGCTGACGATCAGAACAGTGCATTCCCGCTATCTCCTGAAATTAGGCCCGGTTTTGCTGTATGCCGCCGGATGGTTTTTTCTCATTCTTCTATGCTATCAGCTGTTTATCACACCTGCAGTCTGGTTTGTGCTTGCGGTTATGCAGGGTCTGCCCGTCTGGCAGCATATCACCACCGCCTGGCGCACACAGCCTTTTTTTGTTGAATCTCTTTTGGTGGCAAGTATCTCCGCATCGGTTATGTCGGCAATACAAAGTTATATACAGGTTGTTAACAGCCGGAAGGAACTCGAAATTACCCTGCACTCTATCGGTGACGGCGTGATTTCAACCGATACGGACGGATGTATAAACCGAATAAACAAAGCCGCGGAAATCCTGATCGGCAGGAGTTCTGAGCAGGCATACGGAAAACCCCTGCATGACGTTTTTCAACTTGTCTGTGCTGAAACCAAATCCCCGGTGAAAAACCCTGCGGAAGAAGTACTGCTTTTCAATCATTCCCTGCGTTTAGAAAACGATCTCATTCTTATATCAAAAGACGGTTCCGAATACCATATTACCGCCAGTGCTGCCCCCGTTCAGAATGAAAAAGGTGAATCCGCAGGTGCGGTAATTACTTTTAAAGATGTGACTGCTGAATATGCAGCTGCTGAGAAATTGCGGATCAAGGAAGAAAAATACCGAAATTTATTCGATAATGCCGGTGAGGCGATATTTGTCACCCAAAACGGAACGATCAAATTTCCGAATCCCATGACACTGAAAATTTCGGGATATTCAAAAGAGGAACTGACAAAAATCTCTTTTTTATCCTTAGTCCATCCGGAAGACAGGGATACGGTTCAGCAGCGGCACAGGAAAAGGATTTCCGGCGAAAATGTACCGAATACATATTCCTTCAGGATCATCAATAAAGCAGGGGAAATGCTGTGGGTGCAGTTGAATGTCGTGCGGATACACTGGGAAGGTCATCCGGCCACTCTCAATTTTATAAGAGATATAAGCGAACTTAAGATTCTTGAAAACCGGCTTCAGCAGGCACAGAAAATGGAAGCCATCGGTAATCTGGCGGGCGGTGTTGCCCATGATTATAATAATATTTCCAGCATCATCATCGGATATTCCGAAATGGCTTTGGAAAAAGCGGAAAGGGATTCTTCTTTATATTCAGATATTCATGAAATTCTCAAAGCGGCCATGCGGTCCGCAGATATTACCCGTCAGTTGCTTGCCTTTGCCCGTCGGCAGACTGCTGCGCCCCAAACAGCAGACCTGAATGACACTGTGGAGGGCATGCTTGAAATGCTGCGCCGTCTGATTGGTGAAGACATCCGGCTGTCGTGGTTTCCGGCTGCTGAATTATGGCCGGTAAAAATTGATCCTGCCCAGATGAATCAGATTTTAGTAAACCTTTGCATTAATGCCCGTGATGCAGTTGCCGGTGTGGGAAATATTACCATTGAAACGGGCAATATTACTTTCGATCAGGAGTACTGTGACAGACATTCAGGTTTTATCGCGGGTGAATTTGTGATGCTTGCCCTCAGCGACGATGGCAGCGGAATTGCACCGGAAATACTGGATAAGATCTTCGATCCCTTTTTTACAACCAAGGGACCCGGCGCGGGTACCGGACTGGGGCTGGCCACCGTTTATGGCATTGTGAAACAAAATAAGGGTTTTATAAATATTTACAGTGAACCTGAAAAGGGAACCCTTGTCAAAGTTTATATTCCCAGGCACCAGGGAAAGACCTTAAGGAAAATTCACAAAGACAGGCAGAAAACGCCACTGAGCTGCGGTGAAACCGTATTGCTGGTCGAAGACGATGAGTCTATCTTAAAACTTTGTGAAAAAGTTCTGGGCAGTCTGGGGTATAAGATAATTTCTGCAAATACGCCGAAAAAAGCCATCGCGCTGGCAGATAAAAATGAAACAGATATTGATCTTCTTATTACAGATGTAATTATGCCTGAAATGAGCGGAAAAGAGTTATCCGATCATCTTATGCGCTCGCATCCCCGCCTCAAAACACTTTATATGTCCGGATATACAGCTGATATTATTTCATATCGGGGCGTTTTGGATGAAGGTGTCTTTTTTATACAGAAACCCTTTTCCAGAAGGGATATGGCTGTTAAGATCAGAGAAACTCTTGATAATTCTAACGGGAGAGAAAACAGCATCCTGAAAATAATCAGCAGATCGAAAACTTCCTGAAATCCCCCTCTCCCCGGGCGGGAGAGGGCCGGGGTGAAGGGGGATAACCGGCTGATTTTTCCCCCTGCCCCTCCCTCAGGGGAGGGGAGTCTTAAGGCGATTTCCGAATATGAATGTACCGTCTATGAAGGAGTCACAGACAGAAAGTCTGTAAGCGGACTGTCATCTGCCGGACACTGCCAAACTTTCAGTTCGCACTCCTCCGGTATCATCTTTTTCGGAAATCACCTAAGGCAGCAGCATTGGGTCCGAAGGGGGCGGTCTCCTGAGGAACCTGAAAGAGGATCTGCTGTCCTGTATGCTGAAAAATCCCTGCAGTCTGTAAGGCGGGTTAGGCCCGGTTATTGAGTTTCAGTAGATCGAAACGTCTCCGGAGGAGTGCAGAAACTGTATTTTTGCATGGGGTAACCGGGAGATGCGGCGGTGCAGAAATACAGTTTTTGCACTCCGGGGCAGCTGTAAAACCGTATCCGGGGGAAACTTTTCGATCTGCTGAGTTTGCCGAGATACACTGTACCCGCCCTGCAGATTTTAATACAATAAATGCGAATTAAGAGTTGAATCAATACCGGAGGGGTGGCATGATTATAGAAAATATATTGGAAATAAAACATTTAAATCCCGAAGGGGTGGCATGATTATTGTCACCCCTTCGGGTTCCGGGATTCTGTTTATATTCCTTTTCTGTAATAATATCAGTCCTTCGGGCTTAGTACCGTCCGAATCTTAATTGGTATAATAAATATCATATCACATCGCATCCAGATTTGTCCTGCACCGCCCGCAGATGGTGGGATGATCTGCAATGCTTCCCACGGAAGGATCATGCACCCAGCAGCGTCCGCATTTTTCGCCCGGAGCCGTCTGCACCTGAATCCGCAGACCTTCCATCACCTCACTTGCATAGGCATTTTCCGGCAGATTGGCTGCGAGTTCCGCTTTGGATACAATGAAGATGGAATGCAGGTCTTTTTCATAAAATTTCAGCACATCCGCGGTTTCCCCACCCACCTGAACGGACACGGCCGCATCCAGGGGATGCCCGATTTCTTTGCGGGCACGGGCTTCCTCCAGTGCACGGGTCACCTCCCCGCGCACATCCAGAATCTGTTCCCATTTTTCCGCCAGTTCTTCATTTCTGCGGATGAGGGGATTCTCCGGGAACAGAGCCATATGAATGCTTTCCTCTTTTCCTTCCTGTTCCGGCATGTATTTCCAGATTTCTTCCGCAGTAAAGGGCAGAATGGGGGCCATGAGCCGCACCATTGCATCCAGCACGGCGTACATGACGGTCTGCGCGCTGCGCCGGGCATCTGACCCGGCCGGAGACGTATAGAGCCGGTCTTTGAGAATATCCAGATAGAAAGACGAAAGATCCACAGTGCAGTAATTATACATGGCATGATAGATGACATGAAACTCATAGGTCTCATAGGCTTTTTTGCCCTTTTCCACCAGCAGGGCCAGACTGTGCAGGGCAAATCTGTCCAGATCCCCCAGTTTTTCATAGGGCAGACTGTCGGCAGACGGCCTGAAATCTGAAAGGTTCCCCAGCATGAAGCGGCAGGTATTGCGGATGCGGCGGTAGGCATCACTTAACTGTTTGAGGATTTTATCGGAAATGCGGATATCATCCCGGTAGTCCGAAGCCGAGACCCAGAGACGCAGGATTTCGGCCCCGTATTTGTTAATGATTTCTTTGGGAGCCACCACATTGCCCACAGATTTGGACATTTTGCGGCTCTGTTCATCCACAACAAATCCGTGGGTCAGTACGGCTTTGTATGGAGCTTTTCCCCGGTTGCCCACAGCCGTGAGCAGGGAGCTGTGAAACCATCCCCGGTGCTGGTCGCTGCCTTCCAGGTAGAGATCCGCGGGCCATTGCAGGTAGGGGCGGGCTTCCAGCACGGCCGCATGACTGACACCCGAATCAAACCACACATCCAGAATATCCGTCTCTTTTTCAAAAGAGGCGGCCCCGCATTTTCCGCATTTGGTTCCGGGCGGAACCAGTTCGTCTGCGGATTTTTCCAGCCAGATGTCCGCACCGTGTTCTTTGAACAGATCAAAGACATAATCCACAATCTGCTGATTTATCACCGGTTCCCCGCAGTCCCTGCAGAAGAGGACTGTGATGGGAACCCCCCAGGCCCGCTGACGGGAAACGCACCAGTCCGGACGGTTTTCAATCATGCCGTAAATACGCTCCCGTCCCCAGCGGGGAATCCACTGCACCCGGTCAATTTCTTCCAGGGCACGTCTGCGCAGTTCTGTTTTGTCCATGGAAATAAACCACTGGGGGGTGGCCCGGAAAATCACCGGCTGTTTGCAGCGCCAGCAGTGGGGATAGGAATGCATGATTTTTTCTTCCGCCAGCAGCGCGCCGTCTTCCCGCAGTTTTTCCGTAATGGGGCTGTTGGCTTTGAATACGAACTGCCCCTGAAAATAATCGGCCTCTTCTGTAAAGCATCCCCGATCATCCACGGGAGAATAGGCATCCAGACCGTACTGCAGCCCCACCTCATAGTCTTCCCGGCCATGTCCGGGAGCCGTATGCACGCAGCCGGTACCGGCTTCCAGGGTGACATGGTTTCCCAGCACAATCAGGGAATCCCGGCCGTAGATGGGATGGGTGCAGCATTTCCGCTCCAGAATACCGGAGGAAAGGCTGGCAATCACCGAATATTCTGAAATTCCGAAGGATTTCATGCAGGATTCCACCAGTTCCCCTGCCAGAATGAGCACCTCTCCGCTTCCGGTATCCACGGCCGCATATTCAAAATCCGGATGCAGGGCAATGGCCAGGTTGGCGGGCAGGGTCCAGGGCGTTGTGGTCCAGATGACAAGGGACACCTTTTTTCCGGCCAGCGCGGGGATTTCCGCACCGGGATCATCTTTCAGGGCAAATTTGACAAATACCGAGGGTGAGGATTCATCCCCGTATTCAATTTCCGCCTCGGCCAGGGCCGTGTGGCAGCTGCAGCACCAGTAAATGGGTTTCTTGCTGCGGAACAGACTGCCTTCCAGGGCAAATTTGCCGCATTCCCTGGCAATAATGGCCTCATACACATAATTCATGGTCAGATAGGGATTTTCCCATTCTCCCATCACTCCCAGGCGTTTGAATTCCTCCCGCTGAATATCAATAAAGCGTTCCGCATATGCACGGCATTTTTTCCGGACTTCGGACTGCGGCATTTCCTCTTTTTTTATTTTTTTCTTTTTCAGTTCCTTATCCACATTATGTTCAATGGGCAGGCCGTGACAGTCCCAGCCCGGCACATAAGGGGCATCAAAACCGGCCATCTGGCGGGAACGGACGATAATATCTTTTAACACTTTATTCAGGGCGGTTCCGATATGAATATTGCCGTTGGCATAAGGCGGTCCGTCATGAAGAATAAAAGGGGGGCGGCCCGCGGATACTTTTCTGATTTTCTGATACAGACCGCTTTCATCCCATGCTTTCAGCTGTTCCGGCTCCCGGTCCGCCAGATTGGCTTTCATGGGGAACCGGGTGGACGGAAGATTGAGTGTTTTTTTATAATCCATTGTTTCCTCGTTGCAATTGAGTTATAATGTTTTCATACAGAATAAAAGTTAAAAGGAATAGTAGTAAATCAGGCAGGTGTCAAGAAAATGTTTTATTGTTCCGCGGATAATCATTTCGGTAGTGATGCAAATCCGTTGTTTTTTTCTGCAGGGGCCTATGCCTACGCCCCCTGCTGAGTGGTGTAATACCAATCCCATTTAATAATCTGCCATCGGATTCGTAAGTAAATGAGCATTTTCCGGACTTTTGTATGGAAGATTATTTACTGGTTGGTATAAGCCGTCATGTAAGTGCTGACGGAGCAGCAGGGCGGTCATGAAAACGGAACCGGGGAAGTTTTCGATCTGCCGACAACATTAGATCGGAAAGTTTCCGGGACAGTTGTAAAACCCTGGCCGGGGAAAACTTTTCGATCTGCTGACATTTCATAATAGGAGTAACCCGTGCATCATTTCAGAAAAAGCGCTATATTGTCTGTTTTCATTTTTTTCTTCCTGTGGGGCTGCGGCGGAAAAGGCAACAGTCGTTTTGAAAGTTTTAATGAAGTGAAAGAGATACTTCTCAGCAAAGTTTATCCGGACCACCGAATCACCTTTTACTGCGGCTGTGCATTCGGGAAAAACAAGAGTGTCCGGTGCAATGCGGGGGGCAAAAAACAGCGGGTGGAATGGGAACATATTGTTCCGGCTTCCCGTTTCGGCAGAACATTTAAAGAATGGAAAAAACAGGAATCTTTTCCCTGCCGTCTGCCCTCCTTTTTGCGCACCGTTCTTTTCTTAAAATGCAGAACCCGCAGCGCAAGGGAAAATGCCCGCAGTCTTTCACAGGAATACCGCCGGATGGAATCGGATATGCACAACCTTGTCCCGGCTGTCGGCGGGGTAAACCGGAGACGTTCTGACCGGGATTTCGGAGAGATTCCGGGCGAAGAAAGGGCATTCGGTGTCTGTGATTTTGAGGTGTCCGAAGGCATTGCGGAACCTGCACCGCAGATTCGGGGGGACATTGCCCGAATCTATTTTTATATGGAAGATGCCTATCCCGGCAGAATCACTCTTTCCGTGCAGGAAAGGCAGATGTTTCTCAAATGGGCCGGGGCAGATCCGCCGGACAGATGGGAATGTGAACGCAGTCGGCGGATTGAAAAAATACAGGGAAATGCAAATTCTTTTCTTAGCGAAGTCTGTAAATAATTGGAATCGGACTATTTTTCAGAAATACAGCAGAAAACCGATTTTAAGTCCGGCACTGTCGGCAACAGTCTTCAGACTTCCCATCTGATGGCAAATCGGCAAATATTTCACAAATCCTTTCATCACGGCAGAAAGACATCCGGGAAGCTGCATATTTATTTTTGACTTTCCCGCAGAATTCTGACAGAATGGCGGAACCGTAATGCTGAAAAACACAAGCGGAAAACAGGAACAGGCCATGGGCGAATTACAGGAAATATTTGAAAAATCGGTGAACAACCCCCACGATGCGGCGTTTAAGTCGGCATTTAAAAAACTGGCGGTGGCACGGGTCTTTTTTGAGTCTTATCTTCCGGAGAGGATCAGACGGAATATTGACTTTGACAGTCTGGAAATCACGGACGGAAGCTATGTGGATGAAAAACTCAGGGACAGGCACTCGGATATTGTTTACAAAACAAAACTGAAGGGGGCGGATGCCCTTCTGTACATTCTTTTCGAGCACCAGAGCACCCCCGATCCCATGATGGTGTTCCGGCTGCTCTGCTATATGGTGAACATATGGAAGGAATGGCTGGATCAGAACCCGGGTGCAAAGTGCCTGCCGTTGATTTTCCCTGCCGTGCTGTACCACGGAAGGCAGAAATGGAATGCGCCCCGGACAATGGGCGGGATGGTAAGGGGCAGTGATGAGTTTTCCGAATATACACCTGATTTCATTTATGAATTATACGATCTCGGAGAGTATCCCGATGAGATGCTGATACCGGGCGGGAATACTGTCCTGGGTACAGTGCTGGGTACAGTGCTTTATCTTTTCAAACATATGCATGACGGGGAGGATTTCGGGCGGGCATTCGGGAGGGTCACGGATCTGCTGAGGGAAATAAGAATGCGGGACGAGTCTGTGTTCCTTCACTTTCTGGAATGGGTGCTGCGCTACACCTACCATGCGAGGACTGAGGATGAGAGCACGGTCAGGGGATACATTGACCGGGGAATGGAAAAACTCGGTGATGAAAATGCAAGGAGGATGGCCATGACGGTTGCGGAGCAGATTGAGAGAAGAGGGGAGAGAAGAGGGGAAACAAGAGGTGTTTCTTCACTTATATTTTCACAGCTTCTGGAACGTTTCGGTACAGTTTCCCCTGAACTGGAGACAAAACTGAGGAATGCGGACACGGATATGCTGAACAGATTCGGAACATCCCTGTTCGGTTTCAGAAAAATACACGATGCCGAAAAGTGGTGGGATGATTACGGGAAAGAGGGGAATGCCTGAAAGCATGGTTCCGGATGCGGTGGCGGAAATGAACTGAAACCGGACTGAGGGATGAATTGGAATTCATCTGAATTCCCCTTTCCAAAGGGGATTTTCACCAGAATCATGACTGATGAACCGTAAGAAGTCAGATTTTTGAAAATTGTCATTAATAAAATCAGCATATTAATTTGCATCAGAGCCTGATTTTTCCGACTTTTTATGAGATCATTATGACTGTCGGACAGGAAAGGAGAACAGCATGAAATCAATAATATTTATTGTATTACTGGGAGTGTTTGTGTGGAATGCATCCCCTGCAGCATCACCGGCAGAAGATACTGTCAGAGGAAATACGATCTTTGCATCTGAGATGTATTCCCAACTGAAAGATACCGAAGGCAATATTTTCTTTTCTCCCTACAGCATATCCGCGGCACTTGCCATGACCTTTGCCGGAGCTGAAGAAAATACAGCAAAACAGATGGCGGAAATTCTGCATTTCGGAGAAGACAGAAAATCGCTTCACGCAGCTTTTGCAGAAATCGGAAAGCGGCTGAATGCCGGACAGGATGCATATGAACTCAGCACCGCCAATGCCCTGTGGGCTCAGAAAGATTATACTTTTCTCAAAAAATTTACCGATCTTCTGGAGGAAAATTACGGAGCGGGGCTGAATGAATGCGATTTTATCAATGCCGCAGAAAAAGCAGGGCGGACCATAAACAGATGGGTGGAAGAGCAGACAAAAAATAAAATAAAGGAACTGATAAAGCCGGGAATGACAAGCCCCCAGACAAGACTTGTTCTGACAAATGCCATATACTTCAAGGGGATGTGGGCAGCGAAGTTTACAAAAGATATGACACGGGATGCTCCTTTCACGCTGTCGGACGGTACAAAAACAGAAGTGCCGATGATGTATCAGAAGGGAAAATTTGTATATTCGGAAACAGAGGATTTCCAGGTGCTGGATCTGCCTTACCGGGGAGATGAAATTTCCATGCGTATTTTTCTGCCGAAAAAAACGGACGGACTGAAGAATATGGAAAAGAAACTTTCAGCAGACATGCTGAATATTCAGCTTCCTGAATTTAAGAGAGAAATCATGGTGTATCTGCCGAAATACAAAATATCTTCTCAGTTCATGCTGGCGGATGTCCTCCATGCGATGGGAATGACAGATGCTTTCGGCCCCTCTGCTGATTTTTCAGGAATGACAGGTAATAAAGAACTGTTTATCTCTGCGGTGATCCACAAGGCATTTGCAGATGTAAATGAAGAAGGTACAGAGGCCGCTGCTGCAACTGCGGTTGTTATGTCTAGAAAGGCAGGTGCTGTGCGGCAGGCGGTGTTTCGCGCGGATCATCCCTTTATTTTCATGATCCGTGACAATATTTCAGGAACCGTACTGTTTCTCGGAAGAGTGGAAAATCCCAGTGAATAAAGGAACTGCCAATATCCTGCGATGATGCTGAAAAACAAACTATCTGCAGTCAATGACCCGGAAGGAGCCGGACTTCCGGAATATTTCCCCTTTACCCTTGATGCCCATGTCCATATCTTTCCTGAAAATATTTTCAGATCCGTATGGAAGTGGTTTGATAAATACGGATATCCCATACGCTACAGATTTGACACACCGAAACTGCTGCATTTTCTTTTATCAAAAGGTATCGGACATATTATTGCACTGCAATATGCACATAAACCGGGAATTTCACGGGGACTCAACCGCTTTATGGCAGAAACCTGCAAACAGTTTCCGCATAAAATAACAGGCATGGCAACCGTATTTCCGGGTGAGGAGGATGCAGCGGATATCCTGAAAGAGGCTTTTGATTCCGGGCTGAAAGGTGTCAAACTGCATACCCATGTCCAGTGTTTTGATATGAACAGCAAAGATGCCTGCATTATTTTTGATATATGCGCATCCGAAAATATGCCGCTTGTCATTCATGCGGGCAGAGAGCCCAGCAGTCCGGCCTATTTATGCAACCCTTATGAATTGTGCAGTGCGGATAAACTGGAAAGGATTTTACAAAATTTTCCCGGTCTGAAAATATGTGTACCCCACCTGGGTGCAAATGAATATATTTCATATAAACGGTTGACAGAAAAATATGATAATCTCTGGCTTGATACGGCCATGGTTCTGACGGATTATTTTCCCGGCAACAGCCCTTTTCCGCTTCATGAAATGAGAACCGACAGGATCATGTACGGTTCTGATTTTCCGAATATTCCTTTTTCCTGGGATCGGGAACTGAGACAGATTGAAAAAGCAGGTTTTTCCCATGATACGTTGCAAAAGATTCTCGGAAAAAATGCCGCCGGATTTTTTTCAACCGTTTAAAATCCCTGTTTACAAAAGTTTCCTGTCCGGTCCCCGCAGATAAGTAATCACAATCCCCGCTGCACTGAGTATTCCGCCTGCCAGCATGGCATGGCGGAAAGCTGCCATGTACACCGGAAGCATTTCGGGTGTATAGGACTGAAAACGAAGCCCCCCGCTCAGTTTGAAAAAAATGCTGTTAAAAATTGTACCGGCCAGGGCAATGCCCAGCACCATGCCCAGATTCCGCACCGTGGCAACAGTTCCCGCGGCCACCCCCATAAATCTGGGCGGAACCGCTCCCATGACAGTTGAGTTATTGGGAGCAATAAACACAGCCACCCCGATACCGCTCAGCATCAAAGGCTGTGCAATGGAAAACAGGGACATGTCGGGGCGGAGTTCTGCCAGAAAGAAAAAGGAAATGCTCATGATTGCCATCCCCAGAGTGCATAAAAAACGGGAACCGATACGGTCGGAAAGACTGCCGGAAAGCGGGGCAAACAGGAACAGAAAAATAAAGGGCGTTACCATGATGAAACCGGTTTTGCCCGGGGAAAATCCGCAGGGATGCATAAGAAAAAAAGGCATAAGGAAAATCACAGTGAACAGCCCGGCAAAGAGAATCATCAGGGAAAACACAGGCAGGGTAAAGAGGCGGATTTTCAGCAGAGAGGGATGGAAAAGCGGGGATTCGGTTTTTCTTTCCTGCAGAATCAGTGCGATGAGGGAAATGATACATGTTCCGCTCAGGCAGAGAATGGGAATACTGAGATAACCCCATTCATAGGCGTGGGTAATGACAAAGAGGAAGGAACCCGTTGTCAGGGTCATCAGCAGCGCGCCTGCCCAATCAAAAGGTTCGGAGCAGGTTCTGTCGGATATCCCCCCTTTCAGTATCCGGTTTACGAGCAGCGCGGTGATAAGACCGATGGGAACATTAATCAGAAAAATGGTCTGCCAGGATGATATATGCAGTATCCAGCCGCCCAGAGCCGGGCCTGCGCTCAGTCCCGATGCCACAACCGCCCCCATCATTCCCAGGGATCTGCCGCGTTCCGAGGGGGGGAACGTTTCCACAACAATGGCCTGGGTACAGGACATAATCATGGCGGCCCCCAGCCCCTGAAAGGCCCTGGAAAAAATCAGAGTGAAGGCAGTCAGGGAGAAGGCGCAGCAGAGGGAACCCAGAGAAAAAAGAATCAGCCCCCGGCTGTATACCCAGCGCCGTCCCCGGATATCGCTGAGGCGGCCGAAGGACATGAGCAGGGAAGATACGGTCAGCAGATAAATCATCATGACCCACTGCACGGTACTCAGACTGCTGCCGACATCCTCCATGATAGCGGGCAGGGCAATATTCACAATACTGCCGTCCAGAGTGGACATGAATACCCCGATCCCTACCAGCAGAAACACAAACCATTTTCGGGAAGAGACCTCCGGATACTGTTTTTCCCCCTGTTTTTTCAGATCAGTTCCCATTCGGAATCCTCCTCCGGATCATCCAGAATGATTTTCTGCTCAAAATCGGATGATACTCTTTCCAGAAGAAAACGTCCCATGAGCTGCTGCAGATTGTCGGAAAAATCTTTTAACCTGCTGACAATAAAAGAAATCTGCTGAATGGAAAGAGAAGTCTGGTCTGCACCGTCCGCAATATCCCTGAGAGCGCTGACCACCTGGTTCGCCGCTGTTTTCTGCTGCTGCGTGGAAAAAGAAATCTGCCGGGCAGCGTTGCTGGTTTCTTCGGCCCCGGATAAAATTTCATGAAAATGTTCCCGGGTCTGTTCAAACATTTCAATACCTTCGGCAATTCCTTTGCTGCCGTTTTCCGAGGTAATGACCATCCGGTTGGCGGCATGCTGTATTTCATCAATTTTTGCACGGATTTCCCCGGTAGAGGAGGTGACACTGTCCGCCAGTCGCCGGATTTCAACCGCCACAACACCGAAACGTTTTCCGGCCTCGCCCGCACCGGAGGCTTCTATGGCCGCATTAAAGGCAATGAGTTTGGTCTGATCGGCAATGTGATTGATAAAAGACATAATTTTGGATATTTCCTCACTTTTTTTCCCCAAATCACCGATTTCCCGCACATTGTTCCGGTTGTTTTCACTGATGGTTTTCATTTTCTTTGTCAGCACTTCCATTGACTGCACACTGTTTTGCGTATGCTCCAGGGCTTTTCCCGCAATCCGGACCACGGCATCGGAATTTTCGGCTATCTGCACGGAACTGGCCGAAAATTCTTCCATTGTGGAAGATATTTCCGATACCGATGCTGCCTGCTGCGCGGCAATATCCGCCTGTTCTTCCACCGCTTCTCTGATTTCTTCCGCGGAAGAGGCCAGATAATCGGATGTTTCCCACACCTGGGCGATCATTGTTTTGAGATTTTCTGCCATTTTGTTCACGTCCCGGAGCAGAAGTCCCACCTCATCCTCCTCTTTGCTGTCCACTTCCACAGTCAGATCATATTCGGCCATCGGTGCATGTATGTCTGTAACCCGGCCGAGAGGAAGCAGCACCCGTCTGCGAAGAAAACGGGCCATGCTGAAAAGCAGAAGCAGGATGAGGATCAGAATGCCGCCAAGATATTCCAGACCCCCTTTGCCGTTTTCTATAATATTTTTCAGGCTGCGGGTATTGCTGAGAATTGCCCCCCTGTCTGTTTCGGCCAGGATTGCCCATCGGAAGCTGCCAATATCCAAAGGTGCATAGGCTGCAATAACATGCCGGCCTTTGTGATTGATACTTAGCTTCACGCCGCTTTCCCCGGCCAGTGCGAGTCTGACGACTTCACTTTCCACGACCGCATCTTCCGCTTCACCGGAAAAACGGCTCCGCAGACCTTTATCACCGCCCACAAGATAGGCGATGGCGGTGCTGCCGGGGACCTGCATGATATTATTCATAAAATCAGCAGACATCTGCAGAACGGCAATGAGTTCCGTTTCCTTATTGCGAATCAAAGGCATGGCAATAAATGCCGCGGGCATATTCCCGGTCGGGGCAAAGATTTCATAATCTGAGATCCGGTATGATTTTTCTTCCAGCACCCGGCGCACCGTCCGGCTCAGCGCTGTGTCCGAAAGGGGAGGGGAAAAGACCCGGGTTCCCAGGGAAGAGGGATAACGGGCCGAATAGATAATATTGCCGTCGGGCCGGATGAGAAAAAGGTCATCATAAGCGAATTCACGGATATAACGGGTATAAAAATCCCCGTTTTCCCCGCTGTCCGGTGCAATGATTTCCTCCATCTCCATTTGGGAAACGCAGAACCAGTCCCCATGGGGAAAATCCAGTTTCCGGACCTGGAAAATACGGACAATGCCCGCCTCATCCGTGGCAATTCCCCTGTATGCTGCTCCGGAAAAAGCACGGGAAATATCAAAAGAGGAAAAGACCTGCCCCAGCTCGCAGACAGGACTGCCGGAACCGGCAAGGGTGCAGCGGTAGGTCAGTCTGTCACCCTGTTTTGCCAGCAGAAAGGTATCCCCTGTTTTTCCCATGCCCTTCCGTGACAAAAGAATGTCATTGAGCGGCCGGATGGAAAAAGGAAGCAGCAGTACCCCGAAGACCTCTCCCTTATCTTCCACAGGGGCTCCCATAAACGCGGTAAAATCATCCTGTGATGCATAAGGTTCAAAATCCTGAAAAGCCGGGCCGTTCAGTGCCTTCTCAAAACAGCGGGACAGGGGACTGTCCGATAATTTCCCGGTCAGCAGATTCTGCCCGGTTTCAGGCCCCCGGCCCGTGCTGTAAACAAGAATTCCCTCTTTGCTGACCAGCCAGAGAGCCGGAAATCCCCATTCCCGGGATACGGTTTTCAGAAAATCTCCGAAACGCGGTTCCTGTCCGCCGAAGAAATCGGATTTGCCCCCTTCCCCTTCTGCAGAAAAATTAACTGTGAAAGCGCGCAGGGCATCCTGCATCAGCGGCAGGGCCGAAAGAATTCTGATCTTTTCCATACTGCTTTTCAGATAATCTTCCACTCCGGTTTTTTTGAGATGCTGCATGTTTTCCAGTTTTTCATATGCGGTTTTCCTTATGGTTTCAACACTCTGCACAAGAAATTTCATATCTTTCCGGCGTTCTTCAAAAAAATCTTCAATTTTGTCTTTTTTAAGTTCCCGGAGACTTTCCATCTGTTCCATTTTATTGCGGATCAGAAAATCTCCGGTAAATTCTGTACCGATTTTTGCCAGAATCAGAAAAAGGATAAGCACTGCCGCACTGAACAGGCCCATATACATAAAAATACTTCTGCCGATTGACTGTTTCATTGTCAGCTCCCTTTAAAAAGGATATAAACAGGATTTCCCTGTAACAGTTTCCAGTTCCCGGATGCAGGAATTCAGTTGCTTCGTATATCTGTCCGACTGTTTTTTCAGCAAACGGGCTTTATTCTGCAGCCATTTTTTTTTCTTGTAACTTCCCCTGTTATAGCCGGTCTGCCCCTCATGATAGGCCAGATAAAGCCGGTAACTGTCTTTTTTGGATATACCGCATTTTTTATGACTGATATGGCAGTACCAGCCGATAAAATCAATGGCATCATCAAAATCTTCCCGGTCGGCCCCGGTTTTTCCCGCAGATTTCCTGTATATGTCCCATGTACTGTCAATGGCCTGGGCATAACCGTAGGCCGAAGAAAGGCGGGGCCCGGGAAAGATGAAAAAACAGGTTTTTCTCGGGGGTTTGGCACGGGGGCGGAATCCGGATTCCTTATACATGATTGCCATCATTACCGGGATCGGAACCCCCCATCTTTTCAGGGATATGCGGGCCGCAGTAAACCATTCCGGTTTTTCCCGGAAAACCGCACAGAGATTTTCCGGACGGCGGGGCACACTTCCCGAACATGCAGAAAACAGCAGGGGGATCAGACAGAGGGACAGATGAATAAAAATCCTGATATTTTTAGAAAAAAATATACCCGTATTTGCCTGTGAAATTTGTTTTTTTTTCGACAATTTTAAAAATCTCCTGAACCGGCCTGAGAATACTTCTGTTTTCCTTTCTCTTCAAGTCTTTTCTGTCTGCTCTTTTCCGGAAAATGCCTTTTTACAAAAATTGTGCCGCTGTTTATTTTAGGGAAGCAGTGCAACAAGGGAAAGCATTTTTCCGCCAATTATTTTTTTTAAGAACCGGCTTTGCAGAAAGAAATCCTTGCAAAAGAGTCCGGCTGATACTATAGACGCAGTGTCGTTTCCTTAGGCAGGCAGTGACGGCGTTTTTGATTTTTTACGAATTCATCAGAACACTTATGCACAGTACCGGATACATCAGGCAGTTCATATGGCAAAAAACAGGGTATTGCAATATTCTTCCGAAAAGCAGGGGATCCTTTCCCGCGATCCCCTTTCGCTGGATGAAGAGCCGGAAATTCTTTCCCTGCGGCCCGATCATCTGGGCGATTATGTGGGGCAGGCCGAGGTTGTGGAAACTCTGGAAATTGCCATTGCCGCAGCCAAAAAACGCGGGGAACCTTTGGATCATGTGCTTTTCCACGGGCCGCCCGGTCTGGGGAAAACCACCCTCGCGCATATCATTGCCAATGAAATGGGCGGGAGACTGACCGTGACATCAGGGCCTGCCCTGGAAAAAGGGGGGGATCTCATCGGTATCCTCACCCATCTGGAGGAGGGGGATGTGCTTTTTGTGGATGAAATTCACCGTACACCCAGAACCGTGGAAGAATTTCTTTATCCTGCCATGGAGGATTTTGCCGTGGATTTTGTTTTTGACAAAGGCATTCATGCCCGGAGCCACCGTTTTCATCTCAAACGCTTTTCCCTGGTGGGGGCCACCACGCGGGTGGGGCTTCTTTCTGCCCCCCTCCGGGACCGTTTCGGCATTTTCCGCAGTCTGGATTTTTATAATGAATCCGATTTAATACAGATCAGCACACGTTCCGCAGCGCTTCTGGGGATTGCCATGGACAAAGAAGGGGCTGCGGAACTGGCCCGGCGTTCCAGGGGAACCCCGCGCATTGTCAACCGCCTGCTCAAAAGAGTGCGGGACTATGCCCAGGTGCGCGGGGACGGCAGTATCCGCAAAAAGACGGTGGAGGCCGCTTTGTCCCTGGAAGGGGTGGACGGTCTGGGGCTGACAGACCTGGACCGGCGTTATCTCAAAACCATTATCCGCTTTTATCAGGGCGGCCCGGTGGGCATAGAGGCCATTGCCGCCACTTTGCAGGAGGAAAGCGATACCCTGGTGGATGTGGTGGAACCCTTTCTGCTGAAAATCGGTCTGCTGACCCGCACATCCAGCGGCAGAAAAGCATCGGAAGCCGCATACCTGCATTTGGATATTCCCCTGATTCCCGCAATGCAGAAAAAACAGCCTTCTCTGTTTGAAAGCTGATTCGGTGATGGTGTCCCTGATGAATACTCCGAAGATTCAACTGATAAGTCTTCTCACAGATTTCGGCACACAGGATGAATATGCGGGTCTGATGAAAGGTGTGATTCTGTCTGTGAATCCCCTTGCCCGTATTATTGATATCAGTCATCAGATTGAACCGCAGGATCTGATACAGGCGGCTTTTATGCTCCGGGCCTCCTATCCCTTTTTTCCCAAAGGCACGGTTCATACGGTTGTTGTTGATCCGGGTGTGGGCACTCAGCGGGACATTCTGGGGGCCGAATATGAGGGGCATATTTTCCTGGCCCCGGATAACGGTCTTTTGTCCCTGCTGCCGGAAAAGGGGGAATTCCGGAAACTGGTAAAGGTGACAAACCGCAGCTTTTTCCGGGAAAATGTCAGTCAGACCTTCCACGGACGGGACATATTCGCGCCGGTTGCGGCCCGTCTGGCCGCAGGTTTGTCTTTGGAAGAACTCGGTCCGCAGACAGATTTCCGGCAGATACAGAAAACAGAAATGCCGAAAGCATTCCGCAATGCTGCGGGAGAAATCCGGGGACAGATTATCCATATTGACCGTTTCGGCAATCTGATGAGCAATATCCCCCGGACTATACTGGAAAAATCCGGAAATCCGGAACAGATTACAGTACACATCGGCACCCGGTGCATATCCGGTCTGCCTTCTGCCTATGGCAGTGTCCCCAAAGGACATCCCCTTGCCATCATCGGCAGCCGGGATTATCTTGAAATATCTGTAAACTGCGGAAACGCAATGCAATATTTCGGGCTTGAAAAAGGGGGGCGTATCAGGGTAATATATGAAAATTGAAAATGGTGTTTCTTACAATCTTCGATCCCGCTAACAGAGGAATTCATCAATGGATAAGATTAGAATATATCTTGATCTCTGCTGTTATAACAGACCATATGACGATCAGGATTTTCTTTCCATCTGTCTTGAAACCCAGGCTAAGTTAAAAATTCAGCAGGATATAAAAGATGGGCTGCTCCATCTGGTCTGGTCAACGATGATTGATTATGAAAACAGTTGCAATCCGGATTGGGTAATTGCCCAGGAAATTTTCAGGTGGAGGGAACGGGCAACGGTTATCATCCGCCAAACAGAAGCTGTTGTCAAAAAAGCAATACATTTTAAAGAATTTGGTGTTCACAATAAAGATGCGATTCACCTCGCCTGTGCATTGGCAGGCAGGGCTTTATATTTCATTACAACGGATAAGGGGATTCTGAAAAAGAATTCTGCCATTCAGGATATCATAATAATCAATCCAATTGATTTCATAAGAATTATGGAGGATTGAAATGAAATCTGACACACAGATAAAGAGGGAAGGTTTTGAAATTTTATCCAGGGTTCTTGGCATGGTTGATATGGAGCGATTCATCGCTCTGGTTAACCGGGAAAAATTCAATTATACCCAATGGAGACAAAATCTTTTTGACGGAATGAGTATTAAGGAAATTTCCGCTGCAGCAGAAAAATTTTCAACTGAAACATTTTCAAAGGATAAATCTGATAACTTATTTTGACATATTCTATGGAAACACCTTAAAAATACAAGTGATACAAGGAGGCTTTTTTATCGCTCGTTCCCAAGCACCCGCGTGGGAACGCATCCCCGGATGCTCCGCGTCGCGTACCGAACAAAGCCCTGAAAATGCGGAATACAAAAAATGATAATCCTGCCCATCCGGATTCCTTCCAGTTTGACAGAAAAAGTGGAGATTTGGTTGAAAAGGGGATATGGGTACCGGGGACGGTGAAAGCGGTGGAGACTTTGGTTGAGTAATTAGATACAGCCTTATAACCTGAATTATTCACAGATTCACTTTTTGCTGTAAATTCAGGATATGGCAAAAAACTGAGTTTGAAAACCGTTTTTCAGATTTTTTCTGTTTATCAGTAATATAGCCTGATTTTGGCGAAACGTATGAATAATTCAGGATAATTACATCATTTTTATAATAATGCTTTTTCCATAAAATGTTTGAAAGGAAATATTGTGGCAAAAAGAAAATGTCATATACTATTCCAATTTAGGTTTTTTCAGGCACGAAATTTGCTTCAACTGTCAACCGCAACTGTTTGGCGGACATGTTATAAGATTTTGTGTCTGTTTTTGGAAAAACCAAAATTGATGAATATGTAAAAAGTCCGAAATACGGGGATTTCAGTAATTTAACATACTGATTTTACTAAGACTGAATTCCGGAAAAATGACTTTTTACCGGTTCATCAAAATTGATGAACCGGTAAAAAGTCCAAATTTCAAAAATCGCTGTTAATAAAATCAGAGTGTTAATATGCATCAAAACCTGATTTTCGGACTTTTTACGAGACCATCAACATTAGGGGATTTTTTCGGGATTCTCCCTGATTTTCCTGAAAGGACCTCTCAGGGTGACAAAGATTGGGAGTTATACCAATCCCAACAAATAAACTGCCATAAAAAAGCCCAAAAAACCTTCAATAACGGCAGAACCGATGGCAGATTTTCAAGTGGGATTGGTATTATAGCAGTCATATCAAAAATATACACCTTATTTTGTAAGGAGGTCTGTGTGACAGATTCGGTTCAGAAAAAAATATGGGATACCGGATACAGTATAATGATTTTTATCTTTTATCTCTTTTGTCTCAGTATCAATGCCAATGCCCTTGAAACTCCGGAAGCGCCCGAACTTCTGCCGGATGTTTTTCTTCCCTTTGCCGCTCCGAAACAGCCGCTGCATGTCATACTGGTGGAAAAAGACAGTCAGCAGCTTTTTGTCTATGAATACAAAGACAAACCCGGGGAAATTCTCCGCTTTGACTGCTCTACGGGGAAAAATACCGGCCCCAAAATGCGGGAAGGGGACAGCAGAACCCCTGAAGGTATTTATTTTTTTATTAATGAGCATCAGGACAGTGAACTGGCCCCCATTTACGGGAAAGGCGCGTTTCCCACGGATTATCCCAACCCCACGGACCGCATGGCCGGGAAAACCGGCAGTGAAATCTGGCTGCACGGAACCAACAGGGAATTGAAAGACAGGGATTCCAACGGCTGTATTGTGCTGAAAAATGAAGATTTTGAAACCGTGAAATCCTATATCCGCCTCCGGCGCACACCGCTCATTATTACAGACATACTGAAAAAAGAGCCTTTTGAGCCTGAGGGGGAAGACAGGAATGCGCCTGAACGCTTTCTGTCCGGCTGGGTGCGATCACTGGAAAGCGGAACCTATCATGCCTATCTGGCCCACTATGACCCGGATTTTCTGCCGGATATCCGCTGGTGGCCCGACTGGAATCAAAACCGGAAAGAAGTACGCGGCAAAGAGGAATCCTATCAGTTTTCTTTTCAAAACATGGCTGTATTCCGCCTTAAGGAGCTGCATGTCGGTATTTTTGATCTGCACCTGGGATTGGGAGACAGAAAAATATACGCGGCAAGAAAAATTCTGTATTTCAAACGCAGAAGCAGGGATTTTGCGGTGATTGCGGAAAAATATCTGCACAGCGAAGATTTTCCCAAACATAAAAGAGAAAAATCCGCAGAACCTGTGTTACTGGCATCCCAAAAGCTGCTCCTGCAGGAAAAAACAGAACCCTCTGCGCCTCTGTCTGTGACAGCGGATGCCGGAAAAACCGGCACAGATTCCCTTCCGCTTCTGACGGAAAAAGAAATAACAGTCATTGAAAAAACTGTCACTGACTGGCTTGCGGCCTGGTCTTCCATGAACATCCGGGATTACGGCGCATATTATGCCGATGATTTCTTTTCCCAGGGAATGAACCGGGAAAAATGGCTTGCCTATAAAGAACGGCTGAATCAGAAATACAGATATATCCGGGTCAGCGGGAAAAAAATCAAAACAAAAGCGGACAGGGACGGAGTGCTTGTATCTTTTGAACAAAGATATGAATCGGACCGTTTTCAGTCCAGGGCGATGAAACTGCTGCGCATGAAACAGGTAAAGGGGCAATGGAAAATATACCGGGAAAGTTCGGGAAGACTGTAAAAGACTGCCGTTTACCGGAACAGACAAAACGGAAAAAACACTGGACACTTCTGCTGGTGGAAGACTGCGGGGAAACCGTCCGTATCCCTTTCTTCCGATTCATTCTGATTTTCTGGGCCCTGCTGACTCTGGCAGCAGTCGGCACTGCGGCCTTTTATTATTACCGTTACAGGGATGCGGTTTCAGAAAAGCAGACATTTTCTGCTCTTCCGGCGGACAAAGAGCAGCAGGACCCGTCTCCGCTGCCGGGCATCCGCTCAGATATTCGGCCGGATATTCGGAAGGAAAAAGAAAAAAACCTGACAGCAGCACCGGGTCAGGCGCGGCAGAACCCCCATAAAGAAAATCAGACCGGCAAAGAAAAACTGCCTGCAGCGCTATCTTCCAAACCGGATGATCCCGCAGAGAAAAATCCGGATCTGCCGGATAGGGGAACCGAAAATAAGGGAGAAAGTGCCGGGGGAAAAACTCCGGAAAATGCGGAAACACAAAAGCAGACCGTGAGAGCGGAAGAGGGTGCGGAAAAACCCGCAGAAAATCTGCCGAATCCGAAAGATGCCCGTGTTTCGGTGGATGATTTTGTATGGACCTATGCCGAATCTGCCGGAAAACTGCATGTCCGTTTCAATATCCGCAATGCCGATCCCGATGCCGGGCCGGTTTCCGGAGAAATATTCCTGCTTCTGGAAGCGGGAATATCTTCCGGCAAATCATTGCTGCTGCCCGGGGGAAATGCCGTATCGGGCAGACCCGCGGAAGATGCACAGGGAGAACGTTTTTCCATCTCCCGTTTTAAAACCGTGGAAATGGAGGCCCGGAACCTCGGCGGCAAAAAACATTTTACACAGGCCAGGGTCTTTGTTTATGATGATGAAAGGCATATCCTTCTGAAGCAGGATGCGGAGATTGTTTTTCAATGACAGGCATGAAATTTGATGATCTTGCAAAAAGTAGGAAAACCGGGTTTTGATACATATTAACCTTCCGATTTTATTAACAGTGATTTTTACAACCGTTTGGTAAAAAAATTCGGACTGAATAATTTCAGCAGGTTGTAAAACGTAAAGAAAATATTTATATTTAATGATTTCAGGCAGTTATATTTTTATGCTCTGCAAATCAGAGAAAATTACCGAACCATTGTTTTAAACATCTGACTTTTTACGGATTCGTCAAATTTTATTCGCAACGGAATATGCGGAACCTTTATGCCCGAAATCAGTTATAAATCCCTGCAGGATCATCTTTCCGCTTCAGCGCATGCCCCTGTGTGGCTTTTTTACGGTGAAGAAATGCTGTGCAAAAAAGCCTTTGATGCGGTGCTGGACAGACTGCTCCCCCGGTCGGAACGGGACATGAATTATGAAGCCCCGGATCCGGACAATGTGTATGAGGCCATTGAAAAAATGAACACCTTTTCCCTTCTGTCCGGGAAAAAAGTGGTAGCCCTTTGTGAATCCAGGATATTTTATGCAGGAAAAGAAGACAGGGATTTTCTGGAAAAAGCCCGGGAAGCCTGGGAATCTGAAAATCAGAAAAAAGCCGCAAAATTCTTTAGCTCTTTTCTCGGAATCCGGAATATCACCTTTGCGGATCTGGAAGAAAATCCGCAGATGCTGAAAACCGCATCAGAGCAGGTGGGGGACGGCAAATGGCTGACGCCTCTGATACACTACTGCCGGGATAAAGATATCAGTCCCTCCCCCCTCCCGGATCAGCAGGCGGATCTGCAAAGAAGCATAGAAAAAGGTTTCCCTCCGGGGCATTACCTGCTGATTACAGCGGATATGGCAGATAAACGCCGCGCACTGTTCAAATGTATCCGCGAAAAAGGAACGGTGGTAAACTGCAGTGTGCCCAAAGGCGGTACAAAAGCCGATAAAAATGCCCAGGAAGCCGTGCTGCAGGAAGAAATGCGGCGTGTGCTTTCCGAAAGCGGGAAAAACATGGACAGCGCGGCTTATCATGCCTTATGCCGGATGACCGGTTTTCACCTGAGAACTTTTCACAATAATCTGGAAAAACTGCTGCAGTATACGGGAAAACGGAAAAATATCACTGTGGAAGATGTGCAGGCCGTGCTGCAGCGCACCCGAAGCGATCCCATATACGAACTGACCGGGGCCCTGTCGGACCGGAATACGGAACAGTCTCTGTTTTACCTGGAATCCCTTTTGACTGAAGGACTGTTCCCCCTCCAGATTTTTGCGGCCATTGTCAACCAGATGCGGAAACTGCTCCTGTTCAAAAGTTTTACAGAGAGCCGCCCGGGAAAAATCTGGAAGCCGGGTATGAACTACAGTCAGTTTCAGAGTACGGTTCTGCCGGAAATGAAAAAATACGATCAGCAGCTTTCGGAGCAGGCGGAAAACTGGGAAGAACTGCTGTCACCGACTTCTGAAAGCGATCCGAAAGCAAAACAGAAAAAAAACAAAACTGCCCCGGATCTTCAGCTTGCAGGCAAATCCGGCAGTCCCTATCCTTTGTTTCTGAGTTTGCAGAAAACCGGCAGATTCGCAAAAGAAGAACTGACGGATATTATGGAAAAACTCGCACAGACCGATCAGCATCTCAAAAGCGGGGGACAAAACCCCAAACTGATACTTGAAAGACTTATTCTGCATATCTGCCGGAAAGCGGCTTCATGAAGTCCGAAAGGGCGGACACAGGGATACCCGGCGGCATCAGGTCGGGGGGCAGCCGGAGGAGTGTCAAATTTACAGTTTGACATACTGAAATAATTCTGAAAATCCGTCCAACATTCTGTTTCACCCCATTCCGGCAGTCCGGAAATTCCGTCATTCCGGCGAAAGACGGACTTTTTGACTTTTTGCGGAACTGTCATATTTTATAAACTGCCGATGAAAAATGCCAATGAAGAGTCAAAAACTTCGGATTCAGTAAAAACCTATACCTCTGCACTTTTTTATAAGTTACTGATTATATTGAAATTAAGAAATTGACCTCGATTTTGCTGTATCAATAATTTCAGTAGGTTATCATCTAAAATCAGCTTATAATTTAAAAAGTGCAAAAGTATAGTAAAAACAGAGTGTTATAAAAAAATACCTGCTGAACCGGGTTTTATAGGTAATTGATTTTACAAGACCGGATTTGACTCCTGATTCGCATTGAAAATCCGGCACTCCGGATGAAGTAAACACAGGGTATCTATCCGCAGGGAGGGCCTATGCTGATATATGATGATATATATACCTGGGACGGATGGGGCGGAAAATTCAAACTGGCGGGCGGGCGGTGCGGTCTGCGGCTTTTTGATCTGAAAAAAAGAAGTCCCGAAGGAATTGCCCATCTTAAACGATATATTGCGGTCGTGAGGGATATTCCTTTTGAAAAACAGGGGCCGAACCAGATGAGTATCAAAAGCTGTGCCGGACACATTGCCACCAGTGTTGTCCGGGATTTTCAGATTGATCCCACCCGGATGATATGGATTGAGCATTACCCCGAAGATCCGGAAAATCACAGACTCCGCTATCCGCAGAAAGAACGTTTTGAGGAAGTGGAATTTGAATGGAAAGAAAAAGGCGCGCTGCGGGTGCAGAGCAGAAAACCGTCCCCGGCAGTTACCGAACTTGTGAAACAGCTGATTTTCGGAAAAGCATCAGCATAAAAATTGGTAGCGGGTCAAATCCGTTGATTCTTACATTCCCCTCCCCCGGCGGGAGGGGGGGGAGACTTTACAACGGATTTGACCCACTACCATAAAAAATTTTATAAACCGGACACAAAAAGAAAGAGAGGTGTGATATGGCAGAAAGAGAAGGTGCGGTTACTTTAAAAGGAAATCCCGTAACACTGCTGGGCAGCGAACGCAGGGCCGGAGACATTGCGCCGGATGCGGAACTGACAGCCAATGATCTGTCCCCCGTAAACATATCCTCGTATAAAGGGAAAGTCTGTATTATCTCGGCGGTTCCTTCCCTGGATACCCCGGTCTGTGATATGGAAACCCGCCGTTTTAATACCGAAGCGGATAAACTGGGAGATGATGTCGTCATTCTGACGATCAGTACAGATCTGCCTTTTGCCCAGGCCCGCTGGTGCGGAGCAGCAGGAGTAGACAAAGTCCTAACACTTTCGGACCACCGCAGCGGGGAATTCGGCGAAAAATACGGAGTGATGATCAAAGGACTCCGTATTCTGGCCCGGGCACTTTTTGTGCTGGATCGGGAGGGAGTAATACAGTACGTCCAACTGGTTCCCGAAGTGGGTCAGGAACCGGATTATGAGGCCGTGCTGAGTGCTGCGAAAAAGCTGATCTGAAAAACAGCCCGGGAAATCTTTCCGGATTCAAAAAATATGCAGTGAATCAAAATAAGCCGGGGTTCATGCCGTCATCGTTATACACAAGTCCGTAACGGTTTGATTTTAAAAGCATGGATAAAATCAGGAAACCTGCACTCCGACTGTTTTCTGAATCCGTAACTGAATGAAAACAAAGGATCTGAAAATCAGTCCGGGGAGATGTGTATAACGATGAGGGTTCATGCCCCGGTCCTCTGTCCAATCTGACTGAAAATTACAGACTGTTCCAAACTTTCAGTTCAAGACTCCTCTGTAAAGGAAACGGCGTTGATCCGGCACTTCCGGACAACTGCTTTTTTCTGCCTGCTTTTCTCTGCTGTTATTGTATTTTCCGTTGAAAATCATACGTCCTGAAGACACTGCATGAAAATATGTTTTTTATTTCCCCTTATGCTTTTCCAGATATTCCCGCAGCGCGGGGACAATATAAATATTTTCAAGGGGCATTGCGGCAAGGCACTCGGCCAGCAGTTCATTTTTTTGGGAAAGGCTGATATTCCGATCCATAATAAAGCGATCTTTTCCCCTAATCCGGCACAGACCGCTTTGAAACCGGATACCGGCCGCAATATTCCGGAAACTTTTTTCCGTAACGCGAATGCCCAGCTTTTCCGACAGATTTTTTAATTCCTGATACAGATGTTCCTGTTTCATTTCTCAATAGTGCCCAAAATAGTCTGAAAATTGCATGGATTCATCTTGAAAAATTTCCCCATATTGTTATAATAGAGGAAAAAACAGAGAAAATAAACCTATTTCAAGAAAGAAAATAAACCCATTGTAAGGAGGTAAATCAAATGGAGACAATACGTCCCAAAGCACAGCCCCATGTACAGGCGCAGGTTGCGGTCAATTCTTTTATCCAGAGTGTGTATAACTGGATGGCCATCGGCCTGGCATTAACCGGATTTGTTGCATTCGGAGTGGCCCAAAGTGAAAGTATGCAGCAGCTGATTATCGGAAATCGGATCATTTTCTTCGGACTGATTATCGGAGAACTGGCACTGGTATTTATTCTCAGTGCAAGAATCGGCAAAATGGAGGCGGGCACGGCAACGGCCATGTTTATTGCCTATGCGGTGCTCAACGGCCTGACGCTGTCGGTAATATTTCTTGCCTATACCATGAGTTCCATTGCTGCCACATTTTTTATCTGCGCAGGAACATTCGCGGTATGCAGTGTTTACGGCATGACCACCAAAAAAGACCTGACATCCATGGGCAGTTTTATGATGATGGGCCTCATCGGCATTATCATTGCTTCCGTGGTCAATATGTTTATCCGCAGCAGTGCGCTCAGCATGATTGTCAGTTATATCGGGGTTATTGTATTTGTCGGCCTGACGGCCTATGACACCCAGAAACTGAAACATATGGCCATGACACAGCCAGCGGACATGGAAGCAGGTGTGGTCAGAAAAGGGGCCATTCTCGGTGCGCTGACCCTGTACCTGGACTTTATCAATCTTTTCCTCATGATGCTGAGAATTTTCGGCGGCGGTCGGGATTAGAAGAAATAAGCAGGGTGCGTTAGGCACCGGCCCTAAGGCATAAGGCACCGGAATTTGGAGCTTACGGTGCCTTACGCTTCGCTAACGCACCCTGGGGTATTCCCTGCGGTATTCAGGACTTTTTCATATAAACCGCCATGAGTCATGGCTCACAACGAAACATGAAAATCTTTCCCCGGACTTGTTACGGGACTCCGCCCCGTAACACCGGAGGTGAGGCTCAGCCTCATACTTTGTACGGGGCGGAGCCCCGGAAAAATGCGTTACGGGGCAGAGCCCCGTAACGGGTTGTGCAGGACTTTCATATAAACGGCCATGATATGCAATCACAACGAAACATGAAAGCAGGCAGGTAGGGTGCGTTAGGCGCTAGCCGTAACGCACCGTAATATCTCCGGTTCGGTGCGTTACGCTTCGCTAACGCACCCTACGGTGAAAGACTTTCATATAAACTGCCAGGAGTTGTGACTCACAGCAAAACATGAAAGCTGCACGGAGTGCGAAAAATAAGGCCGAAGGGCCGGTTTTTCGCAGACACTTTCATATAAATAAAAAAAGCGGAACCTTTGTCTGCGGTTCCGCTTTTTTTATGAGCCGATTTCTTCCCGCACGGCTTCCGCAATTTCTTCGCAGTAACGCCGGGTTTCCTCTTCGCTCGGGCCTTCCACCATGACCCGGCAGAGGGGCTGGGTTCCGGAATAGCGCACCAGCACCCTTCCCTTTTCCCCCAGAGATTTTTCCGCATTTCTGATGATTTCGGAAACCCGGGGAATATTTTCAATCTCCGGTTTTCTTTCCACCGGCACATTCATAAGAAGCTGCGGGAAAACCTCCATTATTTCTGCCAGTTCGGATAAAGGCAGGGAAGCGGAACGCAGGGCGGCAATGAGCTGCAGGGCCGAAAGAATGCCGTCCCCGGTGCTGTGATGCTGCAGAAAAATCATATGCCCGGAATCCTCCCCCCCCAGCACTGCCCCGGAAACCAGCATTTCCTGCATAACATAACGATCCCCCACATCTGTTATCCGGTGGCGGATGTCCATTTCCCTGAGGGCAATCCGCAGCCCGATATTGCTCATCACCGTGCTTACAACCGTATTGTTTTGCAGGCACCCTTCTTTTTTCATATGTTTGGCGCAGATGGCCAGAATTTTGTCCCCGCTGACGGTGTTGCCTTTTTCATCTACGGCAATGAGGCGGTCCCCGTCTCCGTCAAAAGCCAGCCCCATATCCGCACCGCCGGAAACAACATGGGTTTTCAGATTTTCCGTATGCTGTGAACCGCAGTTGTCATTGATGTTTTTCCCGTCGGGAGATACTGCCAGGGCCTGAATATCCGCACCCAGTTCCCGGAATACTTTCGGGGCCACTGCAAATGTGGCACCGTTGGAGCAGTCCAGCACAATTTTCATTCCTTTCAGGGAAAAATCCGGAGGCAGGGTATTTTTTAAAAAATCCCCATACCGTCCGACCGCATCTTTCAAAGTCTGAACAGTTCCGGTTTCCCGCACGGATGCGCACTGATCCGCCGGATTTTTATCCAGCAGCAGAGATTCGATTTCCGCCTCTTTTTCATCGGGCAGTTTGAAACCGTCTCCCTTAAATACCTTGATTCCGTTATCATAATAGGGATTATGGGATGCAGAAATGACAATTCCCGCATCCGCCCCTTCCGCTTTGGATAAAAAAGCAATGCCGGGTGTCGGCAGTATACCGGTCAGCAGTGCATTGCCGCCCGCGGAGCAGATACCGGCAAGCAGGGCATGTTCCAGCATATCCCCGGAAATGCGGGTATCTTTTCCGATAACAATTTTCCCCTGTCCCCCGAAGGTCATTGCCACGGCCCGGCCGGTTTTCAGGGCCATTTCCGGGGTCATGGGGTACTGATTGACCTTTCCCCGTATTCCGTCTGTACCAAAAAGTTTTCCCATCATCGGTCCTTTATGTTTGGCATTGAAGCTGAGGTCGTGTCCTGCAACAGTCCTGCAATAATTGAAAGGAATCATCGTCCGTCTGATGAAGACACTGATTCCGGGGCGGATTGCGGAATTCCCGAAATTATGTATAAAAGACAGGCATATAAGGTTTTTCAATCAGAGCAGAACACCACTGAAACTTATGAACGCCTGAGAATAAAATCGGGAGGGAAGTGTGTCAAGTCTTTTCTGTCTGAGCCGGTCCGGGTCGGGCCGGTGTCCGGAAAAAAATAACCGGAGCAGAACCCCGGCCCAAAGGGAGGGAAAAGCCGGGGCATCCCCCGATTTTCCTTACGGTCTGGGATCTGATACCAATCCCAACGAATAAACTGCCATGCAGAAGCACGGAAAATATTCAGTTTCCGGCAAATCCGGCGGCATATTATTAAACGGGATTGGTATGATTGCCGGAATACGGAACCGTACCGGTTATTTTTTTCTAATCCCTTATTATTCGGGCACCGGTTCAGCTCATCACTGATTGATGAACCCGTAAAAAGTCAGATTTTTGAAAATTGCTATTAATAAAATCAGCATATTAATGTGTATCAGAACCTGATTTTTTACAAGATCATCACTTATTTGTAACTGTACTTTTGCATTTTTTTACAGTAAACCACGAAATACACGAAACTATACTTTTGCTCTTTTTGAATTTTAAGCTGATTTTCGAGGTTTAATTTTTTCTTACGAAGTTCAAGATGTTCATTATTTATATAATCTCGATATGTAATACCTTGTTTTCGTAATATATATTCTTCTTTTTGACTAATTTCTACAAGTAGAAATTTTTTTAACTCTTTGATCTTTCCTTCAGGAGTGATAAAAAGAGCATTTTCATTTTTTAAATCTTCAATACATATGAAATATTTACCAGAAGCTATGTTTTTGTATATTAACATTTTATAAATTTTTTATTAAGCATTATAACACTGAGTTAAGCGGCAGATCCGATAAAAAAAGACTCCTCCCGCCCTGCCGCCGCAGTCCGCTTCAACGCATGGTTCAAGTAAGCCGCTGAGGCGGCAGGACGCATCCTTTTCCCCTGTTTTTCTTCCGCATTTCATTAAAATATCATAATGTTGTACAATTTATGCCATAATACACCTCATCTTTCAACCATTAAAAAAAGGAGAATGTATTATGACCAGGGTACTCCGCACGAAATGGTACGACGAGACCGCAAAGACCCTGCAGATTAACGGAAAAAGTAAACGGTCACAGGAATGTTACGCCCGGGCCGTCCGGATGC
>JAABRU010000028.1 GCA_011390755.1 Desulfobacteraceae bacterium | reverse complement strand
ATCTGAAGATTTTCGGCGGTTTTCAGGCGGAATTCCCGTTCTTCGGTTTTAATATCCGATGTACTGTAAAAATTGCAGTTTTTACAGTGAATTTTTTGGTGTCCCGCCGGTGTTTTCCCGTTTTTGCGGATATTTTCACTGCCGCAGCGGCGGCATTTCACTGCAATCATTTTTTTCCTCCTGTTTTCTGACAGGAGTTACGCTGTTGAATTTTAACTGTTTGAATTTATTATGTGCCTTAAAAATTGACAGTCAATAAAAACAGCAGATTATATTTCAACTGCGTAAGTCCTATCTGATATAAAAAAACAGGAGCAGTATATCACATTTTTATCAGCATGAAAAGTCCCACTACCCATTTTCGGAGTGCAGCCCGCGGAAATGGGCAAAATACTCCTGGTTTTTACCGCCGCATTTACGGGAATGCACCTTTCGGAACTGCGGCGTATGAACTCGCAGGAATTCAAAGCAAATCCGGCCCCCCTGATTTTCGCTTTCCTGCTCAGTCTGCTGCTCATCGGTCTGGCCCTGATTACGGTACTGGTGGGTGTGCGGGATATTTCCCCGATACTGATTATGGGGATTTTCATGCTTTCCTGGCTGTGGGATATTGCGCCCATCCCTGGAAAGACAATTCCAATAAAAATTATGAAAAATCTGATTCCGGGAAAACCCTGACATTTCGGGCAGTACGGGGATTTGTCGTCTTCCTGATTCTGGGAACCGTACTCACTGCATGGGGAATTTACAAAAATCCCCACCGGCTCACAGAAGATTTTCCCCACAAAGAACGCTTTAAGGTCTGGGCGCAGCCGCAGATTCACCCCCATACCGGCGAGCAGGTCATCCGGGCCATGAAATATGCCGGGCAGGGCGGCTGGATCGGTTCTTCCCCGGCTTTTCACGGTGAAAACGGGCCAATCATGAATCTGCCCATGGTGCAGAACGATTTTATCGGGGCCTTTGTCCTGTACAAATTCGGCGGACTGGCCGGAATTCTCCTGCTGCTGGTGCAGACGGCCTATGTTCTCACCCTCTTTGAATGTGCGGGACAGATACGCATATGGCGGGAGAATGTGAGGGATCACGAACGGCGCAAAGCCGGGATGGTGCTGGAACTCACCCTCCGGGGACTGAGCTGGATGCATATCACCCACTGGATCATCGCATGGAGCAATGCCCTGGTACTGCTGCCGGTCATGGGCCAGCCCATGACCTGGATATCCGCCGCCAACAGCCACCTGATCTGTTTCGGACTGCCCACACTGGTTTTGGGAATGATGGCCGGGGGGGAACACTAAGGTGATTTCCGGAAAAGATTATACCAAAGGAGTGCCAAACTGAAAAACTGAAAGTCCGGCAGTGCCTGACAGACGGCAGTCCGGTTACAGACTTTCCGTTTGTGACTTCTGCGGAAGCGGTACATTCATATTTGGAAATCGCCTTAAATGAATGATACTGAGCCTCCCCGTACACACCAGACATGAAATTCGGGATTCTTTTTGTATCCCACACCGATGTTTCCGTCTTCGCTGTACATTGTCCAGGCATAGGCCGGATCATAAACACTGGTGGTGGATGACCAGTAAAAGTCTTTAATATCTGTAAAAATATCCGAAGCCGCAATGGCCGGGGAATGAATACGCATATCCGTCAGACTTTCCAGTTCCCGTATATTGGGAAGCCGCCAGTCCGGATGTCCGTAAGCATTCCTGTCATTCATTTCCCGGACGATGGTAAGTGATTTCTCCCATGAAACAGGATGCTTTGCAATATCCGCAGATTTTGTCCATATCAGTCCGCTATGCCGGTCTGTGACTGTGCAGCGGTTTTCAATAAATCGTTTTTCCGGAAAATTCCCGCTTTCTGAGGGACTGCTCTGAATGCATTTATTCTCAATTCTTCTCACCGGCCATACCATGTAATATCCCTGTTTCATCCCCTTAAATACACGACCGCCGCCCATATGCACATACCAGGCCTGGCGGGGAAAGCGGGCGCAGGGCGTTGCTGTCCAGTAGTATCCGGGAAAAACATTTTGGAAAGGATAACCTTCGGGCAATGCGGGATTCATACGGGCATGACTGATCAGACTGAAAAGTTCGCTCCGTTCAGGCAGATGCCAGTTATCAAAGCCGAATGTACCGGCAGCATTCATTTCTGCCACTGCATGGGATGCTTCACTGAAAGAGAGCGGAAATCCTTCCATGCCCGCGTTCCGGGGCCACATCAGACCGGTCAGGAAATCTGTTACCGCATCTGCATTGATCTCAAAGCGGGGTTCGGGCCAGGGCATACCGGCCTGCTGCTCACCGTCCTGCCCGGAACCGGTGCAGGAAATGATATTGCCGGATGCATTGTAGCAAAGGGTCTGATCTGTCCGGGTAAATGGAGATTTCATTTCTGTTCAACTCTTTTCCATCCTGCTTGGATTATCCTGAATATCAGAAGATTTAAAAATTTCCGGAGGAGTTCAAAAATTATATTTTTGTATGGGTGACCGGGCGCTGCGGTCGTGCAAAAATACAATTTTTGCTCCGGAATTGCAAAAATACAATTTTTGCACTCCGGAATTGTTCATTCATGCACCGGTCCTCCGTCAAACTCTTTATCCGTACCGGGGCTGACTTTGTGATAAAGGGGACTTTCCGGAGCGACCCGGCGCAGCCCATGTCGTGCCAGGGCAGTATCCGCACAGCGCACAGCCCCCATCCGATACCGAAAAGCAGACCGGCAATGCCTGTGGCCACCAGACTGGTGGGAATGATGACAGTCCGGCCGGTGCCCGGGGTCTGCAAACCCAAAAGACCGATGGCGGAAAGTATGACAGCATATGTTCAGATCTTATTCCCGCCTTTTTTTGGGCGGGATCAGGGCCTGATTTTCCCCGAATGATTATCCGAAAAAACTTTTTATGCTTTGGGAGTGAAGAGGCAGGGGGAAGAAAATTTCCCCCTGCCCCTGCAATTCAATAATAAGCGATGAAATATGAATATGCGGGATATGCCGGATTATCAGCTTCTCCACAGACCGTGGATGGAGCAGTATTCTCTTGCAATAATTCCGGGACTTGCGGTTTTAAACACTGTTTCGGGTGTATCGCCGGGCTTGAGAAAATGTTTGCAGGCCGTATCGCCGTCCATAATTTCAATCCACTCAATATAATGTTTTTCCTCCATGGGATGCGGATTGCTGCCGACTTTGACTTTGACACCGCCTTCCACAGATTCGATTACCGGCACATGTTTTTCTTTGCCTTCATCTGTTGCTTTTTCTTCAAAAAGTTTCATTTCCTCACCGCAGCAGACCAGATCGCCCGCACCGCCGTGCAGCACTTCAACAATATTTCCACATGCTTCACATTTGTACACCTGACTTTTTTCTGCCATTGGATTGTTCTCCTTTCATTGGGTTTGCGGTTTTTGTGAATTAGGGTTTCCGGGATTGAATATAGCGAATAATTTCTTCAATATCCGGAATTTCCGGAATATCATATATTTTTATCAGTTCAATCTTTCTTTGGGGATCAAGCAGGATATTCGCCCGTTTGCTGAAACCGTGTTCTTCCAGAAACAGATCATACATTTTGGCTACAGCACCGCGGGGCATGAAATCGGATAAAAGATTGGTTTCTCTGATACCGATACTTTCCGCCCAGGCCTGTTTTGTGGGAACCGCATCCACACTGATACCATAGGCCAGGGTATCCAGATGATCCAATTCATCTTTTTTGATTTCCAGGGTCCGCATCTGAATTTCACAGACCGGAGTCCATGCCAGAGGATGAAAAGAAAGCAGTATACGGTTTCCTTTCAAAGACATGGGTTTTACGGTTTTGCCTTCCTGATTTTTCAGTTCAAATTCAGCTGCGTTTTTACTGATTAACGTCTGTGGCATAAAGCATCCTCCTCATTATTTGAATCTGGAAACAATTTTATCAAAACTGAATTTCAGATCCGACAGGGCATGATCCACCCCTTCTTTCATATCCGACCATGCCGCATCTCCTTTGCTTTTCAGTTCCATCAGATGTTTACGCGCGTCATCCACTTTTTTTTCAAATATTCCCACATCATTTTGGAATTCTTTTGCACCCGCATCGTCATGAAAATAGGCTTCGGATTTCATTTTTTCCAACTCGGCCTGTAATTCATCAACTCTTGAGTTCATCAAATCATAATATTCATTTTTGTTTTCCATTATCTCAAATCTCCTTTCCTGTTCCCATTTATACCATTACTCAGAAAATTTACGACTGTAGCCGCGAATGAAACAAATTACGGTTTGTGCAATTCGTACAGATTCGTGTCATTCGCGGCTGATGTAAATAATGTTAAGCTGATTTGTCTCATTTCCGGAGTCCGGAAGTTCCGGAAACAGAATAACCGAAATGTTTTAAGAGCCTATCCGAAAACCTGTTTCCCGATGTTCGGACCCCCTGCTTTTACCGGGTTTAAAAATCGGTTTCGGAGGTTTTCGGATAGACTTTAAGTATCTGTATATACACAAAAACAACACCCTGGTGCCATTTTGGAAACCTGGCATCTGTAATTTCAGTAAGTTGAAGCTGATAAAATATAAAGCCGCCATTTTTTACTGAACAAAAGTATTCACTTTAACCATTTAAATATATTTGAATTTATCTGAATCAATGTCAGACAGGTGTCATTTTTGAGTATATACTGATGCATGGCATAATCATCACTTGCACATCAGCATAGGAAAAATGAATATATAAGTAAATCAGGGAAAGTGAGTAGATTGAATACATATATCATGTAGTGTGCTGTCAGGGGCTGAATGGCGGGTATTCCGATTCCGGTATATATGTCAATATATTCTTGCATGAGCAGTTTACCCGTCATTATAAATCCCTCCTTTGCAAAGAGGGATGTGAAGGAATTTTTTTAAGAAAACAGCATTGAATTTTTTATCCGGAAGACTGTCTGTATACATATTTATCATACAGGATATACATAAATCCCCTTATTTATTTTTTCTGCGAAGATGGATAATTTATAATATTAAAATCAAAAGGAAGCAAAAAAATGAATCTGCCAGAAATAAAAAATATGCTGAGTCTGAAACCTGAACTGATTATGAATCTGGGACATGCTTTTATCAATATTCTGATCATACTGATGATGTGCATGATTTTTCTCAGAATAATTCATAAGTTACTGCAAAATTTTGAAAAAAACAGATTTCTGTCTTCTCCCTTTGTGATTCTCAGCCATTCCGTGCTGCGATGGCTGGTGTATATTGGCGGATTATTGCTGATACTGCAGCAAACGGGAATTACCCTGAACAGTGTGTGGACTGTTATTTCGGCAATTGTGGCAATGATTGCTATCGGCTTTGTCGCTGTGTGGAGTGTATTGAGCAACCTGCTTTGTACTGTTATGCTCATTATCATTCATCCTTTCCGGATTGGTGATGAAATTGAAATTATTGATCCGGCAATGACGGCCGGAATGGAGGGAAAGGTGAAAAATATAAATCTGATGTTCACATCTCTGTATGAGCAGTCAGAATCCGGGGCAGTCAGAGGGGAGATAATGATTCCCAACAATCTTTTTTTTCAGAAAATTATCCGATGTAAAAAAGGGAATCGTACATTCAGTCTGGACAAACAGCTTTTTGAAGAAAAATCCTTTCTTCATTCTGAAAACGGTCAACTGATGAAGAGGTAATTTTTTGTGCCTGCAAAATATTTTGTGATGAACCGCCTTCAGTCAGTATAGTGGACTAATTTTGATGGATTCGTAAAAAGTCCGAAAATCAGGTTTTGATACATATTAACACTCTGATTTTATTAATAGCGATTTTTGAAATTTGGACTTTTTACCGATTCATCAGTTTTATTGGCGGAGCTTCGGTTCCGATGATCATCACAGGATATTGCACAGGAGGAATTTTTTTATTGAACATAGCAGGTTATTATCATGATGTTACTGATTGTGGAAGATGATGAAATTTTGAGAAGAAAACTGAAAGAAATTCTTGCGGATAACTTCCCACATATGACTGTCTGTGAAGCCGGTAACGGAGAAGATATGTTCCGACTGTTGCAAAACTGCTGTCCCGATATTATTTTTATGGATATTCATCTGCCGGGTGAAAACGGTCTGGAACTCACCCGGAAACTGAAAAATGAGTATCATTCTCCGCATATTATCATCTTCAGTAATTGTGATTCCCCGGAATATCAGGAAGCAGCGTTTGAAAACGGGGCAGATGATTTTATTTCCAAAAAAACAGGCAGTGTGAATGATATTCTGCGTATAACAGCATCGCTGCTGTGAATATTGATGGTTTCGTAAAAAGTCAAAACCTAAAATTTTCAGCGCAACATGTTGTGTATAATTGCTCCGGTAATCGCTATATAATGTAGCAAAATTTTTATCGAAGGACTTTTTACGGGTTCATCAATATTACGGATTACGGTTTTACGGATAATTATTTCGGATGCCTTAGCCCGGATTATTCACAAAATTAAACAAATCCGCGAATCACAATGCATTAGCTGAAAACCGAGTTATAAAGCCGGCTTTCAGTATTTCCCTTATTTTCGGAGATCTGTCAGAATTTATGAATAATGCAGGTTAGGTGATTTCCTGAAAAAAATGTACCGAAAGGAGTGCCAGACTGAAAGTCCGGCAGTGCCTGACAGACGGCTGTCCGGTTACAGACTTTCCGTTTGTGACTCCTGCGGAAGCGCTGCATTCATATTTGGAAATCGTCTTAGCGGTCGGAGCTATGTATTGTCTCTTTCCTCCTGCTTTTCGGCAGATTCTGGGAATTTTCTTCCAAATTATCTGAAAATCTGTATAATCCGATTCCGAGGTGATAGTATGAAAAGAAAAACAGCAAAGAAAAAAAACAGTATAACAGAAAAAAAAACGCAGTTTCTTCCGGAAAAATATGATTCCCTCCGCCTGTATATGGCGGAAATCAGAGAGTATAAACTGCTGAGTCGTGAAGAGGAAAAAGAACTGGGAATCCGTTTTCGGGAAGAAAAGGATATGGATGCAGCATACCGCCTGGTGGTTTCCAACCTGCGCCTGGTGGTTAAAATCGCCATGGATTTCAGCAGATACTGGATGAACAATCTCCTGGATCTGATCCAGGAAGGCAATATCGGACTGATGCAGGCGGTGCGGAAATTCGATCCCTATCGGAATGTGAAATTTTCATATTATGCATCTTTCTGGATCAAAGCCTATATCATAAAATTTATTATGGATAATTTCCGCATGGTCAAAATCGGCACCACCCAGCATCAGCGCAAACTTTTTTTCAAACTGAAAAAAGTAAAACAGGAATTGCAGGAGGAAGGTTTTGATCCGCATCCGAAACTGCTTTCAGAACGTCTGAATGTGCCGGAACATGCCGTAATAGATATGGATATGCGCATGAGCAGAAATGATGTATCTTTAAATTCTCCGCTGAGAGAAGAATCCGATGCCGAACGCATTGATTTTCTGCCTGCGGATCAGGAATCTCCGGAAGAACTTGTCGGCACAAAGCAGATAAACCGCCTGGTCAGAAAAAATCTTTCCGCATTCCGTCACACCATTAACAAAAGGGAAAAAGATATTCTGGACAGCCGTATCATGTCTGACAGCCCCATGACTTTGCGCCAGCTGGGAGAACGTTACTGTATTTCCAGAGAAAGGGTGCGGCAGGTGGAAAAAAATATTCGGGGAAAAATGGAAAAATTTTTGCGGGATCGGATGCCGAACTTAAAAAAGGATCTGCAGGCGGGTCGGGCAGCTTTTTGATGACCTGCCGTCAGCAGATCGGAAAATTTTCCCCGGATACGGTTTCAGGGCTGTCCCGGAGTGCAGAAACTGTATTTCTGCACGGTCGCAGTTTCCGATTACCCCATGCAGAAATATAATTTTTGCACTCCTCCGGAAACTTTTCGATCTACTGATCGTGTTTAAGAAAACAGATTTGGGGGTTCCCGCAGGTCGGGGTTCGTTCCTCACCCAACCCGCTGCATAGGCTCCTGCGGTTCCCGCGATGTTCCGGATACCCCTTTTAACCCTGACGATACACTACTGCATTGTCAGGTTTAAAATTTTGACTTCAGGCACACAGAAAAATCGGATTTTTTGGAAAAATCCGATTTTTTAACTCATAATTTCAAAATTGACAGTGCATTAGAGGGGCCAGACGGCCTGTATGCAGGTTCCTTTTTCCGGCGCGGATTCAATCCGGGAGGTACCGCCGAAAAGTTCTGTGCGCTCTATAATACTGAAGAGACCGAATCCGCTGTCTGCCGGACTTTCGCGCAATTGATTTCCCACATCAAATCCGCAGCCGTTGTCGCTGATACTGAGTGCAATCCGACTGCTGTCCTGCCTGATGCTGATGCGGGCTTCACCGGCTCCGCTGTGTTTGGCCACATTGCTCAGGGCCTCCTGTACAATCCGGTATATCAGTGTCTTCAGCTCATCCGTAATACCGGATTCATCCAGACTCATCTCCTGATGAATTTCCAAATCCGGATAAAATTCACAGAATTGACGGCAATGGGAGCGGATTGCCGCGCACAGTCCGAGATCCTCCAGAATGGCCGGATGCAGATTCTTTGATATTCTGGATACTTCTGAGGAAACAGTGTGTAACATCTCCAGAATATCCTCTATGCATGTTTTTTTACGGCAGGGCTCATTTCCGAATTCTTCCAGTTTTCTTTCCAAAGCAAAACGGATGGCTGTCAGCCCGGAACCGATACTGTCATGCAGCTCGCGGGAAATTCGTTTCCGTTCTTTCTCGCGGGCATGAATCAGTTTTTTTGCAAGTATCCGCAACTTTTCGCTGGTCTCGTCTTTTTGCTGATCGCTCATTTTTTCCCCTGTAAAAATACAGTATATACCCGATGATCTTACTGCGGGCAAAACTTCCCCCCCAACCGCATTGAGTCTTTCACTGCGGACATATAAAAACAAAATTGACAGAACAGTGCGGTTCTGTCAACATATAAACAAAGCGGACTGCTGTTTATATGAAAATGTTGAATGCTTAATGTTGAATATTTAATTATTACAGTCTGTAACAGTTTTTCATTTTCATGTTTCGCTATGAGTCACGGCTCATGGCCCTTTATATGAAAGTCTCCCCGCGCACCCCGTTCAATGGCATTAAGTTAAGTCAAAAATTCCCCTCCCCCGGTGGGAGGGGGTAGGGGAGGGGGAAGACAGCAGCCTGTAATTATCAGACGTTTTCACCCTCCCCCCGCCCCTCCCTCAGGGGAGGGGAGTCTTAAGGAAACGGCATTGACGCGGAGCGCGGGAACGGGAAAACTTTCATGTTTCGCTGTGAGTCACTTCTCATGGTCGTTTATATGAAAGTCCTGCACAACCCGTTACGGGGCTCTGCCCCGTAACGCATTTTTCCGGGGCTCCGCCCCGTACACAGTATGAGGCGGAGCCTCACCTCCGGCGTTACGGGGCGGAGCCCCGTAACGAGTCCGGGAAAGATTTTCATGCTTCGTTGTGAGTGATAACTCATGGCGGTTTATATGAAAGTCCTTCACTGCACTGTATCAAAACCTGATTTTCGGACTTTTTAGGTGATTTCCTGAAAAAAATGTAGCGATGGAGTGCCAAACTGAAAGTTTGGCAGTGCCTGACAGACGGCAGTCCGCTTACAGATTTTCCGTTTATGACTCTGCAGAAGCGGTACATTCATATTTGGAAATCGCCTTACAGGTTCATCAGGATTGGATTATGAAAAAAAACCGCATTGCCTGTGCAGCGGCGAATAATGCGGGTATATTTCGGAGAAAGCGGCATGAAGCATTTTTTTCAACGGGATTTTTGGGAACGGATGATATTCAGAAAGAAAAAATCTGAAAAAACAGCAACATATGATCCAAAACTCCGGGCTGTCATCATCGCCCTGATTGTAGCCACGGCTCCCCATGTGAATAACCTGAAATTATGGGTTATTATCTGGTGCCTTCTGATCTGGGGCTTTATCTGGTATGCATCAGGGAAAAGAAAGGCCGTGCTTCCCCGGTATGTTATGGTTCCGGGGGCCATTGCCGGATTCGGGGGGGCCCTGCTTTCATTTGGGGGAGCACTTTATACCGACACCTATGTGGCCCTGCTGTCCGTCATGGCCGGTCTGAAACCTTTGGAGGCAAAATCCTACCGGGATCATATGCTCTGCGTATTTCTGGCCTATTTCATGGTCATTACCAATCTCTTTTACAGTGATGAGGTGGGAATGACCCTGTATATGTTTGCCTCGGTGCTGCTGACAACTGTGGTGCTGATTCATCTGCAGCATCCGGCCGGTCTTTTCCGTCAGAAATCCCGGGTGGCCGCAGTTATCATGCTGCAGGCGATTCCCGTCATGCTGATTCTTTTTTTTCTTTTTCCCCGTATTCAGGGAAATGTGCTGGGTATTGCCCGGCGGACAGGGCGTTCCGGTTTTTCCGATACCATGTCTCCGGGCAGACTATCCAGTCTGGCACGGAACAATGACATTGCTTTCCGGGTTTCATTTGACGGGCCTGCCCCCCGGGGGGGACTGCTTTACTGGCGGGGCATTGTTTTTCTGCATTTTGACGGCAGCAGATGGAGCAAGGGTATCCGTCTTCCTTCGGCCTCTTTCCTGAAAAAAGCGGAAAATCCGGTAAACTACACCATCACTCTGGAACCCCATAATGACCGCTGGCTTTTTGCCCTGGACATGCCGGGAACCGTACCGTCCGGCAGCCGTCTCATGCGTGATTACACCCTGTTGGCAAGACGGCCCGTGAGTGAGCGGAAGATGTATAAAATGACTTCTTACACCCTTTATGACACCGGCGCGCTTGACAAATGGGAAGATGCTGCCCGAAAACTTCCCCGGGGGAGCAATCCCCGTGCCGCAGCGCTGGCGGAAAAATGGTCTGCCGCGGGAGCAGAAGCGGAAGAAATTGTAAACACAGCCCTCCGCTATTTCCGTGAGAATGAATTTTATTATACCCTGGAACCGCCCCTTCTCGGCAGGCATGCTGTGGATGATTTTCTTTTTGAAACCCGCAGAGGTTACTGTGAGCATTATGCATCCGCGTTTGTTTTTCTCATGCGTGCAGCGGGTATACCGGCCCGTGTGGTGGGAGGATACCAGGGCGGTGAAATGAATCCCTACGGAGAATATATGATTGTCCGTCAGTCCCATGCCCATGCCTGGGCAGAAGTCTGGATTTCGGGTAAAGGATGGACAAGAGCGGATCCCACCGCATCGGTTGCGCCGGCCCGCATTGAAGGAACTCCTGCGGATGCCCTTGCGCCCGAAGAACTTTTCAGCTTTTTTTCTTTCCCCCAAAGCGGATGGATAGGCGGCATTTTCAGAAATTTCGGATTCGGCTGGGATATGATCAATACTTACTGGAACCTGTGGATTATGACCTATTCTCTGGAAGATCAGACCGGACTGCTGGCCCGGCTGGGCATCCGCACAGATTCCCGGAACTGGCCTGTTCAAAGTGCATTGCTGGCCCTGGGTCTGATTGTTTTCTGTCTTTTCCTTTTTACTTTCCGCATGTGGCGGAAAACATCGCGGGAAAAAGATCGGGTGCGGGAAATTTATGAGCGTTTCTGCCGGAAAATGGAGAGCAAAGGTTTTGCGCGCAAACCGGCACAGGGCCCTGCGGATTATGCCGACAGACTGATTGCGGCCATTCCCGAACAGAAAGAAGATATTGCCCGGATACGGGATTTATATATCCGGCTTCGCTACGGACAGGGGGGAGATAAAAATGCCCTGCGGGAACTGGCTGCACAGGTGCGGAGGCTGTGAAAAAAACACGATGTATTATCCCCCCGTCCTCTGCATGATCTGATTTTATGCCCGGAAAAGACGGAAGGGATCAGTATATTATTTTTTTTCGCGGGCGCGCAGTTCCAGGCAGTCTTCAGCACAGGCCTCCCCTCTGACCACATCTTCGGCAAAGGTGCGGCAGTCGGGCGCGCCGCAGGCAGCGCAGTTTTTTCCGTTGATATGGTTCAAAAGCCGGTAAATCTCTGCCATTTTTTCCAGAGACAGGGCTTTTTCATATACGCCGAATATACGGCGCATGTCAGACAGGCTGTTTTTTTGGGCGAAGCGGCCTTCCTGATAAAAACGGAGAAATTCGCTGCGGGTGACTCTTCTTTCTATCCCTCCCTGCAGTATGGTCTGCTGAATATCCCTTTTGGCCAGATACCGGTCTGTTGCAGTCAGAATTCCGCCCACACATCCTTCCGTGCAGGTGCGGAATTCAATATATTCCATCTCCCGGAAAAGTCCCATTTCGATTTTTTCCAGATAAGACATACATTCTTTCAGACCGGAAACAGCCAGAGAATCTTCAATTTTCAGATCCGCGGTTTCCCCGCCGGAGGATCCCCAGATCAGACTGCTGACAGTTGTCTCATAATCAAAGAAGTCAGGCAAAGGTGCATTCCAGGGCACTTTGCAAATCTCCCGGCGCAGATCTCCGAAAATATCATTAAAACCCAGTGCTCTGACTTCATAAGAACTGTCTTTCAGAAAAGGACCGCCGGGTTCCATTTTGGTGAGACAGGGAACAATATAATACAGATGGAAGGGCTGTTCGGGATTATCATATTTTTCGTTCAGCAGACGCACCACTTCCCGTATCATTACGGTGAGGGGCCGGACCACCGGGAGTATGTTGGCCAGCAGATTGGGAAATTTGTAAGCAATGAGGCGGACAATGACCGGACATACGGGTGAAATAATCGGCCAGGGGCTTTCTTCCTTTTTCCGGTTGCGGCGGATATAGTCTTCTGTTGCAAACTGGAACATTTCCAGAAAGTAAGACATGTCCACAGCATGACGGAATCCCATCTGCCGGAGCGCCTGCAGTACGGTTTCCGGATGAACACCGGGAAACTGGGAATATAAGACGGGTGAAACCAAAGCGACGGAAATCTGATCCCTGTCCAGATGTTCCGGTTTGCAGGTGGCGGCACGGACGGCCCCGGCAGAACAGACACGGATGCATTCACCGCATCCGATGCACTGCCCCGCGCGCAGCCGGGGGGCCTGATCCCGGAAGCGCAGGGCGCGGGTCGGGCATATCCGCACACAGTCATAACAGGCTGTGCATCTGTCTTTTTCAAAATGCACATAGCGCGACGGACTGACTTTTTCCACCCTGCCTATCCTCCCTTTTATATGAAAATGTTGAATGCTTAATGTTGATGGTTTTGTAAAAAGTCAGAACCGAACATTCTGACCACAATATACTGCTGTAAAATGCTGATACAGCCGCATTATAATGTGGCAGATTTTTTTCTGACCGACTTTTTACGGGATCATCAATGTTGAATGTTTAATTATTACAGTCTGTAACAGTTCTTTATTTTCATATTCCGCTGTGAGTCACGGCTCATGGCGGTTTATCAGACTGCTGCATCCGTAAAGAATGCCATCCGTACCCGTGTTCCTTCCCCCAAACGGGAAGAAAGTTCAAATTCATCTGCATTTTTTTTCATGTTCGGCAGTCCCATACCGGCTCCGAATCCCAGCTCCCGGAATTTGTCGGACGCAGTGGAAAAACCTTTTTTCATTGCCATTTCCGTGTCGGCTATGCCGGGCCCGTTATCCGATATTTCCAGAATAATCCGGTTTTTTTCAATGGCAAGGGCCAGATGCCCTTCCCCGCCGTGCATGACCACATTCATTTCACCTTCATAGGCGCAGATGGACGCACGGCGGATCATGCCCGCATCCATCTGCAGGGATTTCAGCAGATTTTTGGCAGATATGGAGGCCTCCCCGGCATGGACAAAATCCTTTTTATTAATCTGAAAGGACTTTTCAAACAGTATGTCAGGCATTTCAGCGGTCTCCGTTCAGACCTGTCAGACCTTTGGCATGCAGACGGCCGCAGGAGACAAACATGGAATAGGGACTGGTGAACAGGGGAATTTCCTCTTCTTTTGCCATGGCAATGACATCTTCGGGCGGTATTTTATTCCGGACGAAAACCACCGCCCCCACACCCGAAATAGCAGCTGTGCGCACGGCATGTACTGTCGTCAGACCGGTCAGAAATACGCAGTCTTCGGCCAGTCTTGCCAGGATGTCGCTCATGAGGTCACTGGCCCCGCAGGTATGGACTTCCCGGTCCAAATGGGCTTCCCCGATGATAAGAGATGCATCCAATATATCTTGTATTTCTCTCAATTTCATGTTTTTATACTCGATACCGTTGCAGTGCATTGGAAAACCGTATGAAAATTCATGCGCGGTTTTCCGGATAATGCACATCAGATTTTCCGTCCCGTCGGCACTCGGCAGACAGGACAGTTCCTGGTCAGGCAGGCGGGGGAATGGGCAGGGGATATAGCGATTTCCAAATATGAATGCAGCGCCGCTTAAGGAGTCACAGACGGAAAGTCTGTGAGCGGCTGCCAGACATTCCGTTTGGCACTGCCTGGGTATATTTTTTCAGGAAATCACCTAAGGAGGCGGTACGAAATAACTTTGCCGTTTGAAAACCGGAACACCCGTCTTTCAACGGGTCTGCATAATGAAGTAAGCAGGTTATTTCAGACTTATTCCTAAACAGGCTGTTTCCGGCAAAACAGCGGAAAAATTTACCATGAGCCGTCCAGACCTCTGAGGCCGTTCATATACAGACGTCCGCTTGCGACAAACATGGAATATTGGGTATGCAGCAGGGGCAGATCATAGGATTTTGCCATATCTGTGATGCTCCGGCCCGGTCTTTTCCCCCTGACAAATACGATAGCCCCAACTTCGGCAATTTTGGCAGTGCGGATTACCTGCTCTGTTGTGACTCCTGTCAGCAGGACAGAGCCTTTTGCCACCGTGGCCAGAATATCCTCCATCAGATCCGCACCGCCGCCTCCGAATACGGAACGATCCAGAAGCTCTTCCCCTGTCAGGACTTCGGCATGTAAAATATCCCTAACCTCAGATAATTTCATATAAATTGCCTGTATTCTTATTCTGATTCATACCGGGCCAGTACATCCAGAACGGTATCTGCTTTCACCGCACCATAGACATCCTCGCCGATAACCATTACCGGGGCAAGCCCGCAGGCCCCCAGACATCTTACGGATTCTAAGGTAAAACAGCGGTCTTCGCTGGTGCATCCTTCCTCCATATCATATTTATTGCTGATACGGGATATAACCTCTTTGATCCCTTTCACATAGCAGGCAGTACCGGTACAGACTTTGATGGTATGCCGTCCTCTGGGTTCCATGGAAAAAAGAGCATAAAAGGAAGCCACACCGAAAACATCACTGCGGGGCAGGTTCATCCCCAGACTGATATAGTCCATTACCTGGGTCGGCAAATATCCGACTATGTTTTGACATTTTCTTAAAACTGTAATGATTGAACCGGGGATACCGGCATTTTCAGCAATAATATCATCAATCCCCTGCCACATTTCTTCGGTTACATCTTCATGCTGCGGATGAACAAAGTCCGTCATTTCAGATCATCTCCATATTTTTTTAATATTTTCATGAAAATAATAATAAACGAAGGAAACTCCTGTTTCCTGTAAGTTTTCAGATAATATTCCGGGGATGCGGCCGGACATATAAGTCTGCCGAAGGCAAGGGAAAGGGAACAGTTCCCGCTTGTATCCCCATCGCTGACATATCCCCGGAAATTATCCGGAAGACTATAAATACTCGCATAAATGCTGATCTGTATTCATTCCACAGAAATTGAAAAAAGTCAATGACATCATTTATATCTGCCGGAAGTTTTCTTTCCGGACCGCCCCGCAGGTGTCATTGCAGAACTGCCGGTATTACAAGTATATATCCGTTTTCGGGAAGCAGTAGCGGGCTTTTGAAATGATTTGAAAATGCAGGAAAAATATATTCAGGGTTCGGGCGGATTTTTCCGTTTTCCGGGAACAGTTCCCTCGTTCCCGCGCTCTGCGAGGGAACGGCTGCGGGACGCTCCGCGTCCAGCACCGAACCGGAGTCATTACGGTGCGTTACGGATAGTGCCTAATGCATCCTGCCTGCTGTGAGCCATAACTCATGACCCTTTAGCCTGAATTATTCACAAATCAGTTTTTTGCAGTAAATACAGAAAGACACAAAAACTGAGTTTTGAAGCCGTATTTTCGTATAAGTAAATTAATCAGCAGCTTGTCTGCAAGGGGCTAAAATGTGTGAATAATGCAGGTTAGGCGATTTCCGAATATGAATGTACCGTCTCTGAAGGAGTCACAGACGGAAAGTCTGTGAGCGGAGTGTCATCTGCCGGACTTTCAGTTCGGCACTCCTCCGGTATTATCTTTTTCGGAAATCACCTTATCGGAAAATCCCTTATTTCTGATCCGCAGGGCCGAAAGAACGTATAAAAAGATCATGAATGGCCGCACGGCCTTCTTCTGTGAGATTCCGGGTTCCGGTTCCCACAAAACTGTCATCGGCAATCACCGGTGTATCGGCAGTCCAGGCATTGTTTTTCCAGGAAAACCATCCCTTGCGATTCTGATCATAAACGCTTACCGGACGGTTAAAGAGTCTGGCAAGCTCAACGCCCCATCCGGTTCCGCCTTTGACCGTATCATCCGGCTGAATCCATCCGATGGCAAAAATATGAAAACCTTTGTTGACCATGTGAAAAATAGACTGGATGACTTTTCGGATTTTATCGGCTTTGGCATAGCTGCGCCCCATTCTTTTGGAAACAATTTCCATACTGATGTCGCCCTTTTTCAGTTCTTCCGGCGGCAGTATATGCAGATTTTTTGTTCTTTCGGGAACATGACCTTCAAAACTGAAATTGATTTCCTGAATGCCCCAGCATTCCGCGTGTTTTCCGAATTCGCTTTCCGCACCTTTGTGTCCGCCGCTGTATAATGTGATCCGGGAAAGATCTGTCATAATTTCTCCTTTTACCGTGTTTTATGATGGGTTGAAAAAATGTTGCTTCCTAAAGCAAAAAATCCCCTGCCTTTATCCGGCAGGGGGAACGGCAAAAATAAGTCATTATTCTGAAAATGCAAGTCTGTTTATTGTTTTTCTGTCATATTTATTTATCAGTGCTTCGGGCAGTTTTTGAAAAACAGTGTGCTTACGCCGGATAATATGCTGAAAATAAACAATCTGCCAGCTTGCACCGTAACATATAGAATTCAAATATGATCTGTACTTTTGCAATTTTTTACAGGAAACCACGAAACACACAAAATATACGAAAATATATCTAAAAAAACAATAGGATATAAATATTTTCCGGTAGCCGTCCGTGTTTTTTGTGTTTTTCGTGGCTAAAATAAAATCAAATGCTTTAGGACTTACGCAGTTGAAATATAATCTGCTGTTTTTATTGACTGTCAATTTTTAAGGCACATAATAAATTCAAACAGTTAAAATTCAACTGCGTAAGTCCTGTGCTTATAAAAAAATGCGAAACTATAGATATGATGATCTCGTAAAAAGCCGGAAAATCAGGTTTTGATACACATTAATCTGCTGATTTTATTAACAGCGATTTCCGAAAATATGATTTTTCAGGGGTTCATCAAATATAAACAGAATGTTATAAAAGACTGTCCGAACCGTTGCTTCATCTTTCATAAGATTGTTTTGACACATTTTCATACTTACTGTATACTTCGCCGCAATTACAGTGATAATGACAGTGATGATATTTATAATAATATTTTGATTTTTTTGATAAAATAATTATGAAACAGATTTTCTTATTTTTTTTTCTTTTACTGTTTCCCGGCATAATACAGGCCGGAGACAAAAATTTTCATGGAACACCTGAAAAAAAACTGCTTCGGGCGACGGAAACGGAAAGAATAAAAATTATCAATGAACTGGCAGATTTCTTTTTGGAAACAGCACCGGAAAAAAGTATCCGGTACGGAAAAGAGGCATTATCGCTTGCTGAAAAAAAAGATGATAAAAAAGAAAAAGCCGCAGCACTGCGGAATATCGGCATTGCTTACAGAAATATGAGCAATTATGACAAAGCCCTGGAATATCTGCTGACTGCTTTGAATATACGGAAAGAACTCGGAGACCGGCAAAGTATTGCCGATTCTCTGCACCATCTGGGCATTGTGTACGATTATCTGAATAATTATGACAAATCTTTGGAATACCATGAAAAAGCACTGAAAATTCAGGAGGAGGCCGGATACAGGAAAGGCATAGCGGATTCTTTTCATAATATCGGGATCATTCATCATTTATCCAAGCAGCATAATGATGCCCTGCAATATTACCGCCGGGGCCTGGAGATTCGGCAGGATATTCAGGATACCCAGGGTGTTGCAGCATCACTGAACAATATCGGTGTATTATATATGGATGTGCTGAATTATCAAGAATCTATGGACTATTTCCTGGATGCATTACAGATATTTGATCAGATGGGACAGAAATACGAGGTTGCCAATATTGAAAATAATCTTGGGAAGCTCGGTATTGAGACCCAAAAATACGATGTCGCACTGGAGCATCTGGAAAGAGGGCTGAAAATTGCACAGGAAATCGGGGCCAAAGAACTGATCCGGGAAAACTATTCCTATTTTTCCGATCTTTATATTGCACAGGAGGATTTTCAAAAGGCTCTGGACTATTATAAACTGTCGGCGGACATGAAAAACCGTATTTTTACCGCTGAAAGCCAGTCCAGAATTGCAGAAATTCAGACAAAATATGAAACAGAAAATAAACAGAAGGAAATAGAAATTTTAAAGAAAAATAATGAGATCAGTCGCCTGGAAGTGGATCGGCAGAAACTGCTTCGCAATTCCTTTCTGGTCGGTTTCACATTTGTGCTGCTGCTGGCGATGGTTTTGTATAACCGCTATCTTTTTAAAAAAAAGGCCCATTCCGAACTGGAAAACGCACACCGTCTGATTATGGAGGAAAAGGCAAAATCCGACAGACTGCTGCTCAATATTCTGCCCATGCGCGTCGCAAATGAGCTGAAAGAAAAAGGAAAGGCGGAACCGGAATCTTTTGAAAATGTCACGGTGTATTTTTCGGATATTGTGGGCTTCACCAAACTTTCCAGCGATCTTGACCCGAAAATGCTGATACAGAAACTGAATGAGATATTTACGGAGTTTGACAATATTATTGAAAAATATTACTGTGAGAGGGTAAAAACCATCGGGGATGCCTATCTTTGTGTCTGCGGGATGCCGGAAAAAGATCCCCGTCATGCTGAAAATATCATCAGTGCCGCCATAGAAATTATCCGTTATATGCGCAAAATCAATGCAGATTCCGAAATGCAGTGGGAAATCCGTATCGGTATTCACAGCGGAAGGGTTGTCGGCGGGGTGGTGGGGATAAAAAAATATATATACGATGTTTTCGGGGATACCATCAATACGGCCTCCCGCATGGAATCCAACTCCGAACCCATGAAAATCAATGTATCTGAAAGCACTTATTATATTCTCAAAAACCGTTATCCCTTTGTGGAAAGAGAAGCCGTGCATGTGAAAGGCAAAGGAATGATGCGGATGTATTTTCTGGATGAAAGCGCATTGGATGACAGCGAAGCCGGAACCGTCTGAATTCCGGGCCGTCAGGCTTTTAGGTGATTTCCGGAAAAGGTGATACCGGAGGAGTGCCGGACGGAAAGTCCGGCAGTCCGGCAAATGACAGTCCGGTCACAGACTTTCCGTCTGTGACTCCTTCAGAGACGGTACATTCATATTCGAAAATCACCTTATGTCTGTTTCATACGGTTCCTTCAGACCGGCAAGGATAGATACAAGGATAGATACAAGGATAGATACAAGGATAGATACAAGGATAGATATTATGTTACGAAAAACAGCAATATATATTTTCTTTTTTTCCCTGCTTACCGTCGCCCCCTGCCTGTCTGCCGGAACACTGGAAATGCAAATCTCCGGCGATGATCTGCGGCTTCATGCGCAGGCGGTTCCCCTGCAGACCATTCTGCGCGGTTTTGCGGAAAAGGGAATCCGGGTGCAGATTGATCCCGAACTCAATCCCCTGATCTCTGTTTCTTTTGAAAAGCGGGATATGCAGAAAGGGCTGCGCTCCCTGCTGCAGGAACTGGATCATGTGCTGATATGGGAATCCTTTCCGGGGACTTCGGAAATCCGCCTGACCGGCATACAGATATTTGAAAGCGGAAAAAAATCCCGGATGCGTCCCCTGCCCTTCACGGGCAATTTTGATGTGATAAAAAATCCCAAAGACGGTTCCCTGATGATACGGGATGAAATCCTGCTGCGTCCGGCACCGGGCTTATCGCCAAAAAATTTTGACCAGTTCCTGAAAAGTATCGGCGGAGAAGTGCTGGCTTATGATACCCGGACGGGAATATACCGGGTACGTCTTCCGGAAAACAGCAATATTCCCGCATTGGCAAAAGAAATTGCCGGAAACAGAAATATTGCGGGGGCCGAACCCAATTATGCATATCCTGTTCAGCTGCCCTACCGGAATATCAGCCCGGATGTTCCGGAAGCAGGATATGTCAATCCTGTCCCTCCGCAGGGAAATGTGCGAATTGCGGTACTGGATTCCGGCCTGCAGCCAGGTGCGGGAATGGAGGAATATGTGGCGGCCGCTTTGGATGCGGTGCATCCGGAAAACAGTCTGGGCGACAGTCTGGGACACGGAACCCAGATGGCCCTCATTGCTTCGGGCGCGGTGCGGCCCTACGGTGTCTCAGATACTTCCGCACTGCCCATTATCCCCATCCGCAGCTTTGATGATAAGGGTATGACCACAAGTTACAGCATGATACGCAGCATTGATTTTGCTTTGGAAAACGGGGCAAGGGTGCTGAGCATGAGCTGGGGGTCCGATACCCAAAGCGGTTTTCTGGAACAGTCCCTCAAAGAGGCCGATGCAAAGGGTCTGATTCTGGTGGCGGCAGCGGGCAATGAGCCGACAGGGAAAGAAGTATGGCCCGCGGCCTATCCTTCGGTGATCGGGGTGGGCGCGCTGGGCCCGGACGGGGAAAAATGGGAAAAATCAAATTACGGCAGTTCTGTCACGGTTATGGCTCCCGGTTTTGCCTCTTTGCCGGTGGGATATAAAGGGGAGGCCGGTGCATACGCGGGCACATCCATAGCCGCGGCATATGTGGCAAACCGCATTGCAGATTATTTATCAAAACACCCGGAAGCGGGTAAAGAAGATGTATACAAATTTTTGCAGACAGGTTCTCCGGGTCATTAAGAGTCTGTCCGAAAGAGTCTGTCCGAAAAACTGTTTTCGGGTGTTTAAACCCTTATTCCACCGGGGTTGAAAATCTGTTTCGGAGGTTTTCGGACAGGTTCTGAATCAGCCTTCTTTCCCGCCTTCCACAAGATAATAGGGCACCGGTTCATCATATCCTTTTAATCCGGCCTGCCCCCCTTCCCGGATAACAAAGGGAAGTTCTTTCAGATAGGCCTCTTTGCGGTAGGTTTCCAGCAGTTGCGCGCATTGGGGGCCGATGAGAATCTGCCCTTCTTTTGCCAGTCCCTGCAGACGGGCAGCGAGATTCATGCTGTCTCCCATAGCCGTCAGTTTGCCGATGTCACCGGTCAGATCGCCGATGGCAACTCTGCCCACCTCAATGCCGATGGTCAGGTTCATTTCAAACCCGCCCATATGGAATTCCCGGATGGCCTCCATGCTTTCCAGTGCATACATAACCGCATGGTAGGCATAGATATGGGGTTCCCATTTGTTGGTATTGATGAGGTCCTCAATTTCCCCCACACTTTTGACCCGGCTGAGGATTTCCAGAGTAATGGCTCCGAAGGGAGGGCCGAAAAGGCTGACTGCACAGTCCCCGATTTCTTTATCAAAAAAACCGCCGTGTTTGAGGGTCAGTTCCTTTTCTTTTAATATCCACTTTTTGGCCCCTTCAATGGTTTTGCGGGGATCCCCCAGTTTCCGGGTAATGGTGGTGTATCCGCAGATGTCGGTAAACACCATGGCTATCAGTTCTTCTCTGGGATTTTCAAAAAACCAGCGGGCAATTTTCGGATATTTCAGAAAAAAATCAACCTGATTCGGATGAAGGGAACGGCTGAGGGCTTTTTTCTGTTCATGATAATGGGTAATCTGGGTATCAATCTGCAGAGCCACGGATTCCATTACGTTTATGTCGGTATAATCCAGTTTTTTTTCTCCCATGAGAAATAGTTTGCCGACATTATACTGGTATTCTTCATAGCGGTTCACCAGGTTCATGCAGTGGAAATCCAGAATTTTTTCTTCCCCGTTTTCCGGGCATCTTTCCAGAATTCCGATAATGCGCATACCGTATTTGGAATCATCCACCCGCTCCATGTTATATTCAATCATGGGGCCGCCCAAACGGTTGTTGAGTTTGCTGAGAATATCCTTACGCCGGACCACCTGCCCTTTTTCCACATAGATCAGCCCCACTCTCCGCATACTGGCGGGAACAGCGGGATCCGGTGTGTCTTCCAGATAAACAACCGCGGCTTTCTGCATTCCGGTCAGACGGCTGAGGAGGATCAAAGCGTTTCCGATGCCGTGAATGCCTTCTCTTTGCAAAATCATACTGGTCCGGTTCAGGACCAGATGCCGTTCATGGGAAGAAATTTTGGATTCCACATAGGTATCCGCACGGGAAGCTATCTGTTTCAGCAGACGCAGATGATCCTCATCCGGTTTTTCCGTGCAGAGCAGTCCGATAATGCCCACGCATTGCTCACATTTTCCCGGAAACATGGGCAGTGCCAGAATATGAAATCCTTCCGGGGATTCCAGGGATAAGGGCATGGGCGGTTTTTCAGGCAGATCGGGAAATCTGTTCCGGTAACTGAGAATTGCATTTTCTATGGAAGTGCGCACCTCCCTTCCGGCGGCCTCGGAAAGCACAAGGGGGTGCTCTGCCTCTTTTTCTTCAAATGTGCGCGCGGCCCGGTACTGCAGAAAAGCAGCGCGGATGCCGAAACGGTCTTTGAGAATATTCAGACAGTCCCGCATTACATCCGCCAGATTTTCCCGATAATGCATATCTATGAGATCGTCCACTCTGCGGTCAATTTCCAAAATTTCATCCGGGCTGATATCACTGCTCATAAAGGCTCCTTTTTTATAAATCCGTCCCCATTTCTTTCATCAGCATCTTCATATCTTCCCATGTTTCCCGTTTTTTATCCGGATAGCGCAGCAGAAAGGCCGGATGGTAGGTGGGAATCACCCTGATACCTTTGTAGGGGTGAAAACGGCCCCGAAGGGAAGACATCGGCAGGCTGGTACGAAGTAATGCCTGGCTGGCAATTTTGCCGAGGGTGCAGATGAATTCCGGTCGGACCGCGGCAATCTGCCGTTCCAGAAAGGGAAGACATGCGGCAATTTCATCCGCTTCCGGATTCCGGTTCCGGGGCGGTCTGCATTTGACCGCATTGCAGATATAGACATCTTCTCTTTTCATTTTAATGGCGGCAATGATGCGGTTGAGCAGCTGTCCGGCATTGCCCACAAAAGGCTGCCCCGTCCGGTCTTCCTCATATCCCGGCCCTTCCCCTGCAAAAAGCAGACGGGCATGGGAATTGCCCGCACCGAAAACAATCTGCGTTCTGCTTTTGCTGAGTTTGCAGCGGCGGCAGTCTCCCAAATCTTTTCGGATATCGCTCAGGGTTTCCGCTCCGGCGGCTTTTTCCGAAAAATTTTTCAGGATTTTCAGACTTTCCGGAGAACAGTCAAATCCCCTGACTCCGCATTCTGCCATAAACTGAAAGGCATTCCGGAGATCAGCCGTCAGGGAGGCAAAAACAGGGGCCGGAATTTTGGGGATTTCTGCTGAAAATTCTGCCGGGGAAATATCTGTCAGTCCTTTTTCTCTCATTTCGGGGGGATCCGTTCCATTACACGATCCAGAATGATATGGGCCACCGTATCTTTATCCATCTGTTCCAGTGCCTCCTGCGTACCTCCCCGGTAAAAAAGGGTTACGCGGTTGGTATCGCTTCCGAAGCCGGAACCCGGCTGAATCACAATATTTCCGACAATCATATCCAGATTCTTCTTCTCCAGTTTTGCGGAGGCATTGTCCCGCAGGCTTTGGGTTTCCGCCGCGAATCCCACCAGGAACTGATGCTTTTTCCGCTGGCCGATACTTTTGAGAATATCTTCGTTCTGTTCCAGTATCATATGCGTTTCGGCTTCCCCTTTTTTGATCTTGTGTTCGGCCACCTCTTTGGGGCGGTAATCGGAAACCGCAGCACTTTTGATGACAATATCCGTCTCATCCAGATGGGCAAACACGGCTTCGGCCATTTCCTTTGCCGTCCGGATTCTGACTGTTTTCACATTCAGGGGATCCGGCAGGGCTGAAGGGCCGGAAACGAGAACGACCTCCGCTCCCCGGTACTCCGCGGCACGGGCAATGGCATATCCCATCTTACCCGAAGAGGGATTGCTGATAAAGCGCACCGGGTCAATGGGTTCCTGCGTAGGCCCGGCTGTTACCAGCACCCGTTTCCCTGTCAGATCTTTGGGACTCAGGCAGGCCATGAGCCGGTCCAGTATCTGCTCCGGTTCCGGAAGCCGTCCCGGTCCGCTTGTGCCGCAGGCCAGTTCCCCGGCTCCGGGTTCCAGCACGGTATGTCCGTCTCTGCGGAGTGTTTCCAGATTCCGCTGCACCGGCGGACTCAGATACATATTGCTGTTCATGGAAGGGCAGAGGATGACCGGGCAGGTGACGGCCAGCAGAAAGGTGCTCAGCGCGTCATCAGCTGTTCCGTTGGCATATTTGCCCAGCAGATTGGCTGTGGCCGGGGCAATGACCACAGCATGGGCATCCTGCGCCCATTCAATATGGCGGATGGATGCGTCTGTATTCCGACTGTCAAAAAGATCGGTACATACCGGTTTTCCGGACAGGGCCGCAAAGGTCATTGGGCCGACAAATTCGCAGGCATGGGGGGTCATCATCACCCGGACACCGGCCCCTTTCTTCGTCATCAGCCGCAGCAGTTCCACGCTTTTGTATGCGGCAATGCCGCCGCATACGCCCAGTACGATATTTTTCTGATGGATGGCATTTTTCATTATTCTGTCCGGCATTATTTCATCAGGTCGTCCGGGGATTCACTGGTGGGAACCACTCCCACTTCCACATTAATGGAAAAATCACCGTCCGTAATATTGATAACACACCAGCGGCTGTCTTTCTGAAAAAGGAGAATGGAGCGGGAAGAGGTGAAAGAGGCAATGGGTTTCCAGTTGTCCTTTGCCATGTTTTCCCGGAAAAAGGCAATGAGCGAACCTCTGTCCACACGGCCTTTAAAGGAAAGCACACCCGCGGAAAAGCCGTGGGACTGGATAATATAAGAGGCTTTTGTGTTTTCCGTAAGTTCCCCCGGAATCAGCACATCACTGAATCCGTAATACAGGGAGCCGGGACCGCCGGGCTTTGTGCCCTGCACTCCGCTGTCGGAACCCCGCAGACCGGAACATCCGTTCACGAACAAAAGGAGCAGCAGCAGAATTCCCATAAGATAAAAACTGTTTTGTTTTCTGTTTTTCATTTTGATTCCTTTCAGATTTAAATTAGTGTCAGTTGGGGTCATTGGACCGGTTTATAAGATTTTTTATACTCTTTTTTCAGATTTTCGCTATCCGGACTTATTGGGCTGTCAAATATATTTCTGTATATTCAGAAAAGCTGCGGAGGAGTGCCAAACTGAAAGTCTGGCAGACTTCCAAACTTTCAGTCCGGACTCCCCGATCCGGACTTTTTAAAAGGGTAAAAAATTTATTTGACATTCCACTTATCCGCAGATTTCCCTGCATGGTTACAAAACCTGTATAAAAACCTTCCGGAAATCCCTTCATGCGGGCCTGCTCACAGACTTCTGTAATATGGGCGGCCAGTTTTCTGTTTTCTTCCCAAACGCGGAACTGTTCCTCAGCATCAGGGGCATTTTCCAGAGTGTCTTCCACAAAATCCTGAAAAGGGATTCAGGCATTATCGCAGTAATTCCGGAGACTGTCAAACAGTTCGGGAGTGATTCGGATTTCTTTCAAGTGATTTTTCCTGCGTTGTAAGGCTTTATCTGTAAATGTCTTTCCGATGCCCTGCGTCAAACACGAAGATTATCAGTATATCATTTTTAATTTTATATAAAAAACGATAATCACCCATTCTCAGACGATATACGTCTTCTTGCCCTTTCAGCTTTTTTATATCCGATTCTCCGGCATAGGGATTTTCGCAAAGTTTTGTAAATGCCTGTGTGATACGGATTTTTTCTTTTGGCCTGAGCGAATTGATGAATTTGAATGCTTTTTTGGACAATTCAAGTTTATACATCAATACTTTCACCTGCCAGCCATTTTTCTTTTACATCATCAAAAGAAACCGTTTCACCTGCTTCAAATTCTGCTTCGGCAATTCGCAGTTCTTCCAATTCCTGTTCTGTCATGCTGTCTTCATCGTCATCTGTAATGATCCTGATTTCATGATTTTTTCGGAGATACTCCAGAAGTATGTCAAATTCATTTTTCAGCAGGACAACGCTGTTTTCTTTTTCTTTTGCATGAATGGTAATCATTTGCTTCTCCTCATTGTCTGAATCAGGATTTTCAGGATGAAAGGATTTTCAGGATTTTTTTCAATCCCATTAATCCCGTGAATCCCGGTTCAGACAATCCCTCATCCCGGTTCGCCTCTTTGTCTGAATCAGGATTTACAGGATGAAAGGATTTACAGGATTTTTTTTAATCCCGTTCATCCTGTAAATCCCGTGAATCCCGGTTCAGGCAATCCCTCATTCCGGTTCGCCTCTTTGTCTGAATCAGGATTCTCAGGATGAACGGATTTACAGGATTTTTTTATCCCGGTTCATCTTTTTATCCTGAAAATCCCGGTTCAGACAATCCCTCATTCCGGTTCGCCTCTTTGTCTGAATCAGGATTCTCAGGATGAACGGATTTACAGGATTTTTTTCAATCCCGTTCATCCTTTAATCCTGTAAATCCTGATTCAGACAATTTAATAACCCTATCCATAATCCCCTTCACCTTCTCCGCTTCGGGCGAGCCGATTCTTTCAAAAATTTCAATTGATTCTTCCCAATACGCTAAGGCTGTCTCAATATTGCCTTTTTGGAACGAAATAAGTCCCATCCACTCAAGCGTAAAAGCCTTGTCCTGCACATTTCCGATACTTTCTTGAAAGTCTAAGGACTGCTGAAAGAGTGTGAGGGCTTCTTCTGTACGACCCTGAATGTGGTGAGTTATTGCAATTTCATGAAGCGTAGCCGCCTTGCCCTTCAAATTTCCGATACTTTCTTGCAGGTTTAAAGACTGCTGAAAGAGTGTGAGGGCTTCTTCTGTTCGGCCCTGATTCTGATGAACTCTTGCAATTTCATGAAGAGTGGCCGCCTTGCCCCGCACATTTCCAATACTTTCTTGCAGTTCTAAGGACTGCCGAAAGAGTGTGAGGGCTTTTTCTGTACGACCCTGATTCTTGTGAATTCTTGCAATTTCATGAAGCGTTGCCGCCTTGCCCTGCACATCTCTGATACTTTCTTTCAGGTCTAAGGACTGCTGAAAGAGTGTGAGGGCTTCTTCTGTACGACCCTGATTCTTGTGAATGATGGCCACGTTATGAATAATTGTCGATTTCTCTTTTTCATCCGCATCCGGGCAGTCTGCCAAAGCCTGCTGAAAATGTTTCAGTGCTTTTTCCGTATCGCCAAGTTGTTTCTGCGCTCTTGCCAGTTGGTGAAGCACCCGGTAATCATACCCAATGGCCTTCCGTGTACTGCTACACAGGCCGACCACTTCCCGGAAGCGGCTGCGATCATGCCATTGATTGGACAAAACAGCAGTCAGTTTTGCCGCAATTTTCTTTTCTTTTCCTGTCAATGCCAGCCGGTGGATTTCAAGGTCTTGCTCTTCTGATGATGTTTCCGAATTCTCCCACCAGATTTCATGCAATGCCTGCGCGGCAATGCGGTTCCATTCTTCCCGGTCTTCGGGCAGATCATCTTCCAGCAGGGGCATCAGAATCCGTGATACCCGGTATAATTTTTCCTCTTCCGGCAGCAAAGATATTTCCAGCAACCCCAATGCCCCGGCCCGTTCAATATGCTTTTCCCAATCCTCAATGTCCTTGCAGACGGCTTCCAGGGCTTCTTTGGGAACCGGGATTTCATAGACCGAGGCCAGGGCCAGCATTTTTTTCAGTTCCGCTTCCTGCTGTTTCAGCAGTTCTTCGGCCAGGATGTTTTCCCGGAATTCGGTTTCCTTTTCCGCCATTCCGGACAGGATTTTTTCATAATCCAGCCCTTTTTCATCCATCACTGTAAAGAGCCATTCCAGCAGGCGGGGATTGCCGTCCGCCACGTTTACGGCCTGTTCTTTCAGCTTTTTTCTTTCTTCCGATTCTTTGTTCTGCGTTTTTTCCAGACGGCTGACTTTTTTGTCCACATCGGCCTTGTCCAGCCGGGTGATCTGTTCCTCGTGAAAAAAGGGGGATTCCTGCGTTTCAAAGCGGTAGCGGCAGGTAATGATGATGCGGTGTTCGGATTCGGATTTGCGGATGGCAAAGCACAGGGCTTCCAGCACGGTTTTGGCCTGGGGGGATACAATGGGCTGCCCGGCCCGCATGTCCAGATTGGTTTCAAAATCATCCAGAATCAGCAGCAGGGGCTTTTCATGCTTTTCAAACACGGTGCGGAGTCTGAATTTCAGTTCCTCGTCCGGGTTCATCAGCACATCCCGCAGGGGCCTGTCCAAATCTTCGCCCAGGCGATTGCACAGGGAAAATTCGTCAATCTTTCCGAACCATACAATGGAATGCCGGTTATGGAGACGGTCGCAAAGTCGGGCGGCCAGGCTGCTTTTGCCGATGCCACCCATGCCCCAGAGCAGTATGCCGGTTTTTTCGCTGTCGTAGCGCAGGGAGCGGATGCAGCCTTGCAGAAAGCGTCGTCTGCCGATAAAATTTTCACGGGACACCACTTTGACTTCACCCTGTGAATCCAGAAAACGGGAGGCAAAGGAGGGCGGTTTGGCTTTTTTCCGTCCGGGTGTTTTCCGGGGCGTGACCAAGGCCCCCGGCATGTTTCCGGCAATATGGAGCCGCAGCAGGTGCCAGTCCCCGGCTTTGTTTTCCAGCAGTTTCTGCCAGGTATGTACCAGTGCCTTGGAAAGTTCGTATCCGCAGGATAAGGATTCGTAAAGCGCGGCCGCGGCCATGCTGGCATCCCTGTCCGAAACCGGTCTTCCCCAGCCCAGCACGGCCTTTGCGCCGTACTCCGTCATTTCCCGTGCCAGGGACAGCATGGCCCCGGCTTTGGGGGATTGAGCCGTGCGGCATCCGGAGAGGAAGAGCAGCCGGGGCATACGGCCCAGACCTGCGGCGATCATTTCCGCAGTGGCATACAGGCTTTGACCGCAGTCGTTTTCTGTAATGAAAACCGGTCCTTTTTCGCTGAATGTGCCGTGTCCGGTGAGGTGAAGGACATCAAACCAGCCATCCGGGTAGGAATCCAGCAGGTTTTTCAGTTCCTCCAGTTCCCCGCTTTCTTCCACAATCAGGCGCATGGGCTGCTTTTTTGTGGCTTCCAGAATCCGGGCCTCCTCTTTTTCAAAATCCAGCAAAGGCCGGGTATCTGTGGGCGATGTTGCCATGAAAAGGGTCTGCAAAGGACGGTTTTCAGGCGCATAAGAGTCGGTATTCTGCGGAATCCATCTTAGGGGTGCAATGAACGGATTTTTCCGCTGCACAAAAAACATCGTGCCGTCATGCAGCACTTCCCAGGGCAGATGGGACAGTTTTCCTCTGGGTTCAATGGCCAGCACCAGGATTTCCGCTGTGCCGCGGGCCTCCTGAATGGCCCTGTCCAGAAAACGGTCTGCACTGTCCAGCCAGTGATACAGCTTCTGGCCGGTTTTGGAAAAATCTTCGGGCAGAACCGTATAATAATCTGTTTCCGCATTCTGAATCAGCCCGGCAATTTCGGCCATATCCAGACTGCGTTCCTGGTAATTATTGGGATTTTCAAAATAATAGCGGAGCCGGGCTTTGTTCCGGTCTGCTTCTTCCAGGCGGATGTGGAGGGTGCGCTGCATGGGATTTTTCCTGTTCAACAAGGATGTTCAGATATATGTGCTGATTTCTTCCAGAATGCTTTTCAAATCGGGTTCAAAAGCGTTTATGATTTCTCCGGATTCCAGATGTTTGTGATGCGGAAATGTTTTAAGATTTCTATGATGCGGAGCCATATCATATCTGAAAAGCATTTTTCCGTCCTTATCCTGATAATTGTATGAATATTTATATTTTTCAACCAGTTCTTTTACATTGACAAACTCCACAAAGCATAGGGCTGAGCCGTCAATGAAAATAATTCTTCCTTCAATGATTCCGATATGCAGCGAGCGTTTATCCTTGGAAGTATGAAATTCGACAACATATGGACATTGGGAAATATCATGCTCTGCTTTCCGGAAATATTCATCTGTCAGCATAGCCTGATCCCGGCCAGATCATCATAATCCTGCCGTAATTTCCGCAAGGTTTCATATTCCCCGGCCCATTTGATATATTCAAAATCATCTCCCATATCCCCGGCGTTGAATTTCCTGTAAAACGATTCACTGTCCATTTTGAACTTCTTTTCAAATTTTTCCAACTGTCCCTCGGTTCTGCTGATGCCAAAACAGATGATTCTGCGCTCATTTTCCAAAGCGAATAAGACCAGTCTTTTGGTATTCTCCGCTGTGGAGGGCTGAATAATAAGCTGTGTCATCGTTCACCTCCCATCATGTCTTAAAGCGTTTCCAGCACCTTTTGGATCTGCTCACTTGTCGCCCCTTCCAAAGAAAGGCGTTTTCCGTCTTTTCCGATAATAATCACTTTGGCAGATTCACCGCCGGATTTGCTTTTCTTATATTCCGCATACCATTTATGAATCTGATCGGCAGCACTGACCATTCCGCCTACGATGCCTACAACCGTGGCAATTGTGGCAAGAATGCCTTCTTTCTGTCCACCGGCCGCAGATTCCCACGTTCCCGTTATTCCGGGAATTTCCGTAAGGGTTCCGGCGGCTTCCTCTGCATTTGTACCTTCAATGGCAAACTGAATCGGCATGAGAATTGTATCCTTTCCCTTGTCTCAGGAACAAATTGTAACCACGAAATACACGAATCACACGAAAAATCCGGGCAGTTTTCGTTTATTTCGTGTTTTTCGCTGGTGTCCTGCTCTGATTGAAAATCCTTATTCACTGTGCTTTTGCAGGTGATTCTGAAAATTCTGTAATCTGTTTCGGAATCAGTGCATTAAGAAACGGGCGGTAAGGTTTTTTCAATTACCGCAGGACACAAACTGTTTTTCGTGGTTTCATATTTTTTTGGGTATTTCCGAAAAATTTACCGATACCCCTCCGGATGTGTTCTGTGCCAGTCCCAGGCGGTTTTCATAATGCTTTCCAGATCCGGAAATTCCGGTTTCCAGCCCAGTTCCCTTACCGCTTTTTCCGCAGAACCGATGAGAACAGGCGGATCTCCGGCACGGCGGGGTTTTATTTCATAGGGAACCGTCTTAGCGCTGACTTTTTCGGCCATATCAATCACTTCTTTTACCGAGTACCCGGCACCGTTTCCCAGATTGTATGCTGCGGAATCCCCCCCCTTCAGCAAGCGTTCCAGGGCCAGCAGATGTGCCCGGGCCAGATCATTGATATGAATATAATCACGGATGCAGGTTCCGTCTTTGGTGGGGTAGTCATCCCCGAATACCGAAAGGATTTCCCGTTTTTCCAGAACGGTCTGAAAAATCAGGGGAATCAGGTGGGTTTCCGGATTGTGGTCTTCCCCCAGTTCTCCGTCCGGGTCGGCCCCGGCCGCATTGAAATAACGAAGGGAAGTATATTTCATGCCGTATGCCGCATCAAAATCCGACAGGATCTGTTCCACCATGAGCTTGCTTCTGCCATAAGGGTTGATGGGGTGATAGGGATGTTTTTCTGTCAGGGGAATTTCCTGTGGTTCGCCATAAACCGCGCAGGAAGAGGAAAAAATCAGATTGCCCGCACCATGTCTCTGCATGGATTCCAGCAGGTGTATAGCCGCGCCCACATTGTTTTGGTAATATTTGGCAGGGTCTGTTACCGATTCTCCCACATTGATAAAAGCGGCAAAATACATGACCGCGGAAAATCTGTATTCGGAAAAAAGACGGTCCAGCAGTCTGCTGTCCGAGACATCCCCTTCAATCAGCTCCCCCCATTTCACCGCCTGGCGATGCCCGTATGCCAGATTATCCAGCACCACAGGCCGGAAACCTTTTTCAGCAAGATATTTGCACATATGGGAACCGATATAACCGGCTCCGCCTGCGATCAGAATGTTTTTTTTCATGCTGTCCTGCCTGAATAAGAACCTCTCCGAAAACCTTGAAGCAGATTTTTGCACCTGGCGGAAGTAGGGGGTACAATACCGGAAAACAGGTTTTCGGACAGGCTCTAAGTGGAGAAATTTTTATTCCACCCGCACGGCCGTTCCGTAAGCATACAGTCCGGCTGTTCCCTGTGCCACGGCAGAGGTGGAAAAACGGATGCAGATAATGGCATTTGCCCCCATCTGCCGGGCCTGCTCTTTCATCCGACCGGGGATTCCCCGCGGGATTCTTCCGGAAGTTCCGTATATCCTTTGAGTTCTCCGCCGAAAATATTTTTCAGTCCGGCCAGAAAATCTTTTCCGGTATGTTTGGCGCGGATGGTGCTGCCGGAAACCATGCCGGAATGCCCGACGATTTTTTTGCCGGGAAGGGATTCAGCTGTGGAAAGAAGTATACGTCACCCCGGTGTGTATTTTAAAAAAAGAAATCCGGAATTTTATATAAGGCAAACATGCGGAATCTGAAATAATTTATCTTTTGGGATCATTCAGGGCATTGATGATGCTTTCCGTCACGGAAGGCAGGGGAACAATTTCCTGTGCGGCTCCGATTTTAATGGCTTCTTTGGGCATACCGAAGACAATGCAGCTTTTTTCATCCTGGGCCATGGTATAGGCCCCGTTTTCTTTCATTTCCAGCAGTCCTTTGGCACCGTCGGCCCCCATACCGGTCAGCAGAACCCCCACCGCATTTCTGCCCGCATGTTTGGCAACAGAGCGGAAAAGCACATCCACACTGGGACGCTGATAATATACCGGCACACCGTCTTTGATGCGCACCAGATAATTGGCACCGCTTCGCTGCAGCAGCATATGCCGGTTGCCGGGTGCAATCAGCGCCAGTCCCGGAACCACACGATCATTGTCTACTGCTTCCCGCACTTCAATCCGGCAGATTTCATTGAGTCTTTTGGCAAAGGCCGTGGTAAAGTTTTCCGGCATATGCTGCACAATCACAATGCCCGGAATGGTGATCGGCATACTTTTTAAAATCAGCTCAATGGCTTTGGTTCCGCCGGTGGACGCACCGATGGCAACCACCTGATGGGTGGTTTTAAAACGGAAATTTTTCAGGGAATCCGGCGGAGGGGCGGGCTGGGGAAGGGGCTGGGTATGTTTCTGTATTTTGGCCGAAGCGGCGGCCCGGATGGCATTGACCAGACTGCGGGACACATCAATGGTGGAATAGGCGGATCCCGGTTTGCATAAGACTTCTACTGCCCCCAGTTCCAGGGCTTTTAAAGCGGTTTCACTGTTTTTGGGTGTCAGTGAGCTCAGCACAACAACCGGCATGGGGTAGTATTTCATTAATTTGACGAGAAAAGAAAGACCGTCCATTCTGGGCATTTCCAGATCCAGTGTAATCACATCCGGTTTGAGTTTGACGATTCTGTCACGGGCCACATAAGGATCCACCGCGCTTCCGACAATCTCAATATCCTTGTATTTGGAAAGCTCTTCTGCCAGAATTTTACGGACAACGGCTGAATCGTCAACAATCAGTACTTTTATCATATTTCTTCTCTCTTTAGTCCGTGTTCACATTATTCCCCGTTTTTCAGCAGGTCTGCCAGTTCCGGCGGAACCCGGCCCGGAACATACAGGCCCAGTTCGCATTTTTCATCTTCGATCATCAGACTGATTTTTGCCAGTGTATCGGCAAGAGGGTTTGCGTCCTTTTTGCAGACTTCGGGGACCCCGACTTTGAAAATAGCCTGTTTTCCGGCAATTTTCGGCAGAAGATTGCCGCAGATGACATTGATCAGCTCTTTGAGTGCATCAAACTGCTCTTCTTCTGACGCTTTTTCGTCATCATCCAGTCCCAGCATGTTGCCTGCCAGTTCCGGCAGAATCATCGGTGAAACAAGCATCAGCAGACTGCCCTCAAAAGGTCCTTTGAAAGATACATAGGAAAGCACGGGTTCTTCCCCTGTTTCTTCTTCATCTCCCGTACTGTCATCGGGATAGGAAAACATAAAAGCCAGTTTTCCCAGCACATCTTCCGCAACATGCCAGAGAATATTTTCAATCTGTGTCATTTTCATCACTATTTCCCAAATCCATAATCTTGATAACCATATCCCGGATATTTTCCGGGGTAAAGGGTTTATGGACAAATGCGGCCCCTTTGTGCTGCAGCCGTTCGATTCTTGTATCACTGCCTTCGGTGGATATGACAATTATCGAAACATCCCGCGTTTCCGGATGCGCCAGAATTTCATCTATCATCTCTTCCCCGTTCATGACCGGCATATTGATATCTGCAATCACCAGATCAATCCAGTTTTGCCGAAGCAGTTCCAGACCTTCCTTCCCGTTTGCAGCCTGATGAATTGTGCCGACAGGAAGACCGCTCATCTTCATGGTTTTGATTATCATCGTCCGCATGACACTGCTATCATCTACCACCAGGACATTAATGACCATTTTGTACTACCCCTTTATCACAATTCATCGCCAAGTTCAGATTTCCGAATCATTTTTTACCTGTACAATACAAATCACTCAGAGCCTGTTCCAAAACCTTTTTTCAGGTGTTTTACCCCCTTCGGCGGGTGCAAAAATCTGTTTCGGAGGTTTCCGGACAGGTTCCTGGTGAAACAGAATCAGAAATCATCAGAATTTTCTTCATCTCCCCTCTTTTTCATACACTGCCGGGAAAGGGACAAAGAAGAATATTGTGCCGGAATCAGTTTCCCGGACCGTTCAGCGGCTGCGGAAGCCGGTATGAATGCTTCCGAAACAGCATTTTTTTCAGAAGATACACTGTCACCCCGTTTTTCTGCCTCCGGACAGCATCATCAGTTTCGCTGCGAAATGATTCATATTCTGAATCTGGGTTTCAATTTCTGTAATCGCAGAAGCGGTTTCCTGCACACCTGCCGCATTCTCCTGGGTGACGCTGTCTATATCCGTCATTGCCCTGCTGACCTGCCGGATGCTTTCGGCCTGGTCCTGGGAAGCCGCTGCCACTTCGGAGAGCAGGCCGGCCACTTTCCGCGCGCTTTCCGATACCTGTGAAAAAACTTTGCCGGTCTGCAGGACTTCCCTGTTTCCGCTTCGGATGCCGGTCACGGATGTTTCAATCATGGCAGCGGTATTTTTGGCTGCATCTCCGGAACGCATAGCCAGATTTCTCACTTCTTCGGCCACCACTGCAAAACCGGAACCGCTTTCTCCGGCACGGGCGGCCTCCACGGCAGCATTTAAGGCAAGAAGATTGGTTTGGAAGGCAATTTCCTCAATGGTTTTAATTATTTTTTGTGTTTCATCGCTTTCGGAACTGATTTTATCCATTGTTGCCGTCAGCCCGGCCATAGAAGCAGCAGCACGGGAAACCACCCGGGATGTTTCTGTCATCAGCTGGTCGGCATGTCTGATATTCCGGGCATTCTGCTGAATCATGGAAGAAATTTCTTCCAAAGATGCAGAGGTCTGTTCCACGGCAGCGGCCTGCCGGGATGTCCCTTCTGTAAGATGCTGTCCTGTGGAAGAAACCCGGTGCGATGCGGATTCAATCTTTTGTCCCACACTGTTCAGCCCCTGAATGACATCACGGATTTTATTGAGCAGTGTCAGGCGGACAATGAGCAGCAGGAGCGCGGACAGCAGCAGGCTCATGATACAGGCTTTCACCGCCATATAACGGATTAGGTTCCGGAGGGACGCATTCATCTCCTGTGCGGAAAAAAAAATATCCGCATAACCGATATCCATATCATCATGATAAATCACCCTGGTTTTCAGGATGTATTTTTCCCCGAAATTATCATCTTCGGCAGCAATCATATTTCCTTTTTCATCCCTTTTCCGGGCCGCAAAAACGGTTTTCCCGTCTTTTTCCCGAACCCGGATGGCATGAATTTTCCGGTTATCCATTTCCAGTTCCATAATATCTGTGGCCTGATCTTTATTCACAAACCACAGACTTGCTGCCAGGGTGTTGGCAATGCGCCGGGAAACCGGTATGATGGAATTTTCAAAATCAGCAGACAAGCGTTTTTTCTCATACAGAAATTCCACTGTACTGAAAGCAAAGGCCAGCAGCACCGAGGAAATGACCATGGTAAAAAAAATTTTTCCTGTCTTCTGAACAAAAGCGGACTGCTGCATTTTATTTGTTGATTCCCTGACGTATTTTCAATATTTTGCCAATTTTTCCCAAATTTTTCCCAAATTTTTCCGATGATGCCTTCAGCTCAATGTCATTGACGTAAGCAGAATATTCCCCTCCCCCGGTGGGAGGGGGGAAACAACGCTGCAGTTAATGACGTTTCCACCCTCCCCCTGCCCCTCTCTCAGGGAGGGGGGTCTTAATCAATGACATTGGCCTTCAGCTTGTAAACGGCCCTGATACGCAGTCACAGCAAAGCATGAAAGCCTTTTTTCCGTTCCCGCGAGGAGCGCGGGAACGGGGTGAGCGGGGAGACTTTCATATAAACGGCCATGACTGACGGTCACAGCGCAGCCTGACCCGTTCCCGCGCTCCGGCAGTGTGTGAGGCAGAGCCTCTCACCCCATGCGTTCCCAGGCGGAGCCCGGGAACGGGTCAGGCTGCGCGGAGTGCGAAAATGAAGGCCGGGGCCGGTTTTTCGCAGACACTTTCATATAAACGTCCATGATCCCTGACTCACAACGAAGCATGAAAGTTTCAACCCGTTCCCGGGCTCCGCTTCAATGCCGTTAAGTTAAGACTCCCCTCCCCTGAGGGCGGGGCAGGGGAGGGTGAAAACGTCTGATAATTACAGGCTGCTGTCTTCCCCCTCCCCTGACCCCTCCCACCGGGGGAGGGAATTTTTGGCTTAACTTAATGCCGTTGAACGGGGTACGCGTGGAGACTTTCATATAAACGGCCATGAGTTATCACTCACAACAAAACATGAAAGCTGCACGGAGTGCGAAAAATAAGGCCGAAGAGCCGGTTTTTCGCAGACACTTTCATATAAACGTCCATGATCTCTGACTCACAGCGAAACATGAAAATGAGGAACTGTTACAGACTGTAATAATTAAACATTCAATATTAAGCTAGGACTTACGCAGTTGAATTTTAACTATTTGAATTTACTATGTATGCCAAAAAATCACAGTCAATAAAAACAGTGGCTTATGTTTCAACTGCGTAACTCCTAATTAAGCATTCAACATTTTCATATAAACGTCCATGATCGGACAGGATGCAGGTAATTTCCTGAAAAGAATCTGCCAAAGGACTGCCAAACGGAAAATTTGGCAGTGTCCGGAAAGTCACAGACTTTCAGTTTGTGACCCTTTCAGACATGGTACATTCATATTTGGAAATTTCCTTACAGCTCCTGTTTCTGATTATTGCTGCTGATAATAATTCTTCCGCTGGAAAGTTCAAAATGGACGGTGCGGCTGGTTGTGCCCCCAATATCTTCCGACTCTAACAGAACATTGTTTTTCCAAAGGATTTTTTTTAAAACAATATAATTTCTTTCCCCGATTTTAAACATTTCATTATTGCTCAAAGGACGCCCGCATCCTGCTGCCTTGACGATCATCCGGTTTTTTTTCCCCCCCAGCTCGTATACGGATTTGAAGAGTTTCGGCACTCCGGTATCCACAAACATAAAGGGATTGGCTTCGGCTTTCTGCGGATTTATTTTGGACAGCGGAAGCATGGCGTGAAGCAGTCCCCCGACTTTGGCCTCCGGATCATAAATCATCAGTCCCAGACAACTGCCCAGTGCATGTGTGACAAGTATATCATCACTTCTTCCGACTTTCATATCTCCCACTAAAACAACATGTCTCATTTATCAAACCTAAAGCTGATGAAAATCATTTTTTATAAACAGCAGGCCGGACATACCTGAATTTATGTGAAACCGCAGATAATCCTTCGGAGTGACCGACAAAAAGATAACCGCCGGAATCCAGAAGTTCCCATAATCGGTTTATCAGTCTCTGCTGCGTGGGTCTGTCAAAATAAATCATCACATTGCGGCAGAAAATCACATGAAAGGGGCCTTTCATGGGCCATGGATCCATCAGGTTCAGCCACCCCAGGCGTACCATTGCTTTGACATTATCTTTTACCCGGTAATAGTTTATTGAATTTTGTGAAAATTTATCAAAATATTTTTTGGAAAACCGGGAGGGGACATCCCTGACCAGTTCTTCGCTGTACACCCCGTTTCTGGCTTTTTCAAGCATTTTCATGGAAATATCCGTTGCCAGAATTTTCACATCCCGTGTATCCGCATTCGGAAGATGCTCTTTGAGAAGCATGGCCAGGGAAAAGGGTTCTTCACCCGAGGAACAGGCCGCTGTCCAGAATCTCAGTCTGGAGCTTCTGAGTTTCGGCAGTACATGGTCGCATAAAAATTTGAAATGTTCCGGTTCTCTGAAAAAACTGGTTTTGTTGGTGGTCATGACATCAATCAGGTAACTGAGTTCCTGTGTGCCCTGATCGCCGTCCAGATATTTCATATATTCATCAAAACTGTCCAGTTTCAGTGCCCGCAGACGTTTCATCAGACGCGCCCTGACCAGTGCCTGTTTTCCGTCTTTCAGATTGATGCCGCACAGATTGTAAATCAGCTGACTGATTTTCCGGAATTGTTTTTCACTGAGTTCAGCCGACATCAGGTTCATTGCTTTTCCTTTCTGTGCAGTAGCACCGGCTGCTTCAGTTTCCTGTATTGGCAAGCCGCACCAGGCCTCCCACATCCAGAATCAGACCGACTTTTCCATCCGGCATGATGGCACTTCCGGAAATACCGATAATATTTCCCAGTGTTTCCCCCAGTGTTTTGATAACGATCTGCTGGCTTCCGATCAGTTCATCCACCAGCAGTCCGACCTGCTGTTCATCGTTTTCCACCACGACTGCGATGGCTTTGGTCATATCACTTTCACCGCCTTCCACCTGAAAGAGTTCGTCAAGACGGAAAACCGGGATCAGTTTGCCCTGCAGACGCAGCATCTCCCCCCGCCGGAGAACAGTGGAAATATCTTCTGTTCCGGGCTGTACCGAGCGGACAATGGATATGGTGGGGATAACATATTTTTCTTTTCCCACGCGCACAACCATACCGTCAATAATTGCCAGGGTCAGCGGCAGACTCATTTTGAAAGTGCTGCCTTTTCCCGGGCGGGACTGAATTTCAATATGTCCGCGGATATTGTCAATATTGCGCTTGACCACATCCATTCCGACCCCGCGGCCGGAAACATCGGATACGATTTCGGCAGTGGAAAAACCCGGTTCAAAAATCAGGTTAAAGGCATCCCGGTCGCTGAGAACGGCATCGTCATCAATGAGACCTTTTTCCCGTGCCCTTGCCGTCAGCACTGCCCGATCCAGTCCTCTTCCGTCATCGGTAATTTCCACCACAACACTTCCTGCGGAATGATAGGCCGACAGATGAACCGTGCCATAGCGGGGTTTGTCGAGCCTTTCTCTTTCTTCGGGAAGTTCGATGCCGTGATCCAGGGCGTTCCGCACCATATGCACCAGGGGATCATTGATAATATCCACCATGTTCCGGTCAATTTCCGTATCTTCCCCTTCGGTCATAAAGGTGACATTTTTGCCGAATTTGTGGGACAGGTCTCTGACAAGGCGGGCCATTTTGCGGAATGTTGTTTTCAGGGGAATCATACGCATGGACATGCTCATATTCTGCAGTTCCCGGACAATTTTGCTGGTATGGGCCACTTTTTTCTGAAGTTCATGATAGGTTCCGCCCACCACCAGCTCATCCTGGGCCACCATGGAATGGGAAACAACCAGTTCGCCGACCATATCAATAAAGCGGTCAAGGCGGTCGGTCGGTACACGGATGGAGGATTCCACCACCTGCCGGGAACGCTGCGTATGCTGCCGGGGACCGGCCGGAGAGCTTTTCCGGGAGACTGTCGGAGAAGGTTTGGCGGCCGGTTTTCCGGCTTCCGGCCGGGACGGGGAAGGTACAGCATCTTTTTCCGTTCCCTCCGCCTCCTCCCCGTTTTCCTCTTCTTCCTCCATCTCCGGCAGAGGCAGTTCCCTATCTTCTTCCGCAAACCGGCTTTCTTCCCTTTTTTCGGCAGTATCTTCTGCCGGTCCCTGTTCCGGGAATGTATCGGAAATACCTTCCGCTTCCGGATTCTGTAAAAGCTGAAACAGAGTACCATAGCCTTCCGGTTTGGTAAAAGGCTCTCCTCCCATTGCATTTTCAAGATTGCGGAAGAGGTCTTTGAGCATATCTATGGAACGCAGTGCCAGATCCGGATAACCGCCTTCATAGCGGATTTCCTGATCTCTTACCCTGCTGAGCAGGGATTCCGCGTGATGGGCAAGTTCTGTCATCAGAGAAAGTTCAAAAAATGCGGATGTGCCTTTGATATTATGAAAAGCCCGAAAGACGGTACTGACGGCTTCCATATCCTCCGGATTCCGTTCGAGTACAAGAAGCGCTTCCTCTGCATTGGTGATCAGATCATTGCTTTCGGTGATAAAAGCACCGATCAGATCCAGATCCGCATCTTCCGGCATATAATCCGTTGCATCCGCATTTTCCGGTTCTTTTTTTGTTTTTCCGGACATACCGTTTATATCAGACATTTCTTCTTTTCCGTTTTCCTCTGTTTCTCTTATTGTTTTTTCAATTATCATTCCCAGTTCCGAAATGAATGAATCCGGGATTTCCTGAACGGTGCCGTCCTGTCCTGCTTCGGTGAATTCCCGGATTTCTTCTGCCGCCTTCCGTATGCGGTTCCGGCAGTGTTCCGGATATTTCATATCCTGTCCGACAGTATCAAGAATTTTTCCAAAGTGTCTCAGCTCATCCACATCATCTTTTTCAATCTGGATCAGCATGGCTGCTGTGTCATCCAGGGATATTTCCACCGCATTGTCCGGCCTTCCGTCTTTTTCTCTCTCTGGATGCAGTGTATTTTTTTCATGCCTTCGCGTCATTTCAGAATCCTCATTTTCAGATCTCTTTTTCGGTCGTGCGGAAAGACAAAGGCGGCAGATTGCCTGGCACTGATAATCATCTGAAATCAGTAGCGTTCTTTCAGATTCAGACGGCCGGGAAAATGCGGTACGCGCCTGCCGGGCGGCAGCAGGGGATAAAGAGGATACCCGCGCTTTTCCCCGGTGCTGCTGCCGTGAGAAATATTTTTTTCCCCAGGGCCCTGTTGCATGCACCCCGGACACCGGACTGACGGGCGTATGCAATACACCCCTGCACCCTTAAAGTCAACGGTATACCCCCCCATGCTGCTGCCTTAAGAAAATCCGGAGTGCTGAACTTACAGTTTAGCACGTCTTTTTCTAAATAATATCAGTATGTTAAACTGTAAGTCTGACACTCCTCCGACCTTACGTCAACAGCATTGCCCCCCCCCCCGCTGATAATGCGTCCGGGCCGCAGATGCGGAGGGAGGGCAAAGACGGTTTCCGGTTTCTGCTTAGGGTTTTGCCCTTCAGAATCCGGAAAGCACATCCCGGAGTTTTTCTTCCAGATCCTTGGGTTTGAAGGGTTTGCCCATATAACTGGTCAGATGCGCCTTATCGCCTTCTATTGCAATTTTCTCTTTACTTTCGGCAGTTACCATAATAAAGGGGATTTCTGCCAGCTCTTCTTTTGCCCTGACTTTTTCCAGCAGATCCCTTCCGGTCATTTCCGGCATATTCCAGTCGCAGATAACCAGATCTGCTTTTTCTTCGTTTAAAATACGCCAGGCCTTACTTCCGTTATCGGCTTCGATGATATTGCTGATTCCCAGGCCGGTCAGTATTTTTTTGATAATTCTGCGCATTGTTGAAAAATCATCCACCACCAAAACAGAAATACGATCTGACATATATCTCTCCTTATCCGGAATCAGATGGAAAAACATCCTCTGATTCCGTCATATCAATCAGTCTTCCCACATCAAGAATAAATCCGATACCGCCGTCTTCCAGAATAGTACAGCCGGAAATACCCGCGGTCATTCCGATATATTCCGGCATCTCCTTTACAACTGTCTGACAATGCCCAATAATTTCATCTGCAAACAGACAGATTTTTTTCTGCCCCGAAAACACACTGATCAGAATGCCTTCTTCCAGTTCGGTGCGTTCCGCTGTAATCCCGTATATCCTGTGAAGCCGGACAACCGGCAGCAGCTCATTGCGTATCCGGATGATTTCCTGTCCGCTCATGATAACGGTAATCTGACTGCTTTCAATGCGAAAGGACTCCCGCACAGACAGTAAGGGGACTGCGCAGATTGTCCGGCCGATGCGGATCAGCATTCCGTCAATGATTGTACGGGAAACCGGAATCCGCAGAATCAGCATTGTCCCTTTGCCGGGGCTGCTCTGCACATCTGCGTTTCCTTTGATTTTTTCCAGATGCTCCCTGACCCGGGGCAGCCGGGCATGGCGATCCGGGTCTTCACTGCTGTAAAATGCCGGGTTGAAAATAAAACGGCAGAGATCCTCATAAGAAGGTTCCGGGGCATCGTTTTGTATCAGTCCTCTTCTGACGGCCCGGTGCAGGATATTTTTCCGGTCCAGTCCCCGTCCGTTATCGGAGACTGTGATGAGAATTTCCCCGCCCTCCTGACGGGCTTCAATGCCGATTACAGCGGTTTCGGGTTTTCCGGCCGCGCTGCGTTCTTCAGGGTCTTCGATCCCGAACAGTACATGGTAGCGGATAATATTCTGTAAAGATTCATTAATCTGTTCAATAACTGTTTTATCCGTCCGGGTATCCTGTCCCTGCAGCTTTACCCGGATCTTCTTTTCATGCTTTGCGGATAAATCCCTTACTGTTCTTACCAGATTGCTGAACATTTCTGCAAGGGAAATCATCCGGACAGACATGGCAACTTTCTGCAGTTCTGAAATAATCCGGCGCAGATTATGGGCGGATCTTTCAAATCTTTCCAGGGACAGCCCTTCCAGGTCCGGGTTTTTGCTTACCATGGATTCTGCCGTAACCAGTTCTCCCACAAGATTGATGAGATTATCCAGTTTTTCCGGATCAACCCTTACACCGGTGCCGCCCGGATTCCGTCCGCTGTCTTTTTCATCTGCAAAGGGATCGCTTCTGCACAGTTCAGATTCTCTGATATCCTGTAAAAGCGATCTGCTTTTGGCCGTGCTGTGTGAAAGTCTGTCTGTTTCTTTCTGTCCCTGTGCTTTTTCCGGAGGGGCGGGTCCGGAATTTTTTTCCGAAACAGTTCCGGGCGCGGGCTGTTCACCCGTTTCGTAGGGGTTGGAAAGCAGGGATGCGGATGCAAAGGAAATCTGTTTGGAACGGATATTATATGAGATAATGTCCGTATCTCCGAGTGTTTCCCTGTCTATGGAAAAAATACATTCCCGCGGCAGTCCGACAGCAGCATCAATAAAATCATTTCCCAGAATGGTTGAATACAGAACAATATACCACAGTTCCCCTTTTTTTAATTCGGCAGTCAGGTCCCCGGACAGGGAAAAAATCCGGGCATCTGCAATCATTCCGACGCTTTGCAGTTCTTTCACCAGGGCAGTGGGTGTTTTTTCTTCCCGGGAGCAGTAATCTGCCAGATCATATTCCAGAATATAGATAAATTCATGCATAGCCGGCAGTTTCCGAAGTGTCTGCGGGCTGATCTCAAAACGGATTTCAGTACCGGATTTTTTCAGAACAGATTCATCCTTTTCCATGCAGAGGCCCTTTAAGAAGTTTGTATGCACAATCCAGGCCTGTCATTCGGAATAAATTGAATATATTTTCGTCGGCATAAATAATTTCCAGGCGTACATCCGGATTGTTCCTGCGTATTTTCCCGGGGAAAAGTACCAGTATATTCAGGAAAGAAACATTTATATCCGTGAGTCTGCTCACATCGAAACGGATATGTTTCTCCTGACCGCCCGCAAGTTCCGACAGCAAAGAAGCGAATTCCCTGAGTTTTTCCCCTTTTGCCCCGCTTTGAAATTCAATCATCAGCCAGGGATTCTGATGATATATTCTGTAAACAGCCGATGATTGTATCATAAACAGCTTTCTGAAACCGCCATGCCGGATTTTTATGAAAATACCGATATTTTTCAAATGATTATGCATTCAACCGGGGGTTCCGTGCCCCCGGTGCGGCAGGGCCGGCTTCTGTTTTCCCCGGTGAAATATTTCAGGGCAGGATGCTGTGCCATCCGGTGCAAACGCATATTTTCAAATGTCACAGCCTGCTGCCCTGTCAGGTTTTGAATGACGGGTTACCTTATTCTGTAAGGGCGTATGCAATACGCACCTGAGAAATTTCAGGGTGTTGCATACCCGTTATTTTAATGTTGACAGTGCAGTGCTGCTTTCTGTCAGTTTATATACTGCCCACCGGCATAAACTGCGCTTTCTGAAAAGTTCCGAATTTCGGAGACAGACTGAAATGATTCCGTATCACCGGCAGATTTCAGCATACGGTAAACGGAACTATAGTTTTTAAGATAATTATTCGGGGCTGCCTGGCTGAACAGAGTGAATCCCGACGTATTTATTTTGCCGGGGATCCGTTTTTCAGCCAGGTCGGAAATCCCCGGATTTATCTTCTTAGGTGATTTCCTGAAAAAAATGTACCGGAGGAGTGCCGGACTGAAAGTCCGGCAGTGTCTGACAGACGGCAGTCCGGTTACAGACTTTCCGTCTGTGACTCCTGCGGAAGCGGTACATTCATATTTGAAAATCGCCTTAAACCTGAATCGAGCGGTTTTTTTCAGATAAACCGGCTGAATGTCCGGTAAGCAAGCGGAATTTTGCCTGTTTTACGCTTTTCACCCGGCGGGTGAAGAGCCGGAAACCGCCGGGCCCCTGATATTTCCGGCCGGAAATCATTTTCAGGTCTGAGAACCGCTCAATTTAGGTTAAAGTCTGTATAACTGCCGGATATCCGGCAGATATGCCATGTGCAGGGGCCTATTGCGCAGGCCCGGCATAAGCGGTTTCGGGGCCTGTGCAATAGGCTCCGGCAGAAATAGGGTCCCCCGCCATTTTCATGCTGACAGAACACTACAGCATATCCGCCAATTTTGTCAAGAGAGCTTTCTGTATGCAGAAATATTTAACAATAGTAATATATTATGTGCTTTTTTCCAATGCGGTTATTTCTTCGGTGCGGAGTATGCGATCAATATCAAGCAGTATTTTGACACCGCTTTCTGTTTTTGCCATTCCGAGAATATAGTTTGTGTCCAGTTTGGTACCGAATTTGGGTGTATCTTCTATATCCTGTTTTTTAATGTTCAATACCTCGGAAACCGTGTCAACAACGATTCCGATCATGATACTCCCGGTATCCCCTCCGATTTCAACAACGATAATACATGTTCTGTCTGTATAATCAATACTCTCCATTCCGAATCTGAGCCGGAGGTCAATTACGGGAATCACTTTGCCCCGAAGGTTGATAACCCCTTTGACAAAAACGGGGGTCTGGGGAACCAGGGTTATCGGCATCATCCCGATAATTTCTTTGATTTTGAGTATTCCGATACCGTATTCTTCATCAGCAAGCGTAAAAGTCAGATATTTTCCTTCTTTCTCCTCAATCGCTCTGACAGCCTGATTCATTGCTTTGTGTGACTTCGCCAATGTATCCTCCTTCGGTTTGAAAAAAATTATTCGGCAAAGAAAAGATGGTTTTTCTTATCATTTCAAGTAAGCCTGTAATATAAGCATTTGAATCAAATTGATTTGCAATTCTTATATCCGTTTACTATTATGACCTTTTCACCCAGACTTTCAAGTATATTTATCATTTTTACACAATTTTTTTTCTGCAAAAAAAACTATCCTATTGTAAAAAACGGTTTTTTTACATATATCTTAAACAGATTTTTCACATGGGCAGAATTTTTCTTGATAGAATTATGAATGTTTTATATTCTGTAAAATTTCAGATATCATTTTGACAGGAACCGGACCTGCGGTCAAAAGCCCGGACGGAACCGGGCCGTCAAAAAAATTCCGCGCAGGTGACATCGCTGCATTTTTTCCCGACTGCCGCATCCTCCGGAATCATTATCTGAAAAGCTGCAATCGCCTGTTATTTATTGAATAATTTTCCGAAAATCTGCCGGGCAGCAAAAAGGGTGCGGATTTCTGCCGGAGAGGTCAGACAGAAGACCGCCATTTTTTTCGGAAGTTTGTATAATAATATATTTCATTCTGATAATTCAATAGGGAGTTTTGTATTACGCAAATCAGTCATGTGCCGCTTGATAAACAAAGGCATGTGAAGGGAGTAGAAATGCCTGAAAATATATGTATTCTGATTGTTGATGATTTTTCCACCATGCGCAGGGTGATTAAAAAAATTCTGAGATGCATGGATTTTAACAATGTTGTTGAGGCGGATAACGGAAAAAAAGCCTGGGAAATTATAAATAAACAAAGGATCGATCTGGTGATCTGCGACTGGCACATGCCGAGTATGAAAGGGGTTGACCTGCTTGAAAAAATCCGCCTCCATGAAAAATATGCCGCACTTCCTTTTATTATGGTAACTGCCGAAGGGAAAAAAAAATTTGTTCTGGAAGCCGCTGAAAAAGGAGTTACCGATTATATCACCAAACCTTTCAGGGCGGAAGAACTGGAGAATATACTGAAATCCATATTTCCGGATTCGGAAATGTCCGAAAGCGGGTAAAGGATTTTCCGGCAGACGGATCACGATGGGGATATGCTGCACACAGCAAAAATTTTTTTCTGGAAATCTGTAAATAATCATATATAATAAAAAGCAGACCGAAAGGAAAATAACAGATCATGTTATTTCCCCCAAAAAATTTCCGAGGAGCAGGTAATGGCAAAGGATAGCTGTATACTGATTGTGGATGATTTCCCCATTATGCGGGGGATTATCAGAAGAATGCTGACAAAGCGTTTTAACCTGAACAATATCATTGAGGCTGATGACGGAGTGGCCGCGTGGGAAATCCTGCATCAGAAAAAAGTGGATTTGATTATATGTGACTGGAATATGCCCAATATGACAGGAATTGCTTTGCTCAAAAAAGTCAGAGCCGATAAAAATCTGGCCCGCCTGCCCTTTGTCATGGTAACGGCGGAGGGGAAAAAAGAAAATGTCATTGAGGCAACCAAGGCCGGTGTTACCGGATTTATTGTCAAGCCTTTCACCGCAAAAGATCTGGGGAAAAAATTATCCATCATTCTCCAGGAAGAAGAATAGCATCATCTGTTTTTCCAAAAAAAAAAGCAGCATGGGCGCAGTATGTCATATTTCGCCCCTTGCGTTCCGGCTGTCTGAATGTATTATATCCGATTTTTCTGCCATTTAAAAAAGCAATCGAAAAATCAGTTTAATTTTCAAATTGTTACAAAGACAGGCGAAATATGGGCAGTACGTCAGAAGCATATTTTATCCGCATTGTTCAAAATTACGAGAATGCCGAAATGATTGCAGAAAAAGGAGGTGACAATGGATGTGGAAGATAAAGTGGAAGATAAAATTGACGGCAGACTTATCCGGCCTTTTATCAATGCGACACTCAATGTTCTCAAGACAATGGCATTTACAGAAGCCCTGGCTTCGGAACCCTACATGAAAAATAAAGAAACCGCAAACGGTGATGTTTCCGGTGTCATCGGAATGACCGGGGATCACAACGGTTCTCTTTCTGTCAGTTTTCCGGAAAATATTATTCTTGCCGTTGTTTCCAATATGTTCGGTGAGGAAATGAAGGTTGTGGATGATGAAATCCGGGATGCGGTGGGAGAAATTACAAATATGATTTCCGGGCAGGCCCGGCAGGAACTGGAGCTTGTTGATGTGTCTCTGGATGCCGCGATTCCGACGGTGATTTCCGGAAAAAATCACACCATCAAGCATATCAGCAGTTATCCCATTGTGGCAGTGGATTTTGTGGTGGGGGAAGGGGAATTCTCTTCGGAAATCAAAGATAAATTTACAATCGAAATCTGCCTTGAGTCCTAGCCTGCATTATTCACACGTTTTAGTCTCTGGCAGATAAACTGCTGATTATTTTGCTTATACGAAAACACGGCTGCAAAACTCCGTTTTTGGTGTCTTCCTGTATTTACTGTAAAAAACTGATTTGTGAATAATTCAGGTTAGGGAGCTGTCAGGTTTTGAATGAGGGGCCGTTTACTTCTGCAAGGGCGTACGGCATAGGCCCGAAGCTGCTCACGGGGTGTATGCAGTACGCCCCGGAGCCGCTCATGACGGGTGTATGCAATCGGCCGGGGGCCCCTGCAGTCACAAATCTGATTCATCAGCCCATCTGACCCCTTGCCGGAAATTTCAGTTTTGGCACAGGTCGGGGGAACGCAGTGAACCCCGGCATACTGAATCTGCCGGGGGGCTCGTTTTTCACCCCGGGCTGCAGAAAACCCCAGAAATATTTTCTTAAACACCGGAATTTTCAGCATACAGAAAGAGAGTCTGGGATGCAGAAACCCTGTGTATTCCGGCGCTGCCTGTCGCAGGATTCCGTCAAAATTTTCAGAAGCTCTCCCCGTTCTGCCAGCGGATCTGATACAGATCCCTTCTGCGGCTTTGCAGATTCCGCACACTGCCCTGCCTGCGGAGTTCCCGCAGCAGGTCGAAATCCAGGTCCGCGATGAGGGGCATTTCGGTATTGGGGGTGGATTCGGCTGCAATGGCACCGTGGGGGAAAGCAAAATCCGAAGGTGTAAAAACCGCGGACTGGGAATACTGAATATCCATATTTTCCACCTTGGGCAGATTGCCCACACTGCCGGAAATGGCCACATAGCATTCATTTTCCACGGCTCTGGCCTGTGCGCACCGGCGCACCCGGAGATAGGCATTCTGCGTATCGGTCCAGTAGGGAATCAGCAGCACATTCATTCCTTTGGCGGCCAGATAGCGGGAGAGTTCGGGAAATTCCACATCAAAACAGATAAGGATACCGACTTTTCCCATATCCGTATCAAAAATCTTCAGGGAGTCCCCGCCCCGCAGCCCCCAGTACTGTGCCTCATCGGGTGTGATATGCAGTTTGTACTGTCGGTCCCAGGTCCCGTCCCTTCGGCAGAGGAAGGAGACATTAAAGAGTTTTTTATCCCGGTATTCGGGCACACTGCCGGCCACAATATTGATATTATAGGCCAGGGCCATGCGCAGAAATTCTTCCCGGAGGGGGGCGGTATATTCGGCCAGGGAACGCATGGCCTCCGCGGGATTTTCCTGGTTGAAATTGCGCAGCAGGGGGGCGTTGAGCATTTCCGGAAACAGAATCATATCCCCCTGATAGCCCGCTACGGCATCCACAAAAAACTCGGCCTGCTGAATAAATTCCTCAAAAGACTGAAAAGGGCGCATCTGCCACTGCACCACCCCCAGTCGGGGATAGGATTTGCGGCCCCCGAAGAGTTTCTGGCGTTTTTCATAATAGATATTGTTCCATTCCATGAGAATGCCGTAGGACATGGATTTTCTGTCTTCGGGAATATAGTTTTTCATCACTTTCTTGATATGAAAATCATTGGAAAGCTGAAAGGTCAGCACCGGGTCATATATTTCATTGCTCCGCACTTTGTTTACATATTCCAGGGGAGTGAGTTCATTCCGGTATTCCCGGTAACCGGGAATGCGGCCCCCGAAAAGAATGCTTTTCAGGTTCAGCTGCTCGCACAGTTCCTTGCGCGCATCATACAGACGGCGTCCCAGGCGCAGACCGCGGTAATCCGGATGCACAAAAACATCAATACCGTAAAGCGCGTCCCCTTCCGGCTCATTACCGACCATATCGCCGTCTGCAATGACATCTTCATAACTGTGTTTTCCTTCAAAATCATCCGCATTGATTCGCAGGCTGAGCGCGGCCGCAATTACCTTGCCCTTGTCATCTATGCAGATCTGACCTTCAGGGAAAAGCGAGATCAGGTTTTCAAATTCATGCACCTGCCAGGCCCCGCCCATACCGGCATAGACCCGTTCCATAATTTCACAGATATCCGCGTAATCCGAAATTTTCAGATTCCGCAGTCTGAGTTCATGTTCACTTTCCGGACTTTGTTCTTTGACAGGCATAAAAGCATTTCCTTATTTTTGTTTTTCATAGTAATATGTGTGATAATCCCGTAAAATCAGACTTTGATACACATTCAGCAGATCGAAAAGTTTCCGGAGGAGTGCAAAAATTGTATTTTTGCATGGGGTAACCGGAATAACCGGAATAACCGGAAGATGCGGCGGTGCAAAAATACAATTTTTGCACTCCGGGACAGTCGTAAAACCGTATCCGGGGGAAACTTTTCGATCTACTGACATTCATATACTGATTTTATTCACAGCTGTTTTCAAAAATCTGACGGTTTACGGTGTCATCATGTTTACTTTGTTCCCAAAATGAATTATCCGGAAGTCTGCCGGATAATGATTCCGGGCACGGGCGCGGTAAATCTGACGGCAATGCCCCTGCCCTTTGCAAAGGGGGATTTCCTGCGTCAGCAGCATTGGGTTCGGGGGACAGGGAATTTCCCTGCCCCCTGTTTCCCGGCTCCAATCCCTTTTCCGGAAGTTTACAGGCGGATATTCAAAAAATCAATGGAAGATATCAAAGAAAACGAAAATATTGAAATTACCCTGCTGCTGGAGGCCATCTGGCTGAAATACGGTTATGATTTCCGGGATTATGCCCGTGCCCATATCCGGCGGCGGATTCGGCACCGCCTGGAAATTTCCGGGTTTCCCAGTATTTCCCATATGCAGCACCGGATTCTGTATGACCCGGTTTTTTTCCGGGAACTGCTGCCGGATTTTTCCATCAATGTTTCCGAAATATTCCGTGATCCCTCTTTTTATCTGGCAGTGCGCAAGGAAGTGGTTCCCATGTTATGCACCTATCCTTTTCTCAAAATCTGGCACGCGGGATGTGCTTCGGGAGAGGAAGTGTATTCCATGGCCATTTTGCTGAAAGAAGAGGGACTGTACAAAAGATCACAGATTTATGCTACGGATTTCAATGAAAATATTCTGAAAAAAGCCGGAGAGGGCATTTATCCTATTGATCTTATGAAAGGATATACCTATAATTATCAGAAGGCAGGGGGGAAAAAGGCTTTCTCCGATTATTATACAGCAAAATATGAGTCGGTTATCTTTGAAAAATCCCTGAGGAAAAATATTATTTTCGCAGATCACAATCTGGTGACGGACCGGGTTTTCGGTGAAATGAATCTCATTGTCTGCCGGAATGTGCTGATATATTTTAACCGGGAACTCCAGCGCCGGGTTATCCGGCTGTTTATGGAAAACCTGGTTCCCGGAGGGTTTTTGTGTCTGGGTTCAAAGGAAACCCTCCGCTTTTCCGGTTATGCGGACCGCTTTGATACGGTTGCGGAATCGGAAAAGATATATAAAAAAAAACACAGTGTCTGAGTTTCCGAAAGGTTTTGAAAAACCTGCCCCCTGTTTTTACAGAAGGGGGATAAATAAAGGGTAGTGTTCCGTCAAGGTTTAAATGACGGGTTGAATTTTTTGCAGGGTGGGCACATGTTTTTCCGTGCCCACCTGAATCGGTGGGCAGCGCTGCGCTTTTGCCCACCC
>JAABRU010000027.1 GCA_011390755.1 Desulfobacteraceae bacterium | reverse complement strand
AATAAATCCTCCGGAAATATTCTGCGGATAAACAGAAACTGTGCATTCCGTCCCCCAATCAGATGAAACGGGGCAGTTATTTTTTGCTGAGTGCCTTACGCTTCGCCAACCCGACCTGCAATTGTAAGTGAAGCAGAGCACTGCATTGCCGCGCAGAATTTCACATGCCCGCAGAGCAGGCCGACTGCTTTGCAGCAAAGAACCGCAGGTCGGATTATCTTACGGAAATTCTTTCATACTGCCCACCGGCATAAACTGCACTTTCTGAAAAGTTCCGAATTTCGGAGACAGGCTGAAATGATTCCGTGTCACCGGCAGATTTCAGCATAGGGAAAACGGAGTCCGAAATTCAGCAGCTCCGTTTATTCCACTGCTGAGTATACAGGATAAAATCAGAGTAAAGGAAAATATATCATGTTCAGAAACATAAAATCCATTGTGTTTGCCACAAACCTTTCGGAAAACTGCAAACCGGCTTTTGATTTTGCAGCATCTGTGGTCACCCGTTATCAGGCCACCATTGTGCTGCTTCATGTGATCGAAAAAATACCCGATTACGCGGAAAGCCGTCTTCAGGGGATGCTGGGAAAAGAAAAATGGAAAGAAATAGAAAAATTTCATATAGATGAGGCCCGCAATACGCTGATCGGGAAAAAATCAACCAGCAAACTCATCCGTTCCGCCCTGGAGCAGTTTTGCACTGATGTGGGAATTGATGATGATTCCTGCGGATACCAGTCCCGTGAAATTGTGGTATGTGACGGGGAGATAATTGATAATATTTTGAAAAAAGCAAAAGAATACCATGCGGATCTCATTGTCATGGGGGCGCGGAAGGGATTTCTGAAAGACAATTCTATCGGTGCAACAATCAAAGGGGTATTACGAAAATCAAAAATTCCCGTTATGGTGGTTCCGCCATACAGCAGCGGAGCAGGGGCATTGACCTAGTACACCACGGCGTAAATACGTACACAGTTTATAAACACCGGATGCCCTGATTTAAAAGGGTTTGCAGGGCCGGAAAACTGTGTACGAACTTCTGGCTTGGTGTACTAGTACATCACTTTCTGCCGTGTTTACGATAATTATTTTGGGCAGGTCGGGGTGAACGCAGTGAACCCCGGCATCCTGAATCTGCCGGGGTTCGTTTTTCACCCCAACCTGCATGAAACCCCAACCTGAATTGAGCGGTTTTTTTCAGATAAACCGGTTGAATGTCCGATAACCGTAACTTTGCCTGTTTTACGCTTTTCAACCGGGGGGTAAAATCCGAAAACCGATGATCCCCTGATATTTCGGTCCGGAAATCATTTTCGGGTCTGAGAATCGCTCAATTCAGGCCCAAATCTGTTTTCTTAAACACTATAAAACCGTATCCCCCTGATGCCTTACAGGGCGTATGCAATACGCCCCTGCACCTTAATAACTCAAAAACGACACCCTGATGCCATTTTGGAAACCTGACATCTGTAATTTCAATAAGTTGAATCTGATAAAATATAAAGTTGCCATTTTTTACTGAACAAAAGTATTATATTTAACCATTTAATTTTATTTGATTCTACCTGATTAAATATCAGACAGGTGTCATTTTTGAGTAATAAGTCATCCGTATTGTGGAAAAAAAAAAGGGACTTTGATCAGTTTTCCGTTCTGATTTTTTCTTTACGCACAAAAGTCAGCATTTTTTCCACTTCTGCTTTACGGGCCGGATCCTCCGAGTGTTTCAGTACCTGCCGGAAATGAAAGAAGGCATTTTTGAAATCCTTTCTCCTGCTGTAGTATTTTCCCAGATAATAATGGGCCTCTCCCATATTGCCTTCCCTGCCCCAGGCTTCTCCCATATAATACAGTGCCCGGGTATCCTCCCCTTTGATTTTCTGCATTTTTTCCAGATAGGATATTCCCTCCCGGTACTGCCCCAGTGCAATGGCCGAGCGGCCCAGCAGATAAAGGGTTTCATGATCTTCCGGTTTCATGTCATTGCTGCTTTTCAGTACCTGCAAGGCATTTTCATACTGCCCGTCCATAAAACAGATTTCTCCCAAATCTTTGAGGATAAGGGGATCAAAGGGACGTTTCTGCAGGGCCCTGCGTATATATACTGCCCCTTCTTTGGGATTTTCATTTCTGGCCAGGGCAATCCCGTATCCGTGGTGAACCAGGGGGTCATCCGGATTTTTTTTCATGGCGGCTTTCATCTTCTGCAGTGCCTGCCTGCTGTCTCCGTATGCGGCAATCATACGGGTGCGGAAACGCATGAATTCCGATGCGTTTGCTCCCTGCTTCTGCAGATTTTCCCTGTGCGCCTCCATCCAGGTGTCCAGATAGGCAATGCGGTCTTTGATGGCCGGGTGGGTCATGACATAGGAAGGAATCTGATCCGTGCCGAACCAGTCTTTTTCCCTGATTTTTTTTAAAATGCTGAGCATTCCCTCCCCGCTGTATCCGGCCTTTGTCAGATACTGAATGCCGATTTCATCGGCCTGCATTTCGTCCTGACGGCTGTAGGCAAGAGAGGCGGTCTGCCCCGCGGCCATGGAGCTCATTGTCAGGGCCTGTGCAGCCTCACCGCCTCCGGCAATTCCCAGAAAAATTCCGGCCACAACACCGGCCATGGTGGCCAGATTGATTTTGGAAGAACGTTCGATTTTGTCTGAAATATGCCGGGCCGCCACATGACTGATTTCATGGGCCAGAATACCGGCCAGCTCATCTTCATAATCCATGGCCGAAATCAGCCCGCTGTTAATGAACACATTGCCGCCGGGACCGGCAAAGGCATTATAGACATCCTGCCGTATGACATAGAAATGATAGGGGAAAGGCTGGGGCGGCATATGGGCCAGAATTTTATTCCCGATTTTTTCCACATATTCCGCAATAAAGGGATCTTCAATAAAGCGGAAATGTCCCCGGACGGTTTTCATAAATTCCGATCCCAGGTTTTCTTCCTCTTTAATGGTAATGGCGGACAGGGGAAGGGGAAACATGCTGTGGAAGAGGAAAAAGACCGCCGACAGAATACAAATACGTTTATATATATTTTTCATAAATACTCCTTTTTCTGACAGGATAATTTTCCCGCTGCTGTTCTGTACTTTTAATCTAAATCATTTCAGATGCAAATTCAAACAATAAAAAATCATCAATATCTTTTCAGAGATGCTCTTTTGTGATACATACCCGGGAAAATGAAAATTTATCAGGATAAATGATTATGACACAGACAATTTGTATTGCCAATCAGAAGGGCGGGGTGGGAAAAACCACAACGGCTGTGAATCTTGCCGCCGCGCTTGCCCTGAGCAGAAAAAAAACCCTGCTGGTGGACTGTGACCCCCAGGCCAATGCCACAACCGGCATGGGGATTGATAAAAACGCGCTGGACAAAACCCTTTATCACGGTCTGATCGGTGATGCCGCAGCGGAAGACCTGCTGGCAGATTGTGAAAGCGAGAATCTGAAAATGATTCCCTCCCGCGTGGAACTCATCGGTTTTGAAGTGGAAATGATGAATGAAACAGGACGGGAGCAGGCACTGAAACATCTGCTGGCCCGGGTCAGAGAGCGTTTTGACTATATTCTGCTGGACTGCCCCCCCTCCCTGAGTCTGCTTACGCTCAACGCCATGACAGCCGCGGATTCCCTGCTGATTCCCCTGCAGTGTGAGTTTTATGCCCTGGAAGGTCTGGGCCAGTTGCTGCAGACCCGTGAACTGATCAAAAACAGTCTCAATCCGGATCTGGAAATCTGCGGAATTCTGCTGACCATGTTCGATCAGCGGACCAATTTGTCCAACCAGGTGGTGGAGGATGCCAAAAAATTTTTTAACGGCAGGGAGCGGGTGTTCAAAACGGTGATTCCCCGCAATGTCCGTCTGGGGGAGGCCCCCAGTTTCGGAAAACCCATTGTGTATTATGATCCGGCTTCCGCAGGCGCGAAAGGTTATGAAATGCTGGCAAAAGAAGTCATCCGTATCCGCAAAAGGTAAATCAATATGCCGGACAGCAGAAAACGAAAAAAAACAGCACTGGGCAGAGGACTGGGTTCACTGATACCGGGCGCGGTGTCTGCATCCTCTCCGGTTTTATCCGACAGCCGGGAGACAGAAGCCAGGGAATACCGGCTGTGCAGTATCGCAGAAATTCAGCCCAATCCCTATCAGCCCAGAAGACAGTTTACCACAGAGGATTTGACGGAATTAAGTCTTTCCATCAAAGAACAGGGGCTGATCCAGCCCCTGATTGTCCGCCGGGATACCCGCGGATATGAACTGGTGGCAGGGGAACGCCGTCTGCGGGCCGCAAAAATGGCCGGACTGACGCAGATTGCTGTTGTCATTAAGGATGTATCGGATGCACAGCTGCTGGAAATGTCCATTGTGGAAAATATTCAGCGGGAAGATCTCAATCCGCTGGAAGAATCCGAAGCCTATCACCGCCTGATGGAAGAATTCGGGCTGACCCAGGAACAGGTGGCCGCGCGTGTGGGAAAGAGCCGTCCGGCCATTGCCAATTTCCTGCGTCTGCGGAATCTGCCCGAAGAAATAAAGGAATCCCTTCTGGACAATTCCCTGAGCATGGGCCATGCCAAAGTGCTGCTGGGAGCGGACAGCAGCCTGCAGCAGAAAAAACTCTGGCATCTTATCATGGAAAAAGGACTGTCTGTGCGGGAAAGCGAACGCATTCTCAACCGCATGAAAGAAGAAAAAAAGAAGGCGGAAGAGGAAACAGTATCGCCGGAACCGGATTCCGATGAAATTTATTTCAGGGGCATTGCCGAAAATCTGTCCCGTTATTTCGGCACCAGGGTTGAGATACGGCGCAAAGGAGAGAAAGGCCGTCTGGAAATTGAATTTTATACCAATGATGATCTGGACCGTCTGTTGAAAATGCTGAATGAAAATTATATAAATGAATGATGAATAATGAAACATATATGTGTAATTGACGGACAGGGCGGCGGCATCGGCAGCGCCATTATCCGGAAACTGAAAGAGTTTTTTGAAGAAACTGTAGACATAACGGCTTTGGGAACCAATGCCATTGCCACGGCCCAGATGCTCAAATCCAGGGCCAACCGGGGAGCCTCCGGTGAAAATGCCATTGTGCAGACAGCGCCCAAAGCCGATGTCATTATCGGGCCTATCGGGATTATCATGGTTCATGCCATGATGGGCGAAGTCAGCCCGCGGATTGCGGAAGCCGTGGCCGTCAGTCCGGCACGGAAACTTCTGGTTCCCCTGTCACAGGAGAACATCGAAATTGTGGGGATTTCCCCGGCACCGCTGCCGCACCTGATTGAAGCCCTGATTCATGAAAATCTTAATCACTTTTTTTCAGAAAAAGAGGTGTAATATGTGTGAAGCCAATGCATATCTGATAGAAGATTTGCCGGAAGGTCCGCAGGAAAAGCTGATTATGGAGGCCGTGGATACAGTTGAGCCCACGGAAGACGGGATCAGTCTGATGAATATCTTCGGTGAGCAGAAATTTCTCAAAGCCCGCATCCATTCTCTTTCCCTGGTAGACCACAAGGTTTTTCTGAAAACGGAAGGTTCCTGAATTTAAACCGGAAATCCCCCCCAATACTGCGGAGTTAAGGTCAGCGGAGTGCCAGACTTACAGTCTGGCATACTGCAGCAATTCAGGAAAAAGACTGCCGGACTTTCAGTTTGGCACGCTGTTTTTTCTTACGTCAGCAGGGCAGTTTCAGAGGATTTATTTTTTGCCGGATCCCTTATCAGGGAATAATTTTCAGCATGAGTTTATAAATATGGCTAAAACAGAAAAAAATAATGAGCGTGAATATCGCATTGATATGGAAGTCGTAGTTGATGCATATGACAGTGAAGAACGCTCAATAGGCTGGTATTATTATGTTTCAGATGAGTGCAGTTTTCCATTCAGGGCAAAATGCACACAGATAAGAAGAAAATCACCTTTAGATCTGAATGATGAGGTGGAAGTGTTGGGAATATCCCCGGCGGAGGAATGTGAAAGAGAAATCTTTGTAGATATCAAATGGAATAACCGAAAACTGGCTGTGCCTCTGTCTCAGATAGAAGGAATTGATATTGATAAAAAGACAGAACAGGTCATAGAAGATTGGCATTATTGGATCAAAAGAGGATATGAATTTTAATTTTTAGTATTATTAAGTGGTTATGCAGTTGCTTTTTCAGGTGTCCGATTTTTAAAGAATTGATTTTGTGGGGTGCAATATTCGCTTCCATAAAAAAAATCAATGGGTTAAAATTGATGAATCGGTAAAAAGTCAGCTTTTTGAAAATCGCTGTCAGCAGAATCAGATGATGAATGTGTTAGGACTTACGCAGTTGAATTTTAACTATTTGAATTTACTATGTATGCCAAAAAATCACAGTCAATAAAAACAGTGGCTTATGTTTCAACTGCGTAACTCCTATGTGTATCAAAACCTGATTTTCCGACTTTTTACGAGATCATCAAAATTCAACTGCGTAACTCCTGATTACCGTATGCTCAAAAGTTTTTCCGCTACTTTTCTGTAAACCTTCAGTTCGGTGTATGAAAAACCCCGAATCACTGAAAAGAAGAAGCAGAGACAGTTTTCCATCTTTAACCTAAGTGGAGCGGTTTTTTTCAAAAAATACGGTTGAAAGTCTGATAACCGGAACTTTGTCTGTTTTGCAGTTTTCACCCGGCGGGTGAAATCCGGAAACCGCTCAGACTCTGATATTTCCGGCCGGAAATCATCTTCGGGTCTGAGAATCGCTCAATTTGGGTTTAGTAGGCACTCAAGCAAAAAATAACTGCCCCGTTTCATCTGATCAGGGGACGGAATGCACGGTTTCTGTTTATCCGCAGGATATTTCCGGAGGATTTATTTCTTACCGGGTCCCTTAACCCTACAACGTCACTTAGACATATTCCGGAATAATTTGGCAAATCCGGAACTGATTACAGGATAATAATCTGTAACAAAGCATATTTATGAGATTATATCCGGCAATCATTTCTGTCAGTCTGTTCTGCACAGATTTATATCTCATAAAATCCTTTGGAATACGCAAATTTTATGAGACATGGCTAAGTGACGTTGTAGGGTTAACACAGTGCAGGAATGCCTGAGCGAGCAGTTCAGAGGAACCCTGCGGGGGATACCGCAACGCGGAGGAACTGTGGGAGGGCAGTCGGGTAACTGACTGTTCAATATCCGGCCTGACTGTCTGAGAGTCCGCGATGAACTGATTCACAAATAAGGAGACCGAAAATGGGCGATATGTTTGCAGACTACAAAAAAGAACTGGCGGTAAAGACCGGGGGACAGAGTAATGAACCCGCTCCCCCCTCCTCTCCCGGAGTTCCGCACGGGCAGAACCGGAATTTTGAATATCTGCACCGGGGGGCTTTCACCATGCTTAAGGTTTATATGAAAGCCGGGGAGCGGATAAAAGCCGAATCGGACGCAATGGTGGCCATGAGTCCCAATATCAGCGTGGAAGGGAAGCTGGAAGGCGGTGTGCTGGGAGGGCTGGGCCGGATGCTTTCCGGGGAAAAATTTTTCTTTCAGACCCTTCATGCCCAGCAGGGGCCGGGAGAGGTCTATCTTTCCCCGGCCATACCCGGCGATCTCATGGACATTCCCATGGACGGCAGCACTTCCTATATTCTTCAGAAAGACGGATTTTTTGCCGGTTCCGAAGATATTCAGATTTCCACCAAAATGCAGAATCTGGGCAAGGGGCTTTTTTCAGGCGAAGGCTTTTTTATTCTCCGGGCCAGCGGCCGGGGTACACTCTTTGTCAGTTCCTACGGTTCCATCCATCCCATTGATCTGGCAAAAGGGGAAGAAATCATCATTGACAACTGTCATCTGGTAGCCTGGCCCGATACCATGCAGTATAATATTGAAAAAGCCTCATCGGGCTGGATTTCCTCTTTTACTTCGGGGGAAGGGCTGGTCTGCCGCTTCCGGGGGCCGGGAAGGGTGCTCATTCAGACCCGCAACCCCAGGGGATTCGGTTCATGGATACGGCAGTTTATGCCTGTGAAATAAATGATCTCCTTTCGTATATTCTGTTTGGGTAGTGGGACAAACCTGTTGATTTTTACAGACACAGAGGACACAGAGCCTTCACAGAGAACACAGAGGTTCTGTTTCTTCATGACAGATCAACAGATTTCTATAGTTTCGCATTTTTTATAACTATCTGTTTTTTATTTTAGCCACGAATGATACGAATTGCACGAATGATACAGAAGATTCAAAATCAATTTTTTATCATATTGTTTTTATAAATATTTTTTTGTTTCATTCGTGTATTTCACGGTTTGTTGTAAAAATTGCAAAAGTATAGCAGATTTGACCCGGTGCCGAAAATTCAAACTGCAGAGACAGGGCATGCCCTGTCTCTGCGGGAGAAATCCGGATTTCGGATCAGGCGGTTTGGCCCACTGCCTTCTGTGTCTTTTACAGTTTCAGAATCTGATAAATTCCGGTACTGTTTTAATATACGCTCCGGACCTTTTGCCTATGAATACATATATCCCTCATAAACGTTATCCTGCCACTGCCTTTCACGGGGAGGACCGGCTTTTCGGAGAAATTCTGCTTCACACGGATTCCCTGATCTTTGCATCCGGGGGGAACTCCGTTTCCCTGCCCCTGCACGGTCTGAATATCAAAGCAGGCGGAGCCAATGACCGGATGCTTTTTTTCACCCATGCGTCCGAAGCCGAATGGACGGTCTGCTCCGGAGATCATGGCATTCTGAATGATCCGGTACTGGCAGATTCCGATTCCCTCCGCGCACAGACTGCCCTTATTCATAAGGCGCAAAAAAAATCCTGGCAGATTCTTGCGCTGATTATCCTGCTGACTGCAGGAGGCATATACGGTCTTTTTATGCTCAGGAATCCGCTGGTCAAAGCCATTGCGGAAAAAATCCCACCGATCTGGGAAGAAAAACTGGGGGAGGGGGTGTTTACCCAGTTAAAAGCCGGTCAGCGTTTCATTGATGACAGGGAGGTGAAGGATATGCTGGCCCGGATTACAGAGCCGCTGCTGTCGCAGATTCCCCGGAAATCATACTCTTTTCAAGTCCATATTGCCGACAATGGGGAAATAAACGCCTATGCCCTGCCCGGCGGTATCATCGTCATCAATACCGGGCTTATTCTGCAGGCGGAATCGCCGGAACAGATCGCCGGGGTTCTGGCCCATGAGGTCGCCCATGTGACGTTGCAGCACGGTCTGCGCCAGATGATCTCCTCTGCCGGAATCATTGTTCTGCTTCAGGCTTTTTTCGGTGATGTCTCCGGCATTACGGCAGTGCTGGCAGAAGGCAGTGCCTTTCTTCTTACCCGTAAATATTCCAGGGAATTTGAAAGGGAGGCCGATGAAAGGGGCTGGCAGTATCTCACATCTGCCCGGATTGACCCGCGGGGCATGAGCGGTTTTTTTCAGATGCTGGTCAGAAAACAGGAAGAAGGCAAGGTGGGGAAAACCCTTTCCTCCCTTGAGGATTCCCTGAATTTTCTCAGCACCCATCCCTCCGGCCGGGAACGCATTGAACATCTGGCGGAAATGTGGGAGTCTGCAGAGCAGACAGATGATTTTATGCCCCTGGATCTGAATCTGTCTGCCTTTCAGAAGAAAGTTGCTGGAATGAAAAATCAGTAAGTTACGTTTATAGGTGGCAACTCAATGTCACTGACTTAAGGAAAGAATCTGTCAGGAGTCCCGAACGTTCGGCGGAGCTCACGTCGAGGCCTGAAAGTCCGGGACACTGAAATGATTCAGAAAAATACTGCCGGACTTTCAGTTTGGCACTCCGTAATTTCGGGAGCCGGTCAAATCCGCTGATCTGTCACTGGGAAACAGAATCCTCTCTGCGGTAAAAAAATAATAAAAACGCAGAGGACACAGAGAAGACACAGAGGGTAAGTTACCTGACATTCACCGTGATCCCTTTTGACCGAATACTTGTCCCTCTGCCGAAAATAAGGAGCGGAAATAGGGAGTTCAATATCTGTTTCCGGTGATTTCCAATGAAAAAAGGCCCTCCGGAAATTCCGGACGGCCTTTTTGTATTTAAAAAAGAGGGATTTCAGTATTGAAAAATTCTTAATGGATTCTGTCAAGCAGTTTGCTGATTCCCCCTTTTTCTTTGGGGGCAAAACGTTCTTCGTATCCTTCCTGCACAAAAACCCCGCGGGTGGTATTTTTCCACTGCATGGGTTCTCTGACCCTGAGGATATTATCCAGCTGACCGATTTCTTTCAGACGGAAATAAATATCATACCAGGCACAGGGAATGTCTTTGCTGACTTCGCAGCTGGTCTGATTGGTGCCGCCGCAGGGGCCGTTGAAAAGGCTTTTTGCACAGCGGGTAACAGGACAGATACCGCCGGTAAGGCCCAGCACACAGCTGCCGCAGGCCCGGCATCTTTCCTCAAACAGACCGATTTCTTTGTCCACACCGATAAACATGGTGTTGATGGCCGGATATACCGGGATGCCCGGAAATCTTTCTGCCAGATACTGACATCCGGCACCGCAGGCCATGGACAGCATGGCTTCGTATTTGGGGGCCACATTATCCAGCTCTGCCAGCAGGTCCTGGTTGCACTGACGTTCTACGGTATAGGCATCTATTATAAACGGTACATCTTCCTGCTTGAAAGAGGCACGGAGCTGTTCATTGAGGATATTTACTTCTTTCATACCACCGGCATAACAGACCGATACACAACCGCCGCAGCCGACATTCAGCACTTTCCGATGTCTCCTGACCATGTCTTTGATTTCTTCAAAAGGTTTTCTTTTTCCTTTAACCATTATATCCTCCGAAATTGTTTGGGAAATAATTTATCTTTCCATCAGCAGGGGGGCCGGATCCTCCGGCATGTTTACCGGATGGCATGTACCGCAGGTCCGGGGGCCGGAAGTTTTGTTTTCTTTTTCCAGGGTTCTGTGGCACTGAATGCACTGGCGGTGAAATGCCTGCTGCGCATCAATGGAAGAATCTGCATTATGGCAGGTACGGCAGCGCATGGCATCGCTTCCGTCCAGCTCATCTTCTTCCAAAACATTTTCACCCTTTTCATAACGGTGATGACATGCTTTGCAGTCGGCATATTCCATGTGACTGTCATGGGTAAAATATGCCGGGGCTCTGTCCGGTGCCGCTTCTTCCGCTGCGGGAACCGCAGGTCCCAGGCGGAAAAGAGACAGGGTTATCAGCCAAATGATAAAGGCACTGAGCAACATTCTGTCCATAACGATATATTCCTTTAGCTTAGTATTAAACTTTATTTGGATAATTCATCCGTCTGATCATATTCACGGAAAACACCCTGGGAGCGGCAGATGCTTCTGGCCCAGGAAATCATACTGGGAATACTGATGCCTACCGGACAGTAGCACCGGGTGCACAGGACACATTTGTCCCAGATCAAATCCTTCATTTCCTCCAGTTCCCGGCGGCTGACCCTGCCTTTTTTGCGGTACATTTTCCCCAGAGAATGAACCGCCTTGTAAGAGGGCATATAACTGGGGTCTTTGTTATTGTTGACATAGAGAAAACAACTGTCTGCACACATTCCGCAACCTACGCATACAGAGAGAAAGAACTCCATGTTCTTTTTCTGATCCAGCATTTTCCGGATTGAATTCTCCTCAACCAATGAGACTGCGTCCATAACAACTCCTCCGTATATTAATTATTTTCAAGCCATTTCCGGGTTCCGGTTCCGAAGCTGAGTTCATTCCGTATCATGAAGCGGGCAAGAATGAAGAAAGGCATATGTGCCAGTTTGGTAAAAGGAATGGCGATCAGCATCAGTTCTCCGCAGATAATATGCAGATATAAAATGATGTCATAGGAAAATATCTGGTGGAAAGCCAGAAAGCCCGTGATAAAAGGCGCACCGGTGGCAAAAAGGGCGAGATAATCCCGCCAGGTGCTGACGGATCTGACTCTGGCGGAAAGAATCCGGCGCAGAAAAAAGAAAAGAAAAAGCAGGATAAAAAGCAGGGTCAGATTATCCACTGTGCTTTCGGACAGGGTGGGAAAGCGGAAGCCGAAATAATCATCCAGAAGGACATTATGTCCCACCGTGACAATGGGCAGAAACAGCAGGATAAGATGAAAAACAATGGTAACAGCCGAAAATACCGGATGTTTTCCCAGAAAAGTCCGTTTGAGTTTTATTTTCCATTTCAGAAAAACATCGCTTGCAGAATTGATGCGGACATATTCTTCTTTTTCCCTGTTTTCGACATCGGTGCGGATGTCTTTCGGCAGCGCGGCAGGATCAATTTTCACTTCTCCGGATAACTGAAAAAACTGATGAATCCGGTATGCAAGTCCCCCGATAAAAATCACAAGCGTAACAGCCAGCATGGGCCCGATCAGAAAATCATACATTATTTCCTCCACATGAAAACAACAGTGTTAATATGATTTCACCCCTTATGGAATGAAAATCCGGTATCTCCTGTTTTTCATTATGAAAAACCCGCAGTATCCATTGCTGTGGAAGGGGAAAATCTGTTTTTGCGGACTTTCCCCGCGCACAGGGCCCTGCAAAATGTTTCCGAAGGCGGCCTGCCGCGAGAAAGATCTGCATAAACAATTGTAACAATTTCCCGCATACAGCAAAAGAAACCGATTATCACAGAATATATTCTATGGCAACAGATTTTCTGTAAACAGAACGTCTGTCTCCGTATTTCAGAAAAAATTTCGCCGGGGTGATAAGGGAAAGGACTGAATTCTGTTTGATATTTTCTGCAGGAGTTACGCGGTTGAAATATAATCTGCTGTTTTTATTGACTGTCAATTTTTCAGGCACATAATAAATGATTGTGTCCTGTGATAATTGAAAAGACCCTGCATCCGTCTGTTAATGCACTGATTCTGAAACGGATCGGATAATTTTCTGAATCATTTGCAAAAGCCCGGCGGACAAGGCTTTTCAATAAGGGCAGGACACTAATTAATAAATTCAAGCAGTTAAAATTGATGGTTTCGTAAAAAGTCAGAACCGGACATTCTGACCACAGTATACTGCTGTAAAATGCTGATACAGTCGCATTATAATGTGGCAGATTTTTTTCTGACCGACTTTTTACGGGATCATCAAAATTGATGAACCCGTAAAAAGTCAGATTTCTGAAAATCTCTGTTAATAAAATCAGCAGATTAATGTGTATCAAAACCTGATTTTTTGACTTTTTTTTACGAGATCGTCAAAATTCAACTGCGTAACTCCTGCACTGTTTCAGTTAAAATTGTGGATAACCTGATTTCTAACATGCTGATATTTTAATTTTTATAAATTTTTGAATCCATAATTTTAAATGAAACAAAGCACCCCTGTTTCTGATGAAAGATTTATGGACGGTAAGCCGGGCACAGCAGACATTTCAAAACAGGTTGACAAATTGCTGATGCTCTGTCAGTTTTGTTTTTATGGGTTCAGAGTCCCGGGCGGATGGAAAAAATATTCTCCTTCCCCTCTCTTGCGTTCGGGGGCAAAACTGTCTGTTTTTATTTTAAATTTCCACAATTGACTTTTTATGCCTCAGAAATTATTTCAATTTCTGAAATTTTTATATAGCTTTTAAGAAAATATTTTTGGGGTTTCCTGTAGATTGAGGTTCGTTCCTCATCCAACCTGCCCAAAATAATTATCTTAAACACTGTATAAATTGCCATGAGTTATAACTCACAACGAAGCATGAAAGAAAATTGGTATGATCAATTTTAAACATCAGAAATTATTTTAATTTCTGATGCTTTCATGTAAAAGAGCAAACTACTTATGAAGAAAAATCAGACGGAACAGAATTCATTGCAGGAGGGGCAGCTAAACAAATATGCGGAAGATTTGGCTGCAGTATACAGATCTGAAAAAGAAAAGCGGCGGAAACTGGAAGCCGCAAACCGGGCGCTGCAGCAGACAGCCGAAAAACTGCGGGAATCGGAAAGCCGTTACAAAACCCTTTTCAACAGCGCTGGGGATGCCATTTTCATTCATGACCTGCAGGGCCGTTTCCTGGAAGTAAACGACGCTGCCTGCAGGCTTTTGGGATATTCCCGGGAAAAACTCTCCGCAATGTCCCTGCCGGATGTGGAAGATTGGGAAAACAGTGATATATTCGCCGACCGCCTGAAAGAACTTCAGCAGGAAAAAAGGGTGGTGGCGGAAGCACTTTTGCTGTGCCGGGACAATGCAGTGATTCCCGCAGAAATCAACTGCCGCCTTATTGAATACCGGCAGAAAACCGCAGTACTGATTATTGCAAGAGATATTCGGGAACGCATACAGATTCTGGCGGAGCAGGAAAAAATACGGGAACAGCTCCGCCATGCCCAAAGACTGGAAAGTCTGGGAATTATGGCCTCCGGTATTGCCCATGACCTGAACAATATTTTATTCCCCATTCTGGGATATACGGAAATGGCCCTGGATGAAATACCCGAAAACAGCATCGCGGGCAGTTTTCTGAAAAATGTAATTCGCACAGTTCATATGGGGAGGGCACTGGTTGCACAGATTCTTGCTTTTGCCCGCAAGTCGGAGGGGCAGAAAATGCCGGTAAATATTTCGGACAGCATTCACGAAGTGCTGACACTTCTGAAAAATACACTGCCATCTGCTGTACAACTGCAGGAAAATCTTTCCCCCCTTTCCGGCGCTGTCATGGCAGACCCTACCCATATCCGCCAGATTATTATGAATCTCTGCATCAATGCCTATCAGTCCATGTCTGCGGAAGGCGGGGTACTGCTGATAGAATCGGAAGAAATTTCTCTGGGGGAAAACAGCAGGGAAATTCCGGATCTCAGTCCCGGTTCTTATGTCCGTTTCTCCGTCAGAGATACGGGATGCGGAATGGAGGCCGATGTGCTGGAAAGAATTTTTGAACCCTATTTCACGACCAAAAACAAAGAAGAGGGGAGCGGAATGGGGCTTGCCACTGTTTACGGTATTGTAAAAAATCTCAAGGGCGGCATCCGTGTTGAAAGTATCCCCGGAACCGGTACATGTTTTTTTGTTTATCTGCCGATATCCGCTGCGGAAACAGTTGCGGAAAATGCGGAGAAAAAGACGGACTGCAGACTGCCGGGCGGAAATGAGCATATTCTGATTGTGGATGATGAACAGTCCCACGTTGCCATGGTGAGTCATATGCTGCGCCGGGCCGGATACCGGGTCAGCGGAAAAAACAGCGGTTCGGAAGCCCTGGATTTTTTTCAGGCACAGGCCGATGATATTGATCTGGTGCTTTCGGATCAGCATATGCCCGGCATAAGTGGATATGATATGGCTTTGAAAATACTTGAAATCCGTAAAGATACCCCTGTCATCATCTGCTCGGGAAGAGAAGAATGTATTTCCGGCAGGGAGGCCGGAGAGGCGGGTATCCGGGATCATCTTGTCAAACCGGTGACCCGCGAGCTCCTGCTTTCCCGTATCCGGCAGATACTGGATCAGGACAAAAAGAAAATTCTGGTTGTTGACGATGATCCGGAAATCCGGGAAATGCTGCGCCTGATGCTGCAACGTTCCGGATATGAAGTCATTGAAGCCGAAAACGGAAAAGCCGGTATTCATCTTTGCAATATACACAGCCCTGATCTGGTGATTAGCGATATGCTGATGCCGGAAAAAAGAGGGGTGGACATGATTTACGAACTGATCCGTGCCTTTCCTGAAATACGCATCATTGCGATTTCCGGCGGTGGCAGTATGGGCATGCCCCTGTCTTTGAAAACTGCCGCAGACCTGGGGGCCGTCCGGACTTATGAAAAACCGCTTCCCCTTGATGATCTGCTGGCAGCCATTCGGGAAATACTGCAGGATAAATAACAGGTGTCAGGGGCGGGGGCATTTTGGAGTGCCAGACTTACAGTTTGGCAGGTTTTTCCCCGAATTATTTCAGCCTGTCAAACTGTAAGTTTGGCTCTCCGCCACTCTTAGAGCCTATCCGAAAACCTGTCTTTCGGTATTCTGATCCCCTGTTTTCACCGGTTCCAAAAATCGGTTTCGGAGGTTTCCGGATAGGTTCTTAGCCTGACGGTATGGGGCAGGGGATTCCTTTAACCTGCATTATTCATACGTCCCACCAGAATCAGGATATATTACTGATAGATAAAAGAATTCATAAAAACGGTTTTAAAACCCGTTTTTTTGGCATATCCTGAATTTACAGCAAAAAGTGAATTTATGAATAATTCAGATTAACTGTTTGAAAATCCGTATGAATCCATATTTGCAAAAAGGGGATTCATTAATTTCAGACAGTTACGGAAAAATTATGACTCACGATGTAATGTAACATAGTCTTTGAGAAAGGAGTGCGAAAATTATTTTTCGCCCGCGCTCCGAAGGAGCCCGGGCGAAAGACCGCTCCGCCAGCTTTCGGACTCCGGGTTTCTTTGAATAAAATATTAAATATAATCAGTAAATGAAACAGTTTTTCTCAAAGGGTATGTTACATTACAGACTCATGAGGTAATAAGCGGTGCGGCGGTTATTTTGTTTTGATCGGCAAACCGCTTACTGCAGGACCTTACAATCAAATGGCACAGAGCGGATTTTTATAAAAAAATCGAAATGACAGAGCGGAAAAATTATTCTTTCACCCGTTCCACATATTCCCCGGTGCGGGTGTCAATGCGGATTTTTTCTCCCTCATTGACAAAAGGCGGAACCTGGAGAACATGGCCGGTTTCCAGGGTGGCGGGTTTGGTGCTGCCGGCTGCGGTATCCCCTTTGGCCCAGGGCTCGGATTCGGTAATCCGCAGTTCCACAAAATTGGGCAGGGTAAGACCGATGGCTCCTCCTTCAAAAAAAAGCACATTGCATACGGTATTTTCTTTCATCAGGTTTACTGCATCCCCGACCTGATCCGCGGTCAGCATTTCCTGTTCATAATTGGAAGTATTCATGAAGCAGTAGTTTTCACCGTCAAAATAAAGATATTCCATTTCATGTTCTTCCAGATTGGCTTCATTGAATTTGTCGCCGGAGCGGAATGTTCTGTCAAACTGCGAACCGGTGACCATGTTTTTCAGTTTGCATTTGTAAAGGGCCTGACCTTTGCCGGGTTTTACAAATGAAAACTGGGTAATGATATAGGGGTCGCCGTCCATTTCAAGTTTCAGACCTTTTCTCAGGTCGCTGCTTTCCAGCATAATTTTTTCTCCTTATTTATATTTTATTGAAAATTACGAATTATCAGTAGATCGAAAAGTTTCCGCACTCCGGGACAGCCCTAAAACCGTATCCGGAGAAAACTTTTCGATCTGCTGATTATAAATGATTTCAGAATGTAGGCGATTTCCAAATATGAATGCAGCGCTTCCGCAGGAGTCACAGACGGAAAGTCTGTAAGCGGACTGCCGTCTGTCAGACACTGCCAATCTTTCAGTTTGGCACTCCTTCGCTACATTTTTTTCAGAAAATCACCTTATCTGTCAAGGAAGTCGTAATGACTTCCTCGGCAGGATGGCCGTTCTCAATCCGATTCGTTACGGGGGCCGCGTTTCTCTGCTGTACTGATCATTTATTCCCGGATTGCAGTCCGGTCAAGTTTTTTTATGAAAAAATGTTTTGGGAATTCCGCACGGCTTCCACAAATTTTCTGACTTTATCCATATCTTTGGAAAAACGGACGGGCTTTCCCTCCCTGTCTGCTGCATTGGTGGCCGTGCAGCTGTCCACCCCGGCCGGATTTGTGCGGGCAATTCCCGCTGCCACATTGTCCGGGCCCAGTCCGCCCGCCAGAATAACGGGAATCCGGCTGTTTTTTACCAGTCGGGCCGCAATATCCCAGTCACAGATTTTTCCGGTAATGCCGACAAAATTTTTTACCGGCTGCTCTCCGGATGCCGCCCGGCCGGAGTCTGGCAGAAGCAGGGTATCTGTGAGAAAAAAATCGCTGACATCCTCAAACTGCCGCGCCAGTTCCAGACTGGGAATACGGGAACCTTTCCCCGGTTCGGCAATGGGAACGGCCCGCATAATCCGGATTTCCGGGAAGCGTTTTTTTATATTTTCCTGCAAACGGATCCATTTTCCGCAATCCGGGGAAATCCCTGTTTCACCGACCAGGTTTTCACAGAAATGGACAATGCGGGGGCCGTAATAATCCAGGGCACGGAAAACCGTATCCTCTGTGCTGAAAAGGGGAATCAGACTGCTGACAGCCCCGGCAGCAGTAACCGCGGCAACCGTTTCCCGGATTTCCGGTTTTTTCCATTCATCTTCCGAAAGCAATACACTTCCCACATGATCCGCCCCCAGGGCAAGCACCTGCGCGGCTTCCTGCGGGGTCTGGATTTCATAAATCTGTACAATGATGTTTTTCATCGTTTTTGCTGTCCTGTCTGAAGGATTTTTGAAATTCAGATTGACTTTTGCGGCAGTGTTTACCATATTCATTCTTTTTCCGCAAATGTTTTGAGATTTGAAAATAAACCGCCGGTTCAAATCGCCTGATGAATCAAATAACTGCGTCTGAGGGCCTAACCGCACAGGCCCGTCAGGGAACGCATCCGTGGCCTATGCAATGCAGCAGGCCCCGGATGTAAGAGTCTGTCCGAAAACCTGTCCTCCGGTATTCTGAACCCCTGTTTTCACCGGTTCCCAAAACCGGTTTCGGAGGTTTTCGGATAGACTCTGAGAAATCAGGGGATTGAACCCCTGCCGTAAATATATTGGGAAATATTATGACAAACCCGGATAACCGTGAAAATCAGTCCCTTTTCCGCTCCGTCTTCAGCCCCCGGATGCTGGTTTCTTTTCTCATGGGTTTTTCCTGCGGTCTTCCCCTGCTTCTGACCATGACGGTATTACAGGCATGGATGAAGGAGGAGGGCGTGGATCTGACAGTGATCGGCATTATGTCACTGGTGGGACTGCCCTATACGGTGAAATTTCTCTGGGCACCTTTTCTGGATCGCTATACCCTTCCTTTTCTGGGGCGCAGGCGGGGCTGGCTGCTTATTGCCCAGATTCTTCTGGCAGTTTCCATAGCAGGGCTGGGGATGGGCAATCCGGGGCTGCATCCCTGGATAATTGCACTGGCAGCTTTTTTTCTGACTTTTTTCAGTGCATCCCAGGATATTGTGGTGGATGCCTACCGCCGGGAAGATTTGCGGGATGAAGAACTGGGACTGGGCTCTTCCCTATATATCAACGGCTACCGCCTGGGGATGCTCCTGGCATCGGGCGGCGGACTGGTGATGGCGGATTATATCAGCTTTTCACAGGTCTATTTTGTCATGTCACTCTGTATGATTCCGGGGATTCTGACCACAGTACTGTGCCGGGAGCCGGAAGTCTTCGGTGAAAAGCCCCGTGATCTGCGCAGCGCGGTGACAGAACCCCTGCTGGAATATTTTCAGCGGAAAAATGCCGTATGGATTCTGGCCTTTATCCTGTTTTATAAAATCGGGGACACCATGGCTTTGGCCATGACAACCCCTTTTTATCTGGATGTTGGTTTTTCCAAAACGGAAATCGGAGCCGTGGTGAAAATTTTCGGTTTCTGGGCCACTATCGGGGGCAGTCTCATCGGCGGCATCCTGATGTTCCGCCTGGGAATCAACCGTTCTTTATGGGTGTTCGGATTCCTGCAGGCCGTTTCCATTCTGGGTTTTGCTGCCCTGGCCCGGATGGGGCACAGTATTCCGGCCCTTTCCGGAGTCATTGCCTTTGAAAATCTCAGCGGGGGCATGGGGACGGCCGCGTATGCGGCCTTTATGGCCAGCATAACGGATAAACGTTTCACCGCTACCCAGTATGCCCTGCTCAGCAGTCTCATGGGAGTGCCGCGGGTGCTGGCCGCGGCCCCTACCGGTTTTCTGGCAAAACATCTGGGATGGGAAGGTTTTTTTCTTGCCTGCACCTTTATGGCAATTCCCGGAATGCTGCTGCTGCTGAAATTTGCTCCCTGGCATCCTTCCGATACGAAGCATAATGATGAAGAGAAAAACAGACGGAAAGATTGACAAGCCGTCGGCAAGTGAGTAAAATCTGCCCTATGAGCTATGACATTGAATCAGAACAGAAAATAAAAGAACTGCTGCGGGGCCTGCAGATAAAACGCCGGGAAATACTGGCAATGCCCCCGGAAAAAGCCCTGGATTCCATCCTGAAGGAAAAACAGCCCCTTCCTCTGGTGCATTCTTTTCCGGAAGAAGATTTCTATTTTCTCATTTACGACATCGGGGTGGAAGACTGCCCGGAACTGCTGGAAATGGCTTCAGACCGTCAGTGGGAATATATTCTGGACAGGGACATCTGGTACAGAGACAGGATACTGCTTCCGGAAATCACCCGGTGGCTGCAGTTTTTCATGAATGCGGCCCCGGAGCGCACAATCCGCTGGACTGTGGAAAAAAAAGCGGAATTTCTGGAATATTATCTGTTCCGGAGCATTGATGTGGCGGTGCGGGAGCATGATCAGGATCCCGCGGATCTGGGGGAGGACTTCCAGACCTGTGATGATGTGTTTTATTACCGTCTGAAATCCCCCCCGCCGGAAGCCGATAAGGAACTGATTGCCGACAGGGACAGTTTTGTAAATGATTTTATCCGCCGCCTTTCCCTGTATGACCATATTCTTTACCAGACTGTGCTGCTGAAAGCCGTCCATGTGATTCCCGCGGAGTCTGAAGAAGAAATGTACCGCCTGCGGAATGTGCACCTGGCGGAAAAAGGTTTTCTGCCCTTTGAGGAAGCCGTGGGCATATATCAGCCCATGAAACCGGAAGTGTTTCTGCGGCAGAAGCGGCGTTTTGCCAAAATCATTCCGAAAGAGGAATCATCTGCCCCGGTTCCCTATTTTTCTTCCTCACTGCATGAGGGCAGTCTTTTTTCCAGGGCATTGGAAAATATTGCCCATGAACCCGCGGGGGAGCATCTGCAAAGTGAATTTGCCGGGCTCTGCAATCAGATTATCTCTGCGGATCGGCGGGTGATCCGATCACGGGATGAACTGAAGCATATTGTCCGGAAAGTGAGCGGGTATCTCAGCATGGGAATATCGCTTCTGCTTGGGGAAGATCACCCCTCTCCCCAAAAAGCCGCGGCACTGATCCGCACCTATGCAATTGCACAGATTTTCCGGGTCGGATACAGCCGGGTGGCCGAACTGAAATGGCAGGCAGAAAAATGGCGCAAAGAAAGCTGGTTTGAAAAACAGGGCTTTGATGCCACATTCTGGGGAGAGGAATGGCTGGGGGTGCTGGGCGGTCTTCTCATTGAAAAACCGCTCTTTTTTGACAATTATGAATCAGGTGTGTTATACAGAGATTTTTATTCTTTGGACGATGTCCGCCATACCCGGAAAACACTGGAACGGATTATGACGGCAGATACACTGCTTTCCCATCTCCGCATTCCCGCAGAAACCGTGCAGGATCGCTTTGTCATATGGAAAAGTTTTCTGCTGACCCCCTGGCTGCGGCATTATCTGGGCAAAAGGGAGCAGCAGATGCCGGTGGATATGGATGATTTCCGCATATTTTACAGAAAATTATGGCAGGAGGAAAAGGGGGGCCGCTGTATCCGGAACAGCATGAAGGAATCCTTTCTGCACTGGGTTGCGGAAAGATGCGGCAAAGATGTCCGTGAAATACCGGAACCATGGCGGAATCTGCTGGTATATCTTTTTGCGGAAGTGGAAAAGGAATATGCCGCGGTGTCGGAAGAAGATTTGGATGCCAGATATATTATGCTCTTTCATGTTATTTAACCTGTCAGTGTGTAATGTAACGTATCCGTTGAGAAAAAATCCGGAGTCGGAAGACTGAACCACAGATGAACCACAGATGAACACAGATGAACACAGATGAACACGGATGAACGGGATTCTGTAATTCGTGCATATCTGTGTGAATCCGTGCCAGTAGATCGAAACGTTTCCGGAGGAGTGCAAAAATTGTATTTTTGCATGGGGTAACCGGGAGATGCCCCGGGGCAGAAATACAGTTTCCGCACTCCGGGGCAGCCGTAAAACCGTATCCGGGGGAAACTTTTCGATCTGCTGCGTGTGAATCTGCGGTTTTCAAAGATTTTGGTGTTTTTCTCAGCAGGTATGTTACATTACACTCAATGCCGTTTCCTTAAGCAGAAAATCCCCCTCCCCCGGCGGGAGGGGGCAGGGGAGGGGGAAACAGGGCTTTGCAGTCAGTCGGATTTTTCACCCTCCCCCTGCCCTCCCTGAGGGAGGGGAGTCTTAAGGAAACGGCATTGAGATTATATTTCAACTGCGTAAGTCCTAAAGCCTGTATCATATGACTTTGCGGTATTCTTGTTCAGACAGCCTTGATTTAAAAGATGTTACAAGCAAATTCTACCGCAGGGTCAAATGAAACAGACTATAACAATTGTTTGAGGAAATGATAATCCATGCAAAATTTGATGACAATAAAAGAAGCAAGTATCTGGGCTTCTGAATATACAGGTAAAAATGTTACACCTTCAAATATATCGTATTTAATCCAATACGGAAGAATACCTAAAAGCGGGGATAATGGAAATACTTATATTGACAGATACGATTTGGAAGAATATTACAAATCATATCATGGAACAAAAGAAGAACTCTGGAAGAAACAGCTGGGATATGATCTGAACTGGAATCTTTCATTCTCTGAATATAAAGAATCTGAAACAACGAAACATGTTCACAGACTGCATTCATATAAAGGCAAATTTATTCCACAACTGGTTGAATATTTTTTGGATCAGCATACGGATAAATTTAAAACCATATCATTTTTCAAACCGGGTGATATTATTTTAGACCCTTTCTGCGGTAGCGGAACCACTCTTGTTCAGGCAAGTGAACTTAATTTACATTCGATCGGAATTGATGTTTCTGCATTTAATGCTTTTATAAGCAATATTAAAGTTGGAAAATATGACATTAATGATGTCAGAAAAACGGCTAATTTAATAACGCAGCAACTTAAAAAATTTCAAAAAGAAAAAAACAATGCTAATTTTGAAAACAGATTACTGGATGAGTTGAAATTATTTAATGGTAAATTTTTTCCATCCCCGGACTTTAAATATAAAGTCAGACAAAAGAAAATAAATGAAAAATTATACGGCAGGGAGAAGTCCGATGAATTTTTAAAAATTTATTACAATCTTATAGAAGATTACAACATTCCATTGATACAGGAAAAAAATAATTCGTTTCTTGACAAATGGTTCCTGAAAGTTGTCAGAAAAGAAATTGATTTTGTCTTCAATGAAATAAAATCAATCAAAAACACTGAAACAAAAAAAATCCTTGCTTTAGTCCTGAGTCGCACTGTCCGTTCATGCCGTGCAACAACACATGCTGATCTGGCAACATTAAAAGAACCTGTAACCACAACATATTATTGTAAAAAACATGGCAAAATATGTAAACCCCTATTCTCAGTATTAAGTTGGTGGCAAAGATATGCAAATGATACGATTAAACGAATTATTCAATTTGATAAACTCAGAACGAATACTTTCCAAAAATGTCTGACAGGAGACAGCAGAACTATTGACATCGTAGAGAAATTAGACAAAAAAAAACCTGAATTCAGTAAATTAATCAAAAAAAACAAAATTGCGGGAATTTTTTCAAGCCCCCCGTATAGTTGTCATACTTTGGTTTTTCTTGGCATAATATTTGCTTATGCCTTGGCATAAGTAATAATTTCAAATTTTTCTGTTATCAGACTGACTAACTTATCCTTATGTTCTGAAAGATTGTTTAAAAGTCTGAAAACATTGCAACGGAAAGTTTTGTATTTCTCAAAATATGTGTTCTTTACCAATTTATTTTTGACAAAACGCCACAACCTTTCGATGAGATTCAGGTTCGGAGCATAAGCAGGTAAAAACCAGCAGATTATCTTCGGATGCTTTTCAAGCCATTGTGAAACTTCTTTGGCATGAAAATACGGGGCATTGTCAAGGATTAGAAAAATGAAGTCTGATTTATGGCACGATTTCAGTATTTTTTCAAAAAAGACAATTACCTGTTCACTGTTGCAGTTTTCCTCACCTGTATGATGAATAAGGTCATGTGCCACCGGATCATACGCTCCGAGGATATTCAGTCTCTGCCGTCCCGAATTTGTTTTAAACACAGGCGGATATTTGGGATCTCCCCAGCAGAAGGAAGGAACAGTCTGATGGATAAGATGCATGGCATCGCAGAAAAGAACTGTCGAGCCTGCATCCGTGAATTGCCTGAGTTCATTGTAATTTTCGACAAATTTTCTCTGTTCCTCTTCGGATGGCGGATTTCCGGGGACCAGTTTCGGACGGAGCCGTTTCAGTCCATGTTTTTTAAGAAGTTTTTCAATGGCACTGCGGCAATAGGAAACTCCGAAATGTTCCTGTATATAATGACGGATTACTTTCGTATCCGAAGGATTTTCCTTTTTTATCCAACCGGTAAGCTCCGTTATCTGATCGTCTGTCAGATAACACTGTTTCGGTTTGTATTGGAACGAATTCAGTGCATCGGGACCTTCGGAGAGATATATCCTGTACCAGTCTTCCACAGTCCTTACGGTTTTGCCGAAAGAACGGGATACAGATGGAATTCCGGTATGTTCCGCAATAAGCAGAAGGGCCATGAAGCGGATTTTCAGACGGAGGTCCTTCTGTGCATCTCTGTATTCCTTTAACTTTTTAATTTCATCCGGCATGAAAATATGGATTCTTATATTTTGCTTCGATCTGTCTCTTTTTTTCATGACTTTCTCCATTTTTGAAATTAGTCAGATATATTCAGATTTAAGCAAATTTCATGCCATGAAAAACCAAAATCAGAGTATTATATCCCAGATATGGCAAATATTGGAACCTGTCAATATTTTTAATTATTTCAAATCAATACGATTAATATTGAAAATAAGACTGTGAAACCCAGCATGAGTCTTAAGAAAATACTTTTTGGGCAGTTCAAGATAAAATTATTATAAATTCAATATGTTAAAATATAGGCCACCCCAAAACTATTATCTTAAACACTATAGTTTGTTGAATTGGCAAAATTGGACATAATTAACATAAAACGTTTGCTCATTGGAATTACATCTTTATTTATAGGATGTCTATTATATCTTTTGTCTGGCAGACAGATTTATTTTATTGAATTTTTTAATTTTAACAAATTCCGATTCCCAAATGAATATTTTTTCAACATGCTCAGCAAGTATATACCTGATGTTATTCATCCGTTTTCGTTTATTTTATTAACATCAGCTTTTTTTAACTCGGATGAAAAAAAAGCACATGTCGCTATCTGCTTATGGTGGCTTTTTATTAATATGTTTTTTGAAGTCGGTCAGTTATTTAAGGAAACATATATTAAATTTATCCCGGTATGGTTTCATAAATTTTCGTTTTTTGAGGCTGCGGAAAGCTATTTTATCAACGGAACTTATGATCGTTTTGATTTGCTATCCATTACAGCAGGGGTTGTAATGGCTTACTTTGTTTTAATTTTAACAAAAACTCCAGAGGAGGATAAAAACAAATGAAAAAATGTAAAAGTCTGTTCGCAGTATGTATTCAGGTAGCAATCGTATTTGCCTTAACCTCTTTCGGTATTCTGAGTATCATAGGCAGCGCACCGACACCTAAACAAATAACGAAATTTTCATTAAATTTAAACAAGTCTTCTTCTTCAGGCGAAGCTCAGGACAGACTTACAGCACGGATAAGACCTGTTCTTATGGAAAATATAAAACAGTTTCCATCTCTTTATACCTATACTCAATATGGCTACCGTAAAGGGGATTATGGTCATAGAAGTGATGTTGAATGGATAATATGTCCCGTCCCCGCATTTGAATTAACTATAACCAATAATACCGGCCATGTTATCAAATTTAACCGTGCGGCAATCAAACTTCAGGATGATTCAGGCGAACTTTATGACTGCATGATGAAAAATGATCTAATTGAATATAACAAAAATACGGCACAGGCATATGAGGCAGGCGGCCGGTATTGGAGCCTTGCACCTGTTTTTTCAAAAATCAAATCGCTTAAAATTATAGACAATAACTTTGAGCTTTTACCAGGTTTTACACAGAAGGGATATCTTATTTTCAATATACCTGTTTATACTTACAACAGTTATGCAACTTTTCTTTCTTCAAAAGAATATTTAAAGGTACTTTTATTTGAAATTCCCGTTGAAATGGATCAGGCCGGTTATACGAAAAAAACCACAAACTTTACTTTCGTATATAATGTTAAGGCAAATACAGTTACAGTTCAGTAATACGAATGATATTCAACAACAGGGGGGCAGCGACTTACCCGTCGCTGCTCCTGCCAAGGTAAACGCAGATATTTGGAATAAGATTTATGTCTTTGAAATTAGATAATATTCCCCGGTGGATGATTGCTTTAATACCTTTCGTATACCTGCCCCGGCATCAGGAATGTGATGTCCACCAATCTTTTTATTGCAGGGTTTACTCCGGCATTGAAAATGGATGGGATGCTCAGTGAAAGTTCCATCCGATTAAAGCGTAACCGGCAGACCGGTAGCAAAGTCCGGGGGTAAACCCGGTAAGGGAGTCCGATGGCTACTGAGTCTGTCGAAGTAAGCCGGACGGAGCGGGAATGCAGGCCGTGTGACTGATTCCCCGGAAAGGGTATAAAGAAAGAAGGGCAAAGCAGGGTATCCGGTGAGGAGAAGGAACACCAGACGGACCGGAGACGGGATCTGCGGCAGTCTTAACGGATCTCGGTACCGAAGAAAACGGTGCGGTCGGAGCGGTCCGCCTGGGTGGGGGGAAGTCGGGCATGACGTTATGAGCGGATTCATGCGCCGGACGGGGTGTCGCCTGTCCGGTTTCCGGGGGCGAAACTCCGGAACTGAGGAACCGTACATAACTGATGAAGTAAAAAAGGAATAAGCATATATTGTGCAAGACTTTTTCATAAACAGCAAAGAGAGCAGATAAAAGTGAATATTCAGCCCGCTTTCAAACAAATAGCAGATATAGTCGGGATTTCCCCTGTACAGGAAACACTCAGAAAACCGGCAGGGATTGAAGGAGAAAAATATGCACTCCAAATGAACAGGGTAAAAGCAGAACTTATACCTTTTGAAAACCTCGGAAAAGACAACAGAACTGCATGGGATGAATTTTAGATGGGGACACTGGGGGATGACGGAGATATTATGGAATGGATGATGCTGTTTGAAAATTACCTTGCACTGGAAAAACACCATAAACGGATAACAGAAATGCAAATTAAGAATTAATTTACACAAGATTTGACAACTTTTAAAAAGTTGTCAAATCTTAGCGGAATTTTTCACTTCGCATTAGAAATTATGGAGCATAATCAGGAGGTTTTTGAAAAAAATTATACATGAAAATATACGGAATTCCTTTAAGGAACGCGCATGGGGCAGGAGGAAGCATGATCGAAAAAACAGTCAAAATAAGAAACATAAATGACAAAAATCTGATTTCAGATGATGTAAAATACTGGATGAGCCGATCTCCGGAAGAAAGAGTTGCGGCAGTTGATTATCTGAGGAGACAGTTTCATGGAAATTCAGAAAGACTTCAAAGAGTTGTTAGAATTATTCAACGCTCATAAAGTAAAATATCTCATTGTTGGCGGCTATGCACCTGCCTATCATGGCGCGCCCAGATATACCGGTGATATGGATATATTCGTCAAACCTGACAAAGAAAACGCATTATCCATTTTAAATGCACTGAATGATTTCGGCTTTAGTTCTGTCGATTTAAAGGAAGAAGATTTTGAACAGCCTGATAAAGTTATACAATTAGGCTATCCACCGGTTCGTATAGACCTTATTACATCAATATCAGGTGTCTCATGGGATGAGGCGTATGAAGGACATAATAAAGGGGAATATGGAGATGTTCAAGTATGTTATGTTGGACGTGACCATTATATCCTAAACAAAAAATCGTCCGGCAGAAAAAAAGATGTTGCTGATTTGGAAGCACTTGGAGCGGAGTAACCGAAACTTCCGGATTTCAGATTATGCCGTAATGACATTACGAAAATTTTTTAGAAACGGAGCAGTTATATGACAATTTCCACCACAGAGGATATTTCCACTGGGCTGGCCCTGCTGGCTGCGGGGCTGCCTTTGATTTCTTTCGGCATCATCATGATCTTCACCCGGAGCCGACCGAAACTGAGCGCGCAGATTTCCATCGGAACCATTTCTGTTTCCCTGCTGAGTGCCGTATTTCTTCTGATTCGGAACTGGGGGATGGATAAACCCCTAGTATATGCAGTGGAATGGATGGCTTCGGGTTATATATCCATTCCCATCGGTGTATTGCTGGACCCGGTCAGTCTGCTGATGCTCAATATTGTCGCACTGATCTGTTTTCTCGTGCAGATATATTCCCTGTCCTATATGGCCGGAGATCCGGGATTTTCCCGCTATTACGCGTGCATGTCCCTGTTTGCATGGGCCATGATCAGCCTGACCATTTCCCCCACTCTCCTGCAACTCTATGTCTTCTGGGAACTGGTGGGACTGGCCTCCTACCTGCTTATCGGTTTCTGGTTTGAAAAATTTTCTGCCAGTGAAGCCGGGAAAAAAGCCTTTGTCATGACCCGGCTGGGAGATGTGGCTTTCCTGCTGGGGCTGCTGCTGGTGCTGGTCAATCTGGGGAATCTGGATATTTCCGTCATGAATGATCCGGCTGCAGTGAAAACACAGATGCCCCCTGCCCTGATTACCCTGTCTGCCCTGCTGATTTTCGGCGGCATTATCGGAAAAAGTGCGCAGTTTCCCCTGCTGACCTGGCTGCCGGACGCGATGGAAGGCCCCACCCCGGTCAGTGCCCTGCTTCATTCTGCCACAATGGTGGCTGCCGGTGTTTATCTTTTTGCCCGGATTTTTCCTTTTTTCAGCCTTTCGCCCACGACCATGGGTATCTGCCTCTTTATCGGCACGGTCAGTATGCTGCTGGCCTCCACAATGGCAATGGTCAGCCGGGATATCAAACAGGTCTGGGCCTATTCCACCATCAGTCAGCTGGGTTTCATGATTATGGGGCTGTCGGCCGGTGGCTATTTTTCCGGTGTTTTCCATCTGACCACCCATGCAGGATTCAAGGCTTTGCTCTTTCTCTGCTCCGGTGTTTTTATTCATGCCTGTCACAGCAATGATATGTTTGAAATCGGGAAAAAGGGAGGCCGGAGCCTGAAAACCCCCATGATCTGCATGACCATAGCCGCAGCCGCGCTTTGCGGTATTCCTCCTTTCTCCGGTTTTTTCAGCAAAGAGGCTATTCTGGGAGTCCTGGCAGAAATGGACAATCCTTTTTGGGTGACAGCCGGACTGCTGGGAGCTTTTCTTACGACCTATTATACCTTCCGGCTGATTTTTATCATCCTGTTCCCCAAAGATGTGGACTCTTCCCCCCATGACAGTCATGAGGATCACGGACATCAGGGATACTGGTTCATGGGAATTCCCCTGATTATCCTTGCGGCCATTACCTGTATTCTGGGATTCTTCCATCTTTCGCTGGAACATTTTCTTACATACGGGAAGCATCATATCGGGGAGCATCACGGCTGGCTGCCGATTGCCGCATTAAGTCTGGCTTTCGGAGCCGTACTGCTGGCCTGGTTTGAATTCGGGAGAAAAGGTTCTTCCCAGATCGGTTTTGTGGAAAAAATTGAACCTGTCAGGCAACTGTTTGCCAACCGCTGGTATATGGATCATTTTTACCGCTGGTTTCTGGATACGGTCATTTATAAAGGTGTTTCCATGAGCTGTGTAAAGAATGACAATAATATCATTGATGCCGGACTCGACGGACTGGCACGGGGAACCGTGGAAAGCGGCCGGGTCATTGCCGGTATGCATCTGGGGATGATACAGTACCGGCTGATGGTCATGTTTGCGGTGATATTTTTTCTGGCCCTGTATTTCTTTTTCTGATGAATTTCAGGCAAAAAGGCACTGGTTTATTGAAGGGGAGCTATCATCTTTGCGGATCATAAGACAAATTTTACTGACATCAGATTTTTATTCCGTCGGATTTGAATGAATAAAATATGAAATCAAAAGAGAGGTCAGATAAAAAACAGGACCGGATAAATAAGCAACAAAAAGGAAGACCTGCCAGTAATGTTGACCAAAATAAGCAATTCAGACAAGCAATCACGTCGGCAGGTTTAGATAAAAATGACAGGGTATTATATGAAAAAATCAAAAGATGTATTGAGCATTGTTCAAGAAATTTAGGGTTTAATTTGGGATTTAATGACATTAAAAGAATTGCCCAATTTATGATATATGGTCCTGTTAAGGAGTGTGAATGTGATGTCTAAGGACACGATTATCAATAAAAATTTTATCCAATTTAAAGAATTTCAGCCATTGATATGTACAAATGCCGAACTTTCTTATGGAACTACTATGCACATTGATATGAATGGTAATCTGCATGATAATATCGGCCTGTTAGGAAGGGCGAGTTTGTGGGTAAACGCAGATTACTGGTCTGTCAATGTTAATAAAAAACAGATAGTTGATTCTGAAAATATTAACCGGGACAATATCAGGACACTTAGAGAATTCATTATCGGAAAGACATTTTCCGGGATAAAAGACGATGCTGCAAATGAATCTTTATTAATCAGCTATGATGATTTGAAGATAACAGTTTATAAACCGGAAGACGACATCTATGATTTGATTACATTCTATCTTCCGAACGGAACCATTTATTATTACAGTGATTCATTTTATAAAAGCCGTCAGATTGACAAAAAAAGATATTCATCATGGAAACAGGTAGCGGTAGACAGATTACCGCAGAACTATTTGAATAATTTAAATTCTATTATAAATCAATATAAAATAAAAGGCGGGCAGGTTTATGTCAGATTTGGCTTAACCGGTAATATAAAAAAATATGTTTCCGACACAAAAATTCAACCAAATTTTCAGATAGAAACAGATTCTGAAATTTTTCCGTATTATGGATTTCGTTTAAACGAAAACAGAAGATTGAATGAAAAATATCTTAGCAAAAAATATTCATTGGAAGAACTTGGAATTTAATTCAATAGATTAGTAAGTATGATGAACCCTTAACAAGTCAATAAACCGTCATTCCGGTAAAATCCGGAATCGAAAATTAACTGAAAACACCGGATTCCGGCCTTCACAGGAATGACTCAGTATTTCCTGTATGAAAAATGAACATATTCTTCTCATCAGAGGAACAACAACATGAAATTATTTGTATCAATATGTTTTTTTGTATTAATGTTTGTATGTTACCATATGATGAAATTTGGAATGGACTATTATTTTGAAGGTGGTATGAAAAAAGGGAAGAAGCAATTCTTTATAAAAACAGGCATTACAGGTTTTTGCGCCTTGATATTTATAACATTTCTTATGACTATTTTGTCTAATCTGCCCCAACATTTAACTATTATGAATAAATATAAATAATAACAGATAACTGAGGAACTGTCCATGCAAATGCACTTTGCCAATTTCCCGTATCTTACGGCCATACTTCTGAGTTGTGTGGCCGGACTGCTGATCATTCTTTTTCTGCCGCCGGAAAGACAGAAGGCCGTCAAATGGGTCAGCGCGGTCTGTTCCGGCATGACACTGATTCTTTCCGCATATCTTTTCCTGGCCTATGATAAATCCGCAGGCGGGCTGCAGTTTGTGGAAAAGATTCTCTGGGTTCCATCTCTGGGAATCACCTACTTCAACGGTGTGGACGGTTTCAGCCTGCCCATGCTGCTGCTGACGGGTATTGTCTTTTTTACAGCTGTGCTGACCATGTGGGAAATGGAATACCGTGTCAAAGAATTCTTTGCCATGATATTTCTGCTGGTCTTAGGGGTCTTCGGTATGTTTATGGCCCTGGACCTCTTTTTTATCTTTGTCTGGTACGATGTCTCCCTTTTTCCCATGTATCTGCTCATTGCCATATGGGGCAGTACCCGCAAAGAATACGGGGCCATGAAACTGACCCTGTATCTGCTGGCCGGAAGCGCGCTGATTCTGCCGGGCATTGTTTACCTTGTGGTAAAATCGGGACTTAATACCTTTGATCTGGTGGAACTGATGTATATGGCGGAATTTACGCCTTTCCAGCAGAAACTGGCCTTTTTCCTGTTTTATGTCGGATTCGGAATTCTGGCCGGTTTATGGCCTTTCCATACCTGGTCACCGGTGGGACATGTGGCCGCACCCACGGCGGTCAGTATGATCCATGCGGGAGTGCTGATGAAAATCGGTGCCTTCGGTGTGCTGCGGGTGGGGATGTATCTCTGCCCCGAAGGCTGGAAATTCTGGGCTCCGCTCATGGCCTTTCTTGCCACCGTGGGCATTGTGTACGGGGCATTTGCCGGTCTCAGTCAGAAAGATATCAAATACTGCATCGGTTATTCCAGTGTCTCCCATATGGGGATTGTGGGGCTGGGACTGGCCACGGTAACGGTGGACGGTCTCAACGGTGCGGTCTTTCAGATGTTTGCCCACGGCATCATGACAGCACTTTTCTTCTCCTCGGTCGGCTATATTTATGATAAAACCCATACCAAGGTGATTGCGGAACTGGGGGGACTGAGCAAAATCATGCCGGTGGCCGCCACTTATTTTATCATTGCCGCGCTGACCGGTATCGGTGTACCCTGTCTGGCAAGTTTCTGGGCGGAACTCACGGTATTTATTTCCGCATTCCGGGTCTATCCGCTGTACGGAACCTTTGCCATCTGCGGACTGGTTGTCAGTGCCCTGTTCATGCTGCGGGTGGTGCAGAAAACCTGTTTCGGTCCCAAAAATGAAAAATTCGCCCATCTGCCGGATATGACACTCCGTCAGGGGATTCCGCGGATAATTCTGGTTTCGGTTATTCTTCTTTTCGGTCTTTTCCCGTCTCTGATGTTCGATATGATTCAGACGGCCTCAATTCCATTTATGGGTAGGTTGCCATGATGCTTACTTTTGCTCCTGAAATTTACTGTCTTGTCTGCTCCCTTGTTTTTCTGGCCTTTTCCCTGGCCCGGCCGGATGCCAAACGGGATTATTTTACAGCCCTGATTCTTTCTGCCCTCGGTGTGGCTGTCTGCCTGGCTTCGGTTCATGTGCAGGGAGAACTGTTTATGGGCACATACCGGGCTGACCTTTTCTCCCAGGTTTTCAAATCCATGCTGCTGATGGGACTGTTTCTGGTCATCTGTCTGTGTACGGAACTCCGGGGGATTGCAGAAGAACGGCACCCGGAATTCTATATGCTGCTCATGGTCAGTACCCTTTCCATGATGCTGCTGGTGAGCAGTGTCCACCTGCTGACCATATATGTGGCACTGGAATTATCCAGTTATTCCATGTATATTCTCGTATTCCTGCGAAAAGACCGGGATTACAGCGTAAAATCGGGTCTGAAATACTTCTTTATCGGAGCATCGGCCTCGGCAGTTATGCTTTTCGGACTGGCCCTGCTCTACGGTGCCACAGGAACTGCCTATGTGCGGGAAATAGGGGAAATCCTTCCTTCCGTTCTGCATCGTCCGGATGTGATGGTGGGGATATTCTTTGTGCTCTGCGGTTTCTTTTTCAAACTGGCTCTTTTTCCATTCCATTTCTGGGCACCGGAAGTCTATGAAGGGGCGGCCAATCAGGTGGGGGCCTATGTGTCCACCGTATCCAAAGTCGCGGCCATTGCCATTCTTCTGCGCATTGTTTCCCTCACAGCAGGCGGCAGCGAACAGCTGGTCCATATTCTGGTGGTTCTGTCCATTCTGTCCATGACCATCGGCAATCTGTCGGCCATTGTACAGAAAGACCTGAAACGCCTGCTGGCCTTTTCCAGCATTGCCCACGCGGGATATGTTCTCATCGGCATCCTGAGCATGAATCCGGCCGGATACGCGAGCGCGGTTTTCTATGCACTGACGGTTCTGCTGCTTAAATTCACCTGCTTTCTGGTGGTCATTTCCGTGGCAACGGAAGGCCAGAACCTGAAGGTGGAAGACCTGGTCGGACTGCACCGCAGATCGCCCATCCTGGCCCTGGCCCTGATGATGGCCCTGTTCGGGCTGGCCGGAATTCCGCCCACCATCGGTTTTACGGGAAAACTCCTGCTTTTTACAGCGGCCATGCAGAAAGGATATTTCACCCTGATTCTTATTGCCATGTTCAATGTGGTGATTTCCCTGTATTACTATCTGCTGGTCATCAAGGCGGCCTATCTGACCGAACCCGTAAAAGAACTGCCGGAACTGCGGATTTCGCCCCGGATGAAAGTTCTCACCGGTGCCCTGGTTACTTTTACAGTACTCGCGGGATTCTGGCCGACCTGGCTGATTGAAGCAGCCTTTGCAGCCGTAAAGACATTGATGTAGAAATTACGGTGCGTTACGCTAACAGCATCCTACGGTATTCAGCCTCACAATGAAACATGGGTGGTGGGTCGAAAAGGTTGATTTCCCTCTGCCGGGGCGTACTGCATAGGCCCCGGCGACCGGCGGAAGGGCGTATGCAGTACGCCCCGGCAGTCATAAATTTAATTCATCAACCCATTTGACCCACCACCGAAACATGAAAGTAGGGTGGGTGAAGCGCAGCGGAACCCACCATTGATTCATATTCGGGAACGGTGGGTTACACTGCCGCTTAGTACACCTCTCTGCAGGGGCGTATTGCATACGCCCTGTAAGGAGTCAGAGGGGGGGGACGGATTTAAAAAGTGATGTACTAGTGCTTTGTCATTGCTTAATTTTGATGAACCGGTAAAAAGTCATTTTTCCAGAATTCAGCTTTAGTAAAATCAGCATGTTAAACTGCTGAAATACCCGGATTTCGGACTTTTTACATATTCATCAATTTTAGGATTGTCATTTCATTGCAGGGATGCCAGAGACAAGGCATGCCTTGTCTCTGTCCCCGAATGAAATCAGGCATATCCTAATTTTTAGATTTGACAAAGCACTAGGGTATTCAGGCATGAGTTATGACTTATAACGAAAAATGAAAACGAAGAAGTGCTACAGGCTGTAAGCATTAAGCGCATTTTTATATAAATTTTTCAATAACTCATTTCGGCCTCTCCCATCTTCTCCGGTATCCGATCCTGTGAATGATCCTTTGCAATCAGCATATAAATACAGGGAACAATAAAGAGAGTAAAAAGAGTTCCTATAGCCATACCGCCCACAATGACCAGACCGATGGAATTTCTGGCGGCAGCTCCCGCACCGGTAACCAGAACCAGAGGGAAATGACCGGCGATGGTGGCCCCGGTGGTCATGAGAACAGGGCGGAGCCGGGTCAGTGATCCTTCATACACAGCGTCAAATTTGGATTTCCCCTGCAGCTGCAGCTGATTGGCAAATTCCACAATCAGAATTCCGTTTTTGGAAACCAGTCCCACAAGGGTCACCAGACCGACCTGGGAATAAATATTGAGGGTCGTGGTCCAGCCCGCTGTCCAGAAAGGCACATTGGGATCCGGGATTTTCAGAAAGGTGAAAATCAGTGCTCCGAACATGGCCAGCGGAACCGATCCTGCCAGGATAACAAAGGGGTCCCGGAAACTGTTGAACTGGGCCGCAAGTACCAGGAAAATAAGAATCACAGCCAGCCCGAAAGCCGGAAGAAATTTATTGCCCTCTGTGCGGAGCTGACGGGATTCACCCGTGTAATCCATTGTGTATCCTTTGGGAAGGATCTGAGCCGCTTCTTTTTCCAGAAAGCGGAGGGCCTCATCCAAAGGACGCACCGGCACACCGCTGATTTTGACCGAATTGAACTGCTGAAAACGGTTCAGGGAGCGGGGTACGGTTGAATTTTTGATGGTGACCACACTGCTCAGGGGAATCAGCTGCCCTGCGGGGCCGGAAATATAAATGTCTTTCAACTGTTCCGGATTGAGCCGGTCCGATCGCTGAATCTGGGGGATGACCTTATAACTCCGACCGGCAATATTGAATCGGTTGACAAAATTGCCGCCCAGCATGGCCCCCGCATCGGAACCGGTCTGGCGAAGGTCCAGATTCATATCGGCCACTTTATCCCGGTCAATGATGAGTTCGGACTGGGGCTGATCAATTTTAACATCAATGAGCGGGGGAAAAGCAAACATGCCGCTCTGCATGGCTTTGAACTGTATCTGCTGTGCCAGTTCCAGTATCTGTTCGGTTTCCGCTGTAGAGCTGATAATAAATTCTACGGGGAAATCACCGCCGCCCGGCAGTGCCGGGGGCGTAACCGGAAAAATCTGAATTCCCGGTATGTTCATGAGTTTCTGATGCACTTCGGGCAAAATTTCAAATACGGTGCGTTCCCGCTCTTCCCAGGATTTGATAACCATCCCGCTGAATCCGGATGTGGGCATGGTCACCTGAAAGGTAAATTCTGTTTCCGGGATACTCATAAAGGTATCATTCACCGCGGCCGTAAAGAAGGCTGTCTGATCCAGTGTGGCATTCGCGGAAGCATCCACAATACCGAAAATCACCCCCTCATCTTCGGAAGGGGCCAGCTCTTTGGGAGACATGATAAACATGGGGATGGTCAGCAGACTGAGCACAATCCATACAATGTAAACAGCAGGACGGGAGCGGAGGGTAAATGCCAGCCAGCGCCCGTAAACATTGCGGATACGACGAAAACCTCTGTCCACTTTTGCCGCCAGTCCCTGCTCTCCCATCCCGGCTTTGAGAATATTGGCCGACATCATGGGAGACAGGGTCAGGGCCACAATACCGGAAATGGTGACGGCCCCGGCCAGGGTAAAGGCAAATTCCCGGAACAGCGCACCCGTCAGCCCCCCCTGCAGTCCGATAGGCGCGTAAACCGCAGCCAGGGTAATGGTCATGGCAATAAGAGGCCCGATGAGTTCCCGCGCACCCAGTATGGCGGCCTCTTTGGGACTTTTGCCTTCTCCCAGATGGCGTTCCACATTTTCCACCACAACAATGGCATCATCCACCACCAATCCTACGGAAAGAACAACGGCCAGCAGGGTGAGCAGATTGATTGTAAATCCGAAAATCTGCATCAGAAAAACAGCCCCGATGAGGGAAAGCGGGATTGCCACAATGGGGATAAAGGCGGTGCGCAGGGAGCCGAGAAAAAGAAAAATGATAATGACGACAATGAGAAGGGTTTCCCCCAGTGTTTTGGTCACTTCCCTTATCGCGTTGGTGATATAGTTGGTGGCATCATAGGCAATGCGGGCGTTCAGACCGGAGGGAAGCTGCTGCCGGATGCTGTCCATTTCTGTCCGAATCCGTTTGATAACATCTATGGAATTGGCATTGGGCAGGGGCCATATCCCCATAAATACAGCCGTTTGTCCGGAAAATCTCACTTCGGTATCATAATCTTCCGCACCCAGTACCACATCCGCAATATCTTCCAGGCGCACAATGGCATCATTCTGCTCCCGGACGACCAGGTGTTTGAATTCCTGCACCGAGCGCAGGTCTGTATTGGCAATAAGATTAACCTGAATCATGGAGCCTTTGGTCCGTCCCAGGGCGGACAGAAAATTATTGGCCTCCAGCACCTGCCGTACCTGCATGGGACTGACACCGTAAGCGGCCATCCGTTCCGGTTTGAGCCATATCCGCATGGCAAAGGTACGTCCGCCCAGAATATCCGCGCGCTGCACACCTTCCACCGCAGACAGGCGCGGCTGCACTACACGGACAAGATAGTCTGTAATTTCATTCTGTTTTAAAATATCAGAAGTAAAACTGAGATAAGCCGATGCAAACTGACTGTCCGCGGATTCCACATTGATGACGGGAACTTCTGCTTCGGGCGGCAGGTCCCCCCGCACCTGGTCCACTTTGGCAGAGATTTCCGAAAGGGCCTTGACCGGATCATAATTGAGTTTCAGACGGACACTGATTGTGGACAGGCCCTGGGAACTCAGGGATTGTATATAATCAATCCCGTCCGCGGCTGCAATGGAGCGTTCCAGTATGGTGGTAATAAATCCCCGCACCAGTTCCGCACTGGCACCCACATAGGTCGTCATCACTGTCACGGTGGCGTTGTCGCTGCGGGGATACTGCCGGACGTTGAGGGATTTAACGGCCTGCAATCCGGCAATAATGATAACAAGATTCACAACAATCGCCAGAACCGGACGACGGATAAAAATATCGGTAAATTTCATAATTCAAAAATTTCAGGTTTCAGGTTTTTAGGTTTTAAGGTGTCAGGTTTTAAGGTGTCAGGCTCCGGGTTTCGGGTTTCAAACTCCAAATTCTCAACTGTTCTCCGGTTTCGGATTCAGTTTAAATTCCGGGCTGAGACTGTTGTCCACCACAACAGTCTGACCGTTGCGCATTTTGAATACACCCGTACTGACAATTTGTTCTCCTTCTTTCAGGCCCGATTCAATTGCGACATAATCTCCCTGTTTTTTCCCTGTACGGACAAACTGCTGACGCAGAACCGGAGGATCTGATTCATTTTCCGGGTCTTTTTGTTCAATGACAAAAACCGAATTGCTGTAAGGTGCATACAGTACCGCTGTTGCAGGAACGGTGAGCACGGTTTCCGGTTCCGGCATCACCACAGCCACATTGACAAACATGCCGGGCCGGAGTTTTTCTTCGGCATTTTCTATGGTGGCCTGCACACGGATACTGCGCGTTGCATCGTCCAGTTGGGGACTGATGGCAGTAATCTTTCCTTCCAGGTTTCGACCGGAAATGGCATCCGAGGTAATTCTGACCCTGAAACCCTGCTGAATTTTTTCCAGCTGATGCTGCGGCAGGAGAAAATTAACATAAATGGGATCAATGGCCTGAAGGGAAACAATTTCTTCCCCTCCCTTAAGATTCTGCCCCAGGTTCACCATACGGATTCCCAGTCTGCCGGAAAAAGGGGCCCGGATGGTCTTTTTGGCAATAAGAGTCCGGATAGCATCTGCCCCGGCCATCGCTGATTTGTATTGCGCATCCGCCTTGTCAAATTCCGATGCTGAAACAGCTTTGAGATTCACGGCTTTCTGTGCGCGTGTAAAATTCAGTTTGGCAAGCAGTACCTCTGCTTCCGCTGCACGGAGCTGTGCTTCTTCCGAAGAGGTATCCTGTTTCAGCAGCAAATCCCCCTCCCTGACCTTTGTGCCGGATGTAAAAGCAATTTCGGTTATTTTGCCGCTCAGTTCCGCAGTAAGAATGACACCCTGCACAGCAGAAAGTGACCCCACAGAATTCAGCAGCGATTCCCAGGATTCTTTTTTCACTTCCGCTGCCGTAACCGTGATCGGAGGCGGAGAAAAGTTTTTTCCCTGAGCAATCATTGCGCCAATCTGCAGATACTTGATACCGCCGAGAAGGCCGACAGACAGAATCAGTCCGACAATGGCAGCAAAAATTTTCTTTTTCATTTGTTTTCCTCTGATATTCCCATAATACACTGTTGAAAATAAAAAATACATATCTGCAACAGATTTGCTGATATGTAAATTTTTCCGATTTTCTGAACTGAAAAAAGAATAATAATCTTTATGATTCCATATGTCAATCCGCAGATATAAGGAGGCCGGCAGCGTTTTTTCAGCTTAAAGACTGCCGGGGATTCTGAAAATTCGGCAGTCAGCCCGAAGAGATGGATGATCGGATTTTAATGCAGCGCTTTCATCATGAGGGGAATGGCGATAAATGTCCCCGCGGAACTGCCCAGGTTGGTGAAAACCACTACCAGAAGAATCCGGGTGACTTTATTCCGCCAGAATCCCCGTACAGAAACAATATCCTCTGTCAGATTTTCAAAATCTTTAACCTTGGGTCTGCGCAAAAATGCCTCGGTCAGGCCCGATACCCATCCGGCTGCCATCATGGGATTCAGGGATGTCAGGGGGGCGGCAAGCACTGCTGAGAGAATGGTAAGGGGATGGGCCAGCGCGATAACTGCTCCCAGTCCCGCCAGTATTCCATTGGCGGCTATCCAGAAAACAGCCATGTCCGCTCCGGTTTTTGCACCGCCGAAAAAGAAACCGGCCACAAAAATAAAAAGAATCAGCAGGGGGAGAACCCATTTCAGTATGAAGGCAAGTGTCCCTTTGGGAGGAATTTCTTCCAGTTTTTTCAAATCAATATCCTTCTCCCAGTTTTTTTTTATCCCCGGTACATGGCCTGCGCCTACAACGGCCACGATTTTCTGCCCCGGAGCAGAGCGTATTCTGGCAGCCAGATATTCATCCCGCTCATCAATGAGGATATGTTTCAGCACCGGCAGGGATTTCCCCACATCTGCCAGCAGGGCTTCCAGAACATCCTGCTGTTTCATTTTTTCAATATCCTCCTCACTGATATCCCCGATATCCCCGAAGGATAGAAGCATCTGAAAGAGGAACTTCATTTTATCCCAAAAACTCATTTTCCGCCAGGTGCGGGACAGGGTGGCGCGGATATCCCTATCGGCCAGATGAATCTGCGCACCGTATTCTTCTGCTTTTTCCATGGCCGTCAGCATTTCCTGGCCCGGTTTTACCTCCAGTTTACTGGCAATCCGCCGCTGAAAAGAAGACAGCATGAGATTGGAAAGGAGCAGAAATGCTTTTTTCTCTCTGATAACCTTCACAATGTCCGTATTCTGCCACTGATCTTTCTGCCGGATGGCCTGGTATCTGGATTCGCAGAGTTCCACGCATACGGTATCGGGTTTTTCTTCTTCGATCACCCTTTTCACCAGTTCCACACTTTCTTTGGATACATGCGCGGTTCCCAGCAGTATGATTTCTTTTTCTCCCACAGACAGGCGGTCTGTGTTTTTCTTTTTTTCTGATATTTCCATTATATTTCACGGTTCCTTGCATATACAAAATTACTGAAAGGACATAAGAAAAAATAATTTCAGCGGGCCGGTTGCTGCAGATGTATCTGCCGATTCTTTCTCCGGCCCGTTTTGTGAAATCTGTTTTTCTGAAAGTCTGTATAAACAATGGTTCGGTAATTTTTTCTGATTTGCAGAGCATTAAAATACAACTATCTGAAATCATTAAATTCGGATGTTTTGCATGAGTCTTATAGTCTACTGAAATTATTCATGCCGGTTTTTTTACCGAACTGCTGTATAAAGGCCGATGCATATTATATTTATCCATGCAAAGCAAGGGCATTCGGATAATTTTTTACGCGGGTTTTACAAATGTACCATTACTTAAAAGATTTCCGCTTACCGCATTTTCCGGAAGACTGTGTACAGAGGATTTTCCTTCTGCGGTATAACGCGAAATCAGCAGATCGAAAATTTCCTGAATTTCCCCCTCTCCCCGGGCGGGAGAGGGCCGGGGAGAGGGGGGGAAAGTCTGATTTTCACCCCCCCGCCCCTCCCTCAGGGACAATACTGTTGACTTAAGAAAAACCGGAGTGCTGAACTTACAGTCCAGCACATTTTTTTATAAATAATTTCATAGTTTTATCTCTCCCCCCCCCTGCCCTCCCCCGCCGGGGGAGGGGGATTTTACTTAAAGCAACAGCATTGTCCCTCAGGGAGGGGAGCCTGAAAGCGGAGGCACTGCCGGCCGGAAACAGAATCTTTCCGATCTGCTGGAAATGTTTTAAGTATCTGTATATGTACAGGTCAGCAGGATATTTCCGGGGATTTACAGGCGGATTTCCGTTCCTGCATTTCCCGCGACCGCCTCTTCGATTTCTTCAATGGAACAGATGACAGCCCGCTTTCCGCCTTTGCCGATAAATTCCAGCGCGGCTTCCACCTTCGGCCCCATGGAACCGGGGGGGAAATGTCCCTCTTTTTGATAGCTGTGTATTTCCCCGGCACTGACATTTTTCAGAAATTTTTCCTTTTCTGTCCCGAAATGAATGGCCGCACCGGCTACATCCGAAGCAATAATGAATATATCCGCCCCGACTTCTTCCCCCAGTTTTGCACTGGCCAGATCTTTGTCAATCACCGCGTCCACGCCGCTGAATGTCCGGTTTTCCCGGATCACAGGAATTCCCCCGCCGCCGCAGCAGATGACAATAAAATCCATTTCTGTCAGTTTTCGGATTTCATTTTTTTCCACAATGGAAAGCGGACGGGGAGAAACCACTGTCCGGCGGTATCCTTTGGGGGTTTTAATAACAGGATAGGGCAGCTTTTCAGCTTCCTCCTTTGTAAAAACCGGCCCTACGGGTTTTTGGGGGCAGGCAAAAGAAGGATCTTCCGGATCCACAACCACATAACTCAGCAGACTGACAAATCGCTGTTTTACACTCAGCCCCAAAGACATCAGCTCATTATCCAAAGAAGATTCAATCATATAACCTATCTGTCCCTGGGTCTGGGCAACAAGAATTTCCAGAGGCATCCGGGGAATGTCATGACAGCACTCCTGCTGCAGCAGCAGATTGCCGACCTGGGGGCCGTTGCCATGCGTAATAATGATTCTGTATTTCCGGCTCAGCCGGGCAATCTGCCGGATGGGATTTTTCAGGTTTTCAAACTGTTCTTCGATGCTGCCTTTCTGCCCTTTGCGGATCAGGGCATTTCCGCCCAGGGCCACCAGCAGGATTTGGGATTTTTTCTTCATGGGCAGTCTCCCGGAATAAAGGGAATGCGGATTTTCCGCACTCCCTTATCATGTCTGTGAACAATCTGTCATATGCCCGGCGGGACTGACAGTTATACCTCCCGGATACGGGACAGACGTTTCATGAGTACGGTTTCCAGTGTCGGTTCATTATGGTCTTTATACTCATATTTTACCCGGAGAACCGGTCTGCGGATAGACAGCAGTCCGGGCAGATTGATGGGTGTGGCAAAGAGAACCAGATCGCAGTCGGCATTTTCGATGGTCTGTTCCAGATCTTCCACCTGTTTTCCGCTGTATCCCATTGCCGGAAGTACGGAACGGATATCCGGATACTGTCTGTAAATCTCTTTGATGCTTCCGACCGCATAGGGCTGCGGAGACACAATTTCAGCGGCTCCGTACTTTTGGGCCGCAATGGTTCCGGCCCCGTAGGTCATCCCGCCGTGGGTCAAAGTCGGCCCGTCTTCCACCACCAGCACTCTTTTGCCTGTGATCTGTCCGGGTGCATCTGTCAGCAGTTCCGATTCTGCCAGCACAATATCCGCACTGGGCGCGTGCGTTGCAATATTTTCCCGCACAGTGCGAATTCCGGCTGCTTCGGCACTGTCCACCTTGCTGATGATTGCAATGTCCGCCATCATCATATTGGTCTGTCCCGGATAATACAGCAGTTCATGACCGGGGCGGTGGGGATCAAAAAGAACAATATGCACATCCGGATGGTAAAAGGGGGTGTCATTGTTGCCGCCGTCCCAGACAATGACATCGGCTTCGGATTCCGCAGCCCGGAGAATCTGCTCATAATCCACCCCTGCATATACGATAATCCCCTGATCCACCAGGGGTTCAAATTCCTCCCGTTCTTCTATGGTGCAGTGATTTTTTCCGAAATCCTCATAAGAGGAAAAACGCTGCACAATCTGCTGCCGGAGATCCCCGTAGGGCATGGGATGGCGGACGGCCACCACTTTTTTGCCCTGTTTCCGCAGAATATCACAGACCTTCCGGGTGGTCTGGGATTTTCCGCATCCGGTCCGCACCGCGCAGATGGTGACAACCGGTTTTTCCGAGCGGAGCATGGTATAAGTGGCTCCGATGAGAATAAAATCCGCGCCGCCTGCCATGACAAGGGAGGCTTTATGCATCACTTCGGTATGGGAAATATCGCTGTAGGAAAAGGCCACCAGATCCGCCTGATAATCCCGGATCAGTTTTGCCAACTGCGATTCCGCGTAAATGGGAATGCCTTCCGGATATTGCCTGCCCGCCAGTTCGGGTGGGTAGATGCGTCCTTCGATATTGGGAATCTGCGTTGCGGTAAAACAGATGACCCGGTATCTGGGATTGTCTTTGAAATAGACGTTGAAATTGTGAAAATCACGTCCGGCTGCTCCCATAATGATGACTTTCTCTACCATTTCCGCTCCTTTCATTAAATGTTCTGAACTTGCGCAGCTATTTTGCGGTTTAATCATTTTAACTGCCTGAAACAATAATATATTATGTCTATATTCATCCAGATAACTATTTTTGGATATGTTGTAATTTCAATATGTTAAAGGTTTGTAAGTTTGGAAACTTTTAAAGATTCAACAGCATGATAATATTGTATTTTTTGTTCAATCATAAGATTTTGCCTGCACAAGTTCAGTAAATGTTGACAGCTGTGGATGACAATCTGTTGCCAAAACAGTTTGCCAGAGATGAAAGATTTGAAAATCAGACAGTGCAGAAACCTTTCCGCTGAAAAAAATGTTAAGATAAAAACATCTTACATTCATTCGGCCAGATTGAAAAGTTCCTGCAGGGAAAAGTGAATCTGTATGTAAACAGTATGGTATGGTATTTAGAGTCTATCCGAAAACCTGTCTTTCGGTATTCTGAACCCCTGTTTTCACCGGTTCCAAAAATCGGTTCCGGAGGTTTCCGGATAGGTTCTTAGCCTGCATTATTCATACGTCCTGCTAATATCAGGATATATTACTGATAAATAAAAAAATTCAGAAAAGAGCCTTAAAACCCGTTTTTTGACATATCCTGAATTTACAGCAAAAAGTGAATTTATGAATAATTCAGGTTAGGTGATTTCCTGAAAAGAAAGTAGCAAAGGAGTGCCGGACTGAAAGTCCGGCAGCGTCTGACAGATGACAGTCCGGTCACAGACTTTCCGTCTGTGACTTTTTCAGAATCGCTGCATTCATATTTGGAAATCGCCTTAAAAACTGTACAGATGCGGAAAGTCACAAAAAAAATTTTACCGGTATGCTGACCGCTGGCAAAACAGACCGCCCGGAAAATCTTTTTCACTATGCTCTGCAAATTTCCGATCACAGTGGGAAATGATTTTCTGAGAGGCTCTGGTGAAGGAAAATATAAAAGTATCAGCGAATCGAAAAGTTTCCGAAAAAGTGCGGAAACTGTATTTCCGTACAGGGGAACCGAAGGTGCGGCGGTGCGGAAATATGATTTCCCCACTCCGGGACGGTCATGAAACCGCATCCGGGAAAAAGTTTTCGATCTGCCGGGTATAATAAAAATATCAGAACCATCCCCCGGAAGCAACTGAAAAATCAAAAATCCTCTTCCCGCATGAAAGAAATGGAAAAAAATTTCTATTTATTTCTGCATTTTATTCATATATACAATCATTTTTTCCGAAGAATGTATAATTTTTTAAAAAAAAATGAATATATTGCTTGATTAGTCTCAGAATAAGATGTATATTTATGAGAAATAATACTTGACATTCAGCACAAAGCCACTTATTATCTTTTGAGTTTAATCTCTGAAAAAAAGGAGTCGTTTATGGTAAGACCGAAAAAAAATCGTGTAGTCGCTTTTAACCCGGAAATCAGTTATTTTAAACCCAGAGGTATTCCCCTGACGGAACTGGAGGAAGTCTGCCTGACGGTGGATGAACGGGAATCCATCCGGCTTTCGGATCTGCTGGGACTGTCCTATGAGGATGCGGGAAAAAGCATGGGTGTTTCACGGGCCACCTTCGGCCGGATTATACAGCGGGCCCGAAAGATTATAGCGGACGCGCTGATCAACGGAAAAGCCATCAACATTGAAGGCGGCAATTATACTATGGTAGACGGGGATACCCGGATATTTATGTGTGAAAAATGCAGGCATAAATGGGAAGAACCCCTCGGAACAGGCAAACCCGAACATTGCCCGGAATGCAGTCATGAGTATTTTCACCGGATTGCAGAATAAAGCGGGGGACGGATGCGGATATCTGCGGCAAAAGTTCTGCTGCGCATTAGGGAAAAAAACGGATAATGACTGCAAAAAACAATTGTTTCAGATATAAATAAACCGCATGTTTTTTTTACGTATGCCCAAAAAAGTGCACACGGGCGGTTTATGTATTTGACAATACCGCAGAGACGCACGGCGTGCGTCTTTCTGCACGGCAATTTGTGAAATATAAAAACAAAACCGCCTGTGCTGCAGCGGCCCGAATCCCCTGGTGAATCAGAATTCCCGCTTTTCCGAAGGAACGGCACCGGGAACCTGGGCAAAAAAATCCTGCGCACCGCACAGGCTCCGGAAACGCTTTCCTGACCTGTGCAGCGCGCCCGGCACTGTTGAGGAGGAGACAGGCATATCTGGGAACATTCGGAATCAGCGGACGGGACGCACTATCGGAAAAAACTGTTCACATTTCTGTATTCTGGAAAGCATATTTTGCCCGGAAGATGCAGAAAAAGTTCATCAGGAGAGTCAGTATTATGGAGATGATAAGTGGCGGAGGCTGCAGTGCTTCAAAACGTAAAAAGGAACAGGATGCACAGGAGCAGGCACTGAAAAGCTCACTGGATAAAATCCGGCATAAGTTTATTGTCATGAGCGGTAAAGGCGGTGTCGGCAAAAGCAGTGTGACTGTTAATCTGGCAATGGCCCTTGCCAAAAAGGGGTTCAAAGTCGGGATCATGGATGTGGATATTCACGGTCCGGATATTCCGAGAATGCTGGGGATCAATAATGAAATGCTCGGGGTGAATGCAGAAAGGAAGCTGATGCCCCTGCCTTATTCGGAAAATCTGTCGGCGGTTTCCATTGAATCCCTCAGTGCCAGCAAAGATGATGCCATTATCTGGCGGGGACCGGTCAAACACTCGGTCATCCGCCAGTTTATTGCAGATGTGGAATGGGGAAGTCTGGATTTTCTGCTTATTGATTCACCGCCGGGAACCGGCGATGAACCTCTGAGTGTTGCCCAGGTGATTTCCGGGGCCGGTGCCATTATTGTGACCACCCCCCAGGAGGTAGCCCTGGCAGATGTCAGAAAATCCATCAATTTCTGCAAAACCGTAAAAATGGATATTTTCGGCCTGATAGAAAATATGAGCGGTTTTCAGTGTCCCCATTGCGGAGAGCCCATTGATATGTTCGGCAGCGGCGGCGGAGAAAAAACCGCTAAGGATTTCGCAATTCATTTTTTGGGAAAAATTCCTTTTGATCCCAAAGTGGTTGAATGCGGAGATTCCGGAACCTGTTACCAGGATATATACAGTGATTCCCCTGTCAGCAGGGCATTTGCAAAAGTGGCAGACAGAATGGCGGAGCTGGCATAGGGTGTGGGCGTTACGCAGTTGCTTTTTCAGGTATCTGATTTTTAAAGAACCGATTTTGTGCAGTGCAAGATTCGTTTTCATAAAAATCAATGGGTTAAAATTTAACTGCGTAACTCCTGAAGGTGATTTCCTGAAAAAAATGTACCAAAGGAGTGCCGAACGGAAAGTTTGGCCGTGTCTGATATCTGACAGCCCGGTTGCAGAGCTTCCGTCTGCGGGCTCCTTCAGGAAGGCACATTCACATTTGGAAATCACCTGAGGGCAAAAGAAAAAAGGGCAGAGAACCGGTTCTCCGCCCTTTTTTCACTTATTTCCGCTTTTTTAACCGGCATTGTTCATACATTCCGGCAGTCGCCCGAAAAAAAGCAGATACTGAATACCGACTTTGCCTCCGGTTTTCAGCCGAAGCATGATGATTCGCAGACCTGTTCAGATTTATGGATAATACAGCTTAAAACGCACTTTTGAAAAAATCCTCTTTTTTGACAACGGTCTTGTATTCCGGTTCCTGTGCCGGACGGGGCGCGCGGTATACGGGCTGACTTCCCTCTTTATAATACTCCTTTACCGCATGTGCAGAATTTCCCCGCACCCGCATCCCTGTGGCCGGATCCAGAGGCACAGTCACAATACCTTCGGCGGTTTCCGGGAACTGACGCACCGGTTTTCCTTCCAGCATTCTCTGCATAAATCCCAGCCAGATGGGAAGAGCTGCCTGTGATCCGGCTTCCCCGCGGCCCAGGGATCGTTCAATATCAAAGCCCACCCAGACCCCGGTGATATATCCGGGCGTATAACCGATAAACCAGGCATCCCGGAAATCATTGGTGGTTCCGGTTTTCCCCGCTGCCGGGCGCTGCAGTTCCCGGGCCCGGTATCCGGTTCCCTGTTTCACCACACTTTGAAGCAGACTGGTCATAAGAAAGGCCGTGGCAGGTTCTATAACCTGTACGGATACGGAGCTGTCAGTGATTTCATGGCCGTAGGGATCTGTGATTTTACGGATAAAAAGCGGTGGGGTCAGGCGGCCGCTGCTGGCAAAAACGGAATAGGCCTGCACCATTTCCAGCAGGGAGACACCCGATGCACCCAAAGCCAGAGAAAGTCCTCTGTCCAGATGTGAGCGGATCCCCAGTTTACGGGCGTAGGCAATGCCGTAATCCAGACCGATACGGTTGAGCAGGCGCACAGACGGGATATTTCTGGATTTGGCCAGGGCTTTCCGCAGGGGGATGGGGCCGTAATATTTCCCGTCATAATTGGAAGGTGTCCAGCGTTTTCCGTTTCCCCGGTAGGATACGGGTGTATCGGAAAGAATGCTCCGGGTTGTGAATCCTTTGTCCAGCGCGGCCGCATAAATTATGGGTTTAAAAGCGGAACCCGGCTGTCTTCTGGACTGAACAGCCCGGTTAAACTGGCTTTTTTCATAATCCCGTCCCCCGATCATGGCTTTTACTTCCCCGCTTTCCAGTTCCACACACAGCAGCGCTCCCTGCAGTTTTGCATCTTCCGGATAATGATGACGGTTTTCCAGTTCTTTCAGCCCTTTTTCCAGTTCTTCCCTGGCAATTTCCTGTATATGCGGATCAATACCGGTATAAATTTTCAGTCCCCCGGTACAGAGCCGTTCTTTTCCATAACGTTCTTCCATATACTGCCGGATATATTCGGTAAAATAAGGTACGCCATGGGCAAACCAGTTCTGCCGGGGCTGAATTTTCAAAGGCATTTTCAGGGCATCATCAGCCTGGGTCTGCGTAATATATCCTTCGGATACCATGCGGTGCAGCACATATTTTTGGCGTTTTTCAGCCCGATCGGGTCGGCGGGCAGGTGTATCTTTTCCGGGTGCTTTTGCCAGACCGCCCAGCATGGCGCATTCGGCCAGATTCAGTTCTGCCGCTGTTTTGCCGAAGTAATTTTCTGCAGCGGCTTCCACACCGTATGCACCGTATCCCAGATATATCTGGTTTAAGTAGAGGAAGAGAATCTCTTCTTTGCCGAAGGCCCGGTCAATTCTGTAGGCCAGTACCGCTTCTTTGCATTTGCGTTCATAACTGCGTTCATTCCCCAGCAGAAAAGATTTGATCACCTGCTGGGTAATGGTACTGCCCCCCTGTACAACAGTTCCGGCTTCGATATTTTTGAAAAATGCGCGGGCAATGCCGATATAATCCAGTCCCTGATGAGAAAAAAAACGGGCATCCTCGGCCGCGATAAAAGCCAGGATCAGGTTTTCCGGCATACGGGAAAGGGGAATGACAATCCGCCGTTCCCGGTAAAATTCGCCGATTTTCTGCCCGTCAGCCGCGTATACGGATGTCACCTGCGGGGGACGGTAATCGGCCAGACTGCCGATTTTGGGCAGATCATGACTGATATGCCGGTATCCCGCATAAAGTGCAAAAGCCGTTAAAGAAAGAAAGAACAGAGGAAGAAAGCCCCATACAAAGAGTTTTCTGCGGAGTTTTTTTATCTGTTTCCGGCGGGAAATCATGGCCGCAATTTCCATCTGCCGGAGACTTTCCTCCACCTGCCGGGCTTTTATTTCCAGCCCCGCGCGGCGGTAGATATCCGGATCCTCCGGCAGGGAACTGTTTTTGCGCAGATGACCGTCTCCGCTTTCTTTCAGTATCTGCAGACGGGAACGGGCATAGGAATGATCCGGATCTGTTTCCAGTATCTTTTCATAGAGAAGAATGCCCTCCCGGCTGTCTTTGCATTTTGCGGCCTGCAGGAGCAGTACACGGATATAGAGGGGGCGGAGGGGGGAAGCATGTATATGGGGAAGGGCTTCGAGTATTGCCAGGGCCTCCCCGCATTTTTCCTGCCGGATTTTTATTTTTACCAGCAGAGAACAGATTTTGGGGTTTCCCGGCAGGATGGCAAGAGCATTTTTCAGACTGCTGACCGCTGCACGGTTCTGCCCTTCCCGGTAATATTCTTTTGCCCGGAAGTAAAGTTCATCGGCTCTGCGCCGGATTTCCTCCTGAATGCGGTCAAAAGGTTTTCTGGCCATGATCCAGCGGGAAACCATATTGATACGGATCCGGTAGCCTGAATTTTCCGATTCCAGCAGACCCCATTCGCACAGCCGCGCTGCAATATTGTGCATCTGTCCGTTTTGACCGATAAAAGAAAAATCAGCCAGACGTTTTTTCAGCACATTGTTTTCGATAAAGCGGTTTCCCCCGTCCGCGAGCGCGGATACAAGCACCTTTTCCGAAATTCTCAGGGAATGCCAAAGCCTTTCAAATACAGGGGAACCCTGCCGGAAAGAGCGGGAAAATCCCTGCCCCATATCCCGGAAACTGACAGCAGGGATACTTTTCCGCCCGTTTTTCCGGACATCTTTCCATATTTCATCACAAAGATAACGGGTAAGTTCCGGGTGGCCCGCTGTAAAATTCCGCACTGCCGCCACCTGGGTATCGGGCCATTTCAACGTGTCATTTTCTTCTGAAAGCCGCACCAGGGCAGCCGTTTCTTCCGGGGACAGGGGCGGGACCGATATGATATCCGCTTTTCCGAAAATTTCGGAAAGAATTACTTCACGGTCATCGGTCCGACGGCCGAGGGCAAAAATGAATCGGATTTTTCTGCCTGCGGCAATGCCCATTTTGCGGAGACAGGTGTAAAAAAGCAGGGAATCCTGCCGGAACCGCAGGCTTTCTCTTCCTGCAAATTCATCTGTCAGCAGTATCAGAGAGGGGAACGGGGAATTTTGTTCCGGCAGGCGGGATATCAGATGGGGAATAAAACGTTCCAGAAAAAGTTTGGGAGAAAGGCGGTTGGCAATCTTTACCCGCGGCATATTCGGGAATTCGCAGATCTGCCGGGCCAGCTCCGCCAGCAGCACATCTGCCCCTTTGTCCGGAAACGCGGCCGGATTGAAATAAAGAGAGGGGATTCCCTGTTCTGCCCGTTTTTCTTTTATATGATGCAGCAGGGATGTTTTCCCCATATGCGGCATTCCGTATAAAAAACAAAAACACTGCTCCTGCTGTTTTACAAAATGCTCTGCCCGGGCAAAAATACTGTTTCTGCCCACAAAAGGCAGGAAAGGGGGCCTGTTTTGTCCGGAGACATATGGATTGGAAATGCTGCTCATGGGATCTGCTGATTCGGTTTCTTCAAAAGTATCAGTAGTGTTCTGTCAACTTTAATTTTAAACTGCTCCTGTAAGGGCGTACTGCATAGACCCTGAAACCGTCCATACCGGGCCTATGCAGTATGTCCCCGCAGTTTCGGAGAGGTTCCGCATCCCTGTCAGTTTAACCTTGACGGAACAGCAGATCGGAAAATGCTGTTTACGGGGGACAGCGGTGCTGTTTCAGGAATCCCCGCCCTGAGGGACAATGCTGCTGGCTTAAGAAAACCGGGGGCTGCCGGGGGGCCTATGCAATACGCCCGGGCACCTTACATCAACGGTATTGCCGCCGGGGGAGAGGGGGAATTACGGAACTTTCCGATCTGCTGAGTATAATTTACAGATTATATACCATTACTTAAAAGATTTCCGGTTACCGCATTTCCCGAAAGTACTGCGTACATGAATTTTTCCTCTGCCGGATACCCCGAAATGTTTTAAGTATCGGTATAATTGCCCGGCAATTTACCTTATGCTCCGTTCTATAGTGTTTAAGAACTGAACTTGTGCAGCCAAAATCTTATTTTTAACTAAAAAATATAATTTTATCAAAATGTTGTATTTAAAAAAGTTTCAAAATCTACAAATTCTCAACATATTGAAATCACTGTATGCCGATAATAATTTATTTGGAAATATTTTTATTGAAATATAATATTATTTTAGATAGTTAAATGTTGAATATTGCAAAAGAACTGCACAAGTTCAG